>NZ_JBIARA010000024.1:0-95227 GCF_042889525.1 Micromonospora sp. NPDC002575 | reverse complement strand
AGACGCTCGGCTGGGACAACCCAGCCGAGCGCCTACGTGATCTACTGACAACCACATAAGCCATCAGGTGTTGCGAGGACCCCCAGAAACCGCCCCGTATGCGTTAAGAAGGGGCCCTTCCTTACACCGTCAGCAGCCGGGGAGGCGCTCGATCAGGTAGCGCTCCACCTGGTCCAGGCCGATGCGCTCCTGGGCCATGGTGTCCCGGTTGCGCACCGTCACCGCGTTGTCGTCGAGGGTGTCGAAGTCGACCGTGACGCAGAACGGGGTGCCGATCTCGTCCTGGCGGCGGTAGCGGCGGCCGATGGCCTGCGAGTCGTCGAACTCCACCACCCAGCGCTTGCGCAGGTCGGCGGCGAGCTGCTTGGCCTTCGGCGAGAGCGCCTCGTTGCGCGACAGCGGCAGCACGGCCACCTTCACCGGGGCCAGGCGCGGGTCGAAGCGCATGACGGTGCGCTTGTCCACCCCGCCCTTGGTGTTCGGGGCCTCGTCCTCGTCGTACGCCTCCAGCAGGAACGCCAGCACCGCGCGGGTGAGGCCGGCGGCCGGCTCGATCACGTACGGGATCCAGCGCTCGCCCTTGGCCTGGTCGAAGTACGACAGGTCGACGCCGGAGTGCTTGCTGTGCGTGGACAGGTCGAAGTCGGTGCGGTTGGCGATGCCCTCCAGCTCGGCGAACTCGCTGCCGCCGAACTGGAACCTGTACTCGATGTCGACGGTGCGCTTCGAGTAGTGGGAGAGCTTCTCCTTGGGGTGCTCGTAGAAGCGCAGGTTCTCCTCCGACAGGCCGAGGTCGAGGTACCAGTTCCAGCGCTCCTGCAGCCAGTACTCGTGCCACTGCTCGTCGGTGCCCGGCTCGACGAAGAACTCCATCTCCATCTGCTCGAACTCGCGGGTGCGGAAGATGAAGTTGCCCGGGGTGATCTCGTTGCGGAACGACTTGCCGGTCTGCGCGATGCCGAACGGGGGCTTCTTGCGGGCGACCGTCTCGACGTTCTTGTAGTTGACGAAGATGCCCTGGGCGGTCTCCGGGCGCAGGTAGTGCAAGCCCTCGTCGCTCTCCACCGGGCCGAGGTAGGTCTTCATCAGGCCGTTGAACATCTTCGGCTCGGTGAAGGTGCCCTTGTTGCCGCAGTTGGGGCAGTTCAGCTCCGTCAGCGAGGTCAGCGGCTTGCCGTGCTTGGCCTCGTACGCCTCCTCCAGGTGGTCGGCGCGGAACCGCTTGTGGCAGGACTGACACTCGGTGAGCGGGTCGACGAACTCGGCGATGTGGCCGCTGGCCTCCCAGACCTTGCGGGCCAGGATGACCGCCGAGTCCAGGCCGACGACGTCGTCGCGCTGCTGGACCATGGTCCGCCACCACTGCCGGCGGACGTTCTCCTTCAGCTCCACGCCGAGCGGGCCGTAGTCCCACGCCGACCGGGTGCCCCCGTAGATCTCGCTGGAGGGGAAGACGAAGCCCCGGCGCTTGGCGAGGCTGACGACGGCGTCGATACGGTCGGCTGGCATGTTGTTTCCTCCTACGCCGGCTGGCGGCCGGCGGGGGCGCGCGGTGGATGGAACGGTCGGTTCGGGACCCACGGTACGACCGCGGGGGCCCCGGGCCCAGCAGAATACCGGGGACGCCGGTCAGCTCACCCCGCAGACCTCCATGGCGCCGGTCTGCTCGTCGGGGGCGAGGGTGACCTCCTGGTCGCCCCGGTCGCCGCCGCTGAAGGTGACCGAGACCGGCACGGTGAGGTTGACGGTGTCGACGTCGCCCACCCGGTACGAGTCGATCTGCGGCTCGGCGGCGACCCGGCGCTCGAACTCCTGCCGGGACTCGCGCCGCTGCGCGTCGTCGCAGAGCGCGTCGTACGACTGCTCGTACTTGCGCTCGACCAGCCCCCGGTAGTAGTCGTCGGTCACCGAGCGGCCCTGCTCGCGTACCGCCTGCACGTTGCTGACCGCGAGACCCACCACCGCCGTGCCGCCCCCGCCGCAGCAGATCAGCACGGCGAGCGCCCCCGCGCCGAGGCCGAGCCACAGGCGGGCGCCGCGCCCCTCGGTGGGGGGCGCCGCGAACGGCGGGACCACCCCGGGGCCCGCCGGGGGCGCGGGGACCTGCGGCTCCGCAGGCGTCGGCGGCACGCCGGGGGCCGGCGGGCCGCCGGGCCCGGGCGCCACGGGGTACGGGGGTGGACCGGACGGTCCGGGTGCGGTCATAGGTGCAGGGTAGTGCCCGGCGGCTCAGCGCAGCGGATCAGCGGCCCGATCACTGGGGTTGACCTCCACGGCCCCGCCGGGGGCCGCGCCGGCCAGGGTCTCGTACGCGGACGGCTCGTCCAGCGACTCGGCCAGCAGCGGCGTGGCGTGCACCTTCACGTCGAACCCGCCGAGCGCCCGCCGGTACGTCCCGACGGACTCCCACTCGGTGACCAGGCACCAGTGGCGGGTGTCGTCGAGGGCCCGCAGCAGCTCCCCGCGCAGGTAGCCGGGGCGGGCGGCGAGCGCGGCGAGGGCGGCGTGCGCGCGTTCGGTGAAGGCGGGGGCGACGTCCTCGTCGACCACGAACCGGTTGGTGACCAGCACCCGGGTCCTCCTCGTAGGGCCGGTGGGGGTGAGCCTCGTAAAGTCTGTGGGATGCAGCGTACGCAGCGCTCCCTGCCGCTCCGGCTGGCCCGGGCGAACCCGACGACGGTCTTCCTGGCGACCCTGGTGCTGGTGCTGGTGGGACTGTTCGCACCGGGGGTGCTCGGCGGGGCGCTGCTGCTGGCGCTCGCCGCCGCGCTGGTGGCGCTGCTGGTCACCACCTGGCCGGTGCAGTCCCCGGCGACCCGGGTGATCCGGCTGGTGATGCTGACCCTGTTGGTGGCCGTGGCGCTGGCGAAGCTGCTCTGAACCCGAAGCTGCGCTGAGCCGCCCAGGCGGGCGGCATTAGCAGATAGGCCGCTCGCATGCAAGCATGCGTTTTTGACAATCAATTTCGTTGTCGCGGAGAGTTGGGGGCATGATGCTCCGCCGCCCCACCGTACGTGTCCTGGCCGCCGCGACCGCCCTGGTCGCGCTCGGCGCCGCCACCGCCTGCTCCGACGACGGCACGGCCGGCGTCGACCCGCAGCGGGTCGACGTGGCCGCCGCCTTCTACCCGCTCCAGTTCGTCGCCGAGCGGGTCGGCGGCGACGCGGTCCGGGTCACCAACCTGACCAAGCCCGGCGCCGAGCCGCACGACCTGGAGCTCACCCCGAGCCAGGTCGGCGAGGTCAACCAGGCCGAACTGGTCGTCTACCTCAAGGGCTTCCAGCCGGCCGTGGACGAGGCGATCGCGCAGAGCGGCGGCGACCGGGCCTTCGACGTGGCCGGGGTGCAGCCGCTGCTGGCCGCGAGCGCCGGCGGGCACGACCACGAGGGTGAGGGCGCGGGCCAGGAGGAGCACGCCGACGAGAAGGGCAACGGCGGCAGGGACCCGCACCTGTGGCTCGACCCGACCCGGCTGGCCGGCGTCGCCGACCAGCTCGCCGAGCGGCTCGGCAGGGCCGACCCGGAGCGCGCCGCCGACTACACCGCGCGGGCGAAGACCCTGCGCGCCGAGCTGGAGAAGCTGGACGCCGAGTTCGCCGCCGGGCTGAAGAGCTGCCAGCGGCGGGAGATCGTGGTCAGCCACACCGCGTTCGGCTACCTGGCCGAGCGCTACCAGCTCGAACAGGTCGGCATCACCGGGCTCACCCCGGAGACCGAGCCCTCCCCGCAGCGCCTCGCCGAGGTGGCCGAGGAGGCCCGGGAGCACGGCGCCACCACGATCTTCTTCGAGACCCTGGTCAGCCCGAAGGTCGCCGAGACCATCGCCCGCGAGGTCGGCGCGAAGACCGCGGTGCTCGACCCGCTGGAGGGGCTGTCGGCCGACGGCGGCGGGCAGGACTACCTTTCGGTGATGCGCACCAACCTGCAGACCCTGAGGACGGCGTTGAGCTGCTCGTGACCGAATCTGTCATCACCGTCGCACACGGGGTGGTCGGCTACGACGGCCGCCCCGTGCTGCGGGACGTCTCCCTCGTCGTCGACGCCGGCGAGGTCGTCGCCGTTCTCGGCGCCAACGGCTCCGGCAAGTCCACCCTGATCCGCGCGGTGCTCGGGCTGGTCCCGCTGCACGCCGGGTCCGTCTCGCTGTTCGGCACCCCGCTGCGCCGGTTCCGGCAGTGGAAACGCATCGGGTACGTCCCGCAGCGGCTCGGCGCGGGCGGCGGCGTCCCCGCCACGGTCCGCGAGGTGGTCGCCTCCGGCCGGCTCGCCCGCCGGGGGGTGCTGCGCCCGCCGGGGCGGGCCGACCGGGCGGCCGTCGACGCCGCGCTGGCGTCGGTGGGCCTGGCCGACCGGGCCGGCGACCCGGTGGCCACCCTCTCCGGCGGCCAGCAGCAGCGCACCCTGATCGCCCGGGCGCTGGCCGGCGAGCCGGAGCTGCTGGTCCTCGACGAGCCGACCGCCGGGGTCGACGCGGCCAGCCAGGAGGCGTTCGCGGGGGCGCTGCGTGGCTTCCTCGACGGCGGCGGGACGGTGCTGCTGGTCGCCCACGAGCTGGGGCCGCTGCGACCGCTGATCAGCCGCGCCGTGGTGGTGCACCACGGCGGGATCGCGCACGACGGGGCGGTCCCCGAACCGGCCGGGCACCACGCCGACCCCGACCACGACCACGTGCACCCGCACGCACCCGACGAGCCCGCAGGGCTGTGGAGCAGTTGAGCATGGAGCTTTTCCAGTACCCGTACATGCAGCGGGCCCTCATCGGCGCGCTGGTCATCGGCCTGGCCGCCCCGGCGCTCGGCATCTACCTGGTGCAGCGCCGGCTGGCGTTGATCGGCGACGGGGTGGGGCACGTGGCGCTCACCGGGGTCGGCGCGGGGCTGCTGCTCAACCGCTCCCCCGTGCTGGTGGCGGTGGTCGTGGCGACCCTCGGCGCGGTCGCCATCGAGCTGGTCCGGGCCCGGGGCCGCACCTCCGGCGACCTCGCGCTGGCGCTGCTGTTCTACGGCGGCATCGCCGGCGGGGTGATGCTGGTGGGGCTCTCCGACGCCACCAGCGCCAACCTCAACGCCTACCTCTTCGGGTCGCTGACCACCATCTCGCCGCAGGACCTGACGACCATCGTGGTGCTCGGGGCGGCGATCCTGGTCACCATGCTGGCGCTGCGCCCGGCGCTGTTCGCGGTCTGCCACGACGAGGAGTACGCCCGGGTCGCCGGCCTGCCGGTGCGGGCGCTGAACCTGCTGCTGGCGATCGGCACGGCGGTCACCGTGACGATCGCCATGCGGGCCGTGGGGGTGCTGCTGATCAGCGCGCTGATGGTGGTCCCGGTGGCCACCGCCCAGCAGGTCACCCGGGGGTTCCGCGCCACGATGACGGCGGCCATGGCGCTCGGGCTGTTCGCCGCCGGCTCCGGCGTCTGGGTGGCCGCCAACGCCGACACCGCGCCCGGGGCGTCCGTGGTGCTGCTGGCGATCGCCTCCTTCCTCGTCGTCGCGGTCGCCGCGGCGGCCTGGCGGGCGCTGCGCCGGCGGCGCGCGGAGGCCGGCGCACCGGCACCGGAGCCCCACGAGGTGGTGCTTCGTTGATCCTGCGCCCCGGCGTGTCGGCGGTATTGGTTACCGTTGTCCAGTGACCAGCGGATCAGGGTACGAGGTCTACGAGGGCGCCGGTGAGCTGCTGCGCGCGCTCTCGGCCCCCATCCGGCTGGCGATCGTGAGCGAGCTGGCGCAGGGTGAACGGTGCGTGCACGAGCTGGTGGAGAAGCTCGGGGCCGCCCAGCCGCTGGTCTCCCAACACCTGCGGGTGCTGCGCGGGGCCGGCGTGGTCCGGGGCTCCCGGCGTGGCCGCGAGATCGCGTACGCGTTGGTCGACGAGCACGTCGCGCACATCGTGGCCGACGCGGTCAGTCATGCCGGGGAGGCATCATGAGCGAGGGCACCGCCGTCCGGAACACCCGGCAACGCTCCGCGGTGAGCGCGCTGCTGGCCGAGGTGGAGGGCTTCCACAGCGCGCAGGACCTGCACGCCATGCTCCGCGAGCGCGGCGAACGGGTGGGGCTGACCACCGTCTACCGCACCCTCCAGGGGCTGGCCGACGCGGGCGAGATCGACGTGATGCGCCCGCCGGGCGGCGAGCACCTCTACCGGCGGTGCAGCGAGGGCCACCACCACCACCTGGTCTGCCGGGTCTGCGGGCGCACGGTCGAGGTCGCCGGGCCGACCGTGGAGACCTGGGCGGAGCGGGTGGCGGCGCAGCACGGGTACGCCGACGTCAGCCACACCCTGGAGATCTTCGGCACCTGCCCGGCCTGCGCCGGCTGACAATTCCGACCCGTGCCGAGCCGGGGCGGCCGTGGCACGCTGTGCGGCGTGAAAATCTACGCCGATCGCTTCCCGACCGCCGCCCGTCAGTTGCTCACCGACCTGCTCGTCCTCGCCTGGGTGTACGCCGCGATCCGCTTCGCGTTCTGGGTGCACGACCTGGTGGAGAAGCTTGCCGTACCCGGGCAGAAGCTGGAGGGGGCCGGCGGCGGACTGGCCGACAACCTGGCCGAGGCCGGCGGCAAGGTCGGCCGGGTGCCGCTGGTCGGCGACGATCTGACCGCCCCGTTCACGAAGGCCGCCGACGCGGCCCGGGCCGTCGCCGAGGCGGGCCGCGACCAGCAGGAGTTGGTCGGCCAACTCGCGCTGGCGCTCAGCATCGCCGTGCTGGTCTTCCCGCTCGGCCTGGTGCTGTTCGGCTGGCTGCCGCTACGGCTGCGCTGGATGCGCCGGGCCGCCTCGGCGAAGGCGCTGGCCGCCGCCCCCGCCGGCCGGGACCTGCTGGCCCTGCGGGCGCTGGCCGGGCAGCCGCTGGGCAAGCTGGCGCGGATCGCCCCGGACGTGGCCGAGGCGTGGCGGCGCGGCGACGACGCCACCGTCGACGCGCTCGCCGCGCTGGAGCTGCGCCGACTCGGCCTGCGAACGGGCCGCTGACCGGCCTGTCGGGCCTGTCGGGCGGACCGGCGCGCCTGCCCCGCTGCGCCGACGCCCGGCGGCACGTGACGCCAAGTGACTCGTCGCCCCGACGCCGCCACCCCCTCCACCCCCTTTGCTCTGCACCCACATACGCAGCGGTCACGCAGCGCAATCGCACGCCGCCCCCTAGACATGGCCCGCTATCTTGCAGACCGGCTGCTCAACGCGGGTGCTGCGTGGATGGGTGCAGAGCAAAGGGAGCGAAGAGACGTGTCGGGTGCGGCAGGGCCGTAACGCAGGGTTAGACCGGCCGGCGACCTCGAAGGAGCCACGATCGTGACGCAGGGCGACCATCACGTGGGCCAACCCGCGAGCGCCGCCACGACCGTCGCGTCCGCCGCGGTTGTGCGCACCAGAGGAAGGGGATTAGATGTGCATCGATATACGCGCCTTGGGATGCCTGCCCCACGTCGGTGCTGGGTGCCGAGAGGGAGCGACCCATGTCCGTGTCTCGCAGGCGGTCGATCGTCGCGGCCGGCGTCGTCGGCCTGGTGGCGATGCTCGCCGCCCCGCTCCTCGGGCTGCCACCGGCCCGGGCGGCGACCGGAGACGGCTCGCCCACGGACCCGAACATCGCGTTCGTCGGCCGCTGGGACAGGAGCAACAGCACCGCGTACGTGCCGAACTGGGCCGGGGCCTACCTGAGGACCGGGTTCCCGGCACCACCGTCAAGCTGCGGCAACGCCGCACCATCGACCTCTACTACAGCATCGACGGGGCCGACTTCACCTACCTGACCAACGTCAGCGGCACCGTCAACCTGACCCCGACGCCGCTGCGCGCCGGCAACCACACGCTGCTGGTGTCGTACCGGGTGGTGGGCGGCTCGTACACCGGGGACGCGGTGTTCCAGGGGCTGACCCTCGACCCCGGCGCGACCACCCTGCCGACCCCGGTGCGGCCCCGGCTGATCGAGTTCGTCGGCGACTCCATCACGCTCGGCACCACGTCGTCGCGGGTGGCGCTGACCGCGTACGGCTGGCTGACCGGCGAGCAGCTCGGCACCGAGCACACCCAGCTCGGCTACGGCGGCGGCTGCCTGGTGGCCACCGCCGACGGCTGCGTCAGCGTGGCCTGGGACTTCAGCCGCTACCAGGCCGACGCCGTCGTGATCAACCTGGGCACCAACGACCGCGGCCACGGGGTGAGCGGGGCGGACTTCCAGAGCCAGTACGCCACGTTCATCCGTACCGTGCGGGGCAAGTACCCGCACGCGGCGATCTTCGCGCTGCGTACCTTCAGCGGCCGGTACGCCGCGGAGACCGCCGCCGCCGTCGCGGCGGTGACCGGCGGCGGGGACCGCAACGTGTTCTACGTGGACACGACCGGCTGGCTGCCGGCCGACGGGCTGAGCGACTCGGTGCACCCGAACGACGCCGGGCAGCGGGCGATCGCGGCCCGGCTCGCCCCGGTCGTCGCCGCGAAGCTGGGCACCACCACCCCGATGCGCCTGTCGACGGCTGGACGGTGCAGTGGACGTTCGCCGACGGCCAGCGGATCAGCCAGGCGTGGAACGCCAGCTACACGCAGAGCGGCGGCGCCGTCCGGGCGACCAACGCGAGCTGGAACGGCACGATCGCGGCCGGCGCGACGGTGAGCTTCGGCTTCCTGGCCGACGCCCCCGGCGCGAACAACCGGCCGACCGCATTCACCCTCAACGGCACCGCCTGCGCGCTCTCCTGACCCGTCGCACCCCGCCGTCAGCGCAGGTAGGCCGCCAGACCGATCTGCTGGTCGCGCAGCGCGGTGGCGACCACGCCGGCGATCTGCCGGGCCCCCGCCGTCTCGAAGTGAGTGTGGTCGTTGCAGAAGAACGCGCCCACCGCACCTGAGCCGTAGTCGCCGTTGTTCGGGCACAGCCCCAGCCGGTTGTAGAGCGTGTAGCTCAGCCGGTGCAGGTCGATGACCGGCACGTTGTTGGCCGCGCCCGCGTCGAACGTCTCGGTGAGGAAGCCGCGGTTGCCGACGGCGGTGCCGCCCGAGCAGGTGATCGCGGCGGCCGGCGTGAGGAAGACCGGGCGCGCGCCGCGCTGCTTGGCCGCGTTGGCCATCACGCCGAGCAGCTGCTTGTACCGGGCGGAGCCGACGTGCCGGTTGCAGTTGGGGTCGCCGTCGTTGATGCCGAACTGGATGAACAGGTAGTCGCCGGCCTTCATCCCGGTGCCGGAGTTCAGCATGGCCTGCCAGCGGGTCGAGTACGTCTCCGGGCTGACCACGCACTCGCCGGCCGAGTTCTTCGTGGTGGTGACGTTCGGGTCGTCCAGCCAGGTCTGGATGCTGCGCCCGCCGACGGCGCTGTTCACCACGGTCGCGTTGGCGTTGAGGTACTGGCCGAACTGGTTGCCCCAGCCGACCGGGCAGGCCCCGCTGGAGGACGGGTTGGCGACCGTCGAGTCGCCGGCCAGCCAGACAGTGACGGGGGCCTGCGTCGAGGGCGTCGGGGTCGGCGTACGGGACGGGGTGGCCGACGGCGACGACGGGGTCGACGGCGGCGCGCACGGTGTGGCGGTGGGCGCGCCGGTGCACGGGGCCCCGTTGAGCGAGAACGCGGTCGGCGTCGGGTTGGCCGTGGTCCACGCGCCGTTGAAGCCGAAGCCGACGCTGGCGTTGGTGGCGATCACGCCGTTGTAGCCGGCGTCCCTGGCGCTGACCGCCCGGCCGACCGCCGGGCCGCTCGTCTAGGGTGGGGCGGTGCTCTACTTCCTGATCGTCGTCGCCGTGCTGCTGCTGGCGTACGCCGCCGTGCTGGTCAGCTTCGTCAAGCGGGGGCGCAAGATCCCGCCGCAGGCGTACCTGGTGCTGGCGCTGCTCAACGGGCTGATCCTGGCGGCCGTCCTGGCCTGGGCGGTCGCCCGCTGATCACCGCCCCGCCCCGGCACGTCCCACGGCCCGGCTGGCCCGGCGGGCCTGGCGGGCCTGGCGCGGCCCGGCTGGCCCGGCCCGTGGTTTGCAGGGGCCCCCTGCTATACAGAAAGCGTTAACAAGGGGCCCTTCCTTGCTCCGACCGCGTCGCCGCTGGTCGAAGCGGGCGTGGTCAGTCGCCCGCCAGCGTCTGCGGGTCGTCATCGTCGTCGTCGATGTCGTCCTCGCCCCAGTTGCGACGGGCGAACGGCAGGAAGACCCAGAAGGTCAGGAACCACAGGGCGGTGGCCGCGGTGAGCACGAAGGCGATGCCCCGGTCCAGCACGAAGTCGGTGATCAGCAGGACCGCGCTGACCATCGAGACGAGCATGAACCCGAGCCCGCCGCTGGCCATCCGGTGGGCGAAGCGGACCAGCTCCGGCTTGCGTCCCTGCCGGAACAGCGCCCGGTGGAAGGCCACCGGAGAGATGATCATCGCGGTGGCGGCGGCGGCCGACAGCAGCGCGACGATGTAGACGTCCTTCTGGAAGTCGCTGGTCCGGGTGAAACCGTTGCTGAACGGCAGCGTCAGCAGGAACGCGAAGAGGATCTGCACACCGGTCTGCGCGACCCGCAGCTCCTGGAGCAGGTCGGCGAAGTTGCGCTGCCAGCGCTGCCGCTCGGTTTCCTTGGACACGTGCTACCTCCGGGAGCGACGGTAATGCCGGCGGGTGCGGTCCGCCGGCAGCATCGCCATTGCCCGATCGGCTCGGCGGCGAAACCCGTTCACGCCCGTGCCCGCCCTGGACGGGGGCGCGGTCGGGCCCGGTCGGAAGCGGTCAGGAACCCCGGCGGATCCGGCCCGCGTACCGGGCCTCCAGGGCGTCGTTGTGCGCGTCGCCGCCGGCGATGTTGGCCGACAGGTAGACCGGGGGCCGCTCCCCCGCCGCGAGCAGCCGGGCCACCACCTCGACCGTAACCTGCTGCGCGAGCAGGGCCGCCGTGATCGAGGAGACCGCGCCCACCGCGCCGCCGCCGGGCAGCGGCAGGGCCGCATCGCCGTACGGGGCGCCGTTGTCCAGCACCACGTCGGCGAAGTCGGCCAGCTTGCGCCCCGACGGGTGCCGGGAGGCCATCCGCGCCGAGTGCTGCGCCGACGTGACGGCGATCAGCCGGTGCCCCCGCCCGGTCACCAGCGCCGCGAACTCCACGATCGCCCCGTTGACGCCGGAGTTGGAGGCCACCACGAACACGTCGGACGGGTGGACCGGGGCCAGCTCGTAGAGGCGGTGGGCCACCTCCGGGTCCCGCTCCAGCAGCGGGCCCAGGACGTCGGCCGACGCCCCGCCGCGCAGCACCACGTCGCGCAGCGCGATCCGGTTGGTCGGCACCAGGCCACCGGCCCGGCCGGCGATCTCCATGGCGAGGGCCTCGGAGTGGCCCGTGCCGAACGCGTGGACCACCCCGTCGGCGCGCAGCGCGTCGGCGATCAGGTCGGCTGCGCGGCCCACCGCCTCCCGCTGGCTGGCCGACACCCGGCCGATCGTCTCCGTCACCACCGCCAGGTAGTCCTCGGCGCTGACCGTCATGCCTCCTCCGTCCCCCGGCTTTCGTCCGGCGTCTCGCCGGTCCCGTCGGTCCTTGTCCGGCCGCCGGCCACCGTTGCCCGATTGCGGGTCAGCCAGTCCACCGCGAAGTCGACCGCCGCCCGCTGGCGCATCAGCCGCGCCGTCCCGTCGCCGACCGGGCCGACCCGCACCGCGCCGGTCGCCTCCAGCGCCGCCCCGAGCCGGGGGAAGTCGCTCTCGTCGAGCACGACGTCGTCCCACCACGCCCAGCGCCGGCCGCCGTCCGGGGTGCGCACCGCCGCGCCCTCCCGCCGCGTGGGCGGGGCGGGCTGCCGGTATTCGGCCAGATGCAGCGACGTGTTCGAGTCGTGGCCGACACCGAGCAGCAGCACGTCGGCGTCGGCGTCGTAGAGCCGGCCCAGCGGCGAGTCGTCGCCGAGCATGCCGGCCAGCCGGTGCCCGGCCACGACCCGCCCGGCGGCGGGCCCGAGGGCGGCGAAGGAGACCTGCGGGTGGTCGCTGCGCCGGGCCCCCGGCCAGCACCGGACGGTCTCGGCCAGCGCACCCATGAACCGGCTCGGGGTGACCGCCGGGTCGAAGCCGGGCGTCTCGGCCCGGATCACCGGCCACCAGTGCGCCGGCACCGGCGGATTGCGCCACCCGGCCGGGTCGCTGTTCTCCGGCGTGTGGGTGGGCACCACGATCGTGCCCCGCTCGCCGAGCACGTCGCGCAGGGCGAGGGCCACCGCCTGCGCGCCGCCGCAGACGAACCCGAGCGCCTTCAGCCCGGCGTGCACGAGCACGACCGCGCCGGATCGTACCCCCAGGTCGGCAAGCTGCGCGGCGAGCGAGGCGCGGGTGTGCGGCCGGGCGGCCGGCGTCGGCGTCATCGGGCCGTGGCCACGCGGGCCAGGATCGCCTCGGCCAGCGGGCCGGGCGCCTCGTCGGGGATCCAGTGCGACACCCCGGCCAGCGTGACCATGCGGTAGTCGCCGGTGACGTGGGCGGCGCAGGCCCCGGCGGCGGCCCGGCCGACCGCCGTGTCCCGGTCGCTCCACACGTACGTGGTCGGCGTCGGCACCGGCCCGACCGCCGCGAGGTCCTTCCCGGACATCGCGCGATACCAGTTCAGGGCAGCGGTCAGCGCGCCCGGTTCGCGCATCGGGTCGGCGTACCGGGCGACCCGGTCGGCGTCGCCCACGCCGCCGAGCAGCCGGCGCAGGGCGGCGGCCCGGAACGCCAGCAGCACCTTCTCGGCCGTGCCCGGCTTGCGGAACAGCGCGATGTACGACGAGCGGGCCTTCTGCCGGGCGTCGGTGGCCAGCGCGTGCGCCATCGCGGCGGGGTGCGGGACCGACACGGCGGTGAGGGTGCGCACCCGGTCGGGGTGGGCGGCGGCCAGTCCCCAGGCGACGATCGCGCCCCAGTCGTGCCCGACCACGTGGGCCGCGTCGACGCCCAGCGCGTCGAGCACCGCCGCCGCGTCGGCGACCAGCTCCGGAATGCGGTACGCCTCGACGGCCGCCGGCCGGGCACCGGGCGAGTAGCCGCGCTGGTCGAGCGCGTACGTGCGCAGCCCAGCGGCGTGCAGCGCCGGCGTGACCTCGTCCCACTCGCCGCTGTGCTGGGGGAAGCCGTGCAGCAGCAGCACCGGCGCGCCGTCGGCCGGCCCGCCCGTGCGCGCCTCGAACGTCAGCCCTCGCGCGTCGACCCGCATGATCGGCAGCCTACCCAGGGCGGGGCCGCTCACTCGTACTGGTTTCGCGGGGCGGGCACCTCCCGCCAGGACTCCACGGCGAGGTAGGGGATCTCGGCGTCGTTGACCGGGTCCCGCCCGACCCGGTCGCTGTAGCGGCCGGTGACCTCGACCCAGGTGTCGGGCGGCAGCCCGTGTGGCACGTCGCCGGTCATCCCCAGCTTGACGGGGCGGCCGTCGGCGGCGCAGCAGGAGAGCACCATGCGGGCCAGGATCGGCTGCCCGTCGGGGCCCGGCGCGATGAACCCGGTGAGCCGGACCCGCCGCTCGCCGATCGACGCGCCCCGCTCGAACAGCGCCCGCGAGGCGTAGTCGAGGACGGTGACCGGGGCCGGGTCGCCCGGCGGCAGCGGCGGGTAGTCCGACTGCTGCTGGCCGGCGAGCGCGGTGCCGGCCTGGCCCACCGTGTACGAGCCGAGGGCCGGCGGGGCGACCAGCAGCAGCCCGAGCACGGGCAGCAGGAGCAGCCAGCCGACGCGCGGCCCGTGGTGGGCGTGCCCGTGCCCGTCGTCGTCGGCCGGGTGCCCGCCGGGCCCGGCCCCAGGCCCGTCGTCGTCGGCCGGGCGGGCGTCGCCGCGCGGGGCGGGGCGCAGGTCGTACCACAGGGTCATGACCGCGGCGGCGACCAGCACGAGCCCGGCGGCGATCAGGAACGGCCGCAGCCCCTCCTTGACGTAGCGCAGGTAGAGGTCGGTGACGCTGGCCCGGACCACCGCGCCACCGAGCAGCAGCAGGACGACGGCCTGCGCCTGCCGGTTCACAGCAGCACCGCCCCGGCGAGGCTGGCCGCCCCGACGGCGACCACGAACGTCGCCGGGGCGAACCGGAACGCGAACCGCCGGCCGAAGACGCCGGCCTGCATCGAGATCAGCTTGAGATCGACCATCGGCCCGACCACCAGGAAGACGAGGCGGGAGGTGAGGGAGAACTGCGACAGCGACGCCGCGACGAAGGCGTCGGCCTCCGAGCAGATGGACAGCAGCACGGCGAGCACGGCCAGGGCGAGCACCGACAGCACCGGGTTGCCGGCGAGGGTCTGCAGCCAGCGCTCCGGCACCAGCACGTTGATGCTGGCGGCGGCCATCGCGCCGACGACCAGGAAGCCCCCGGCGTGCACGACGTCGTGCCGCACGGCCGCCCAGAAGGCCGCGCCCCGCGACGCGCCGTCGAACTCGGGCCGGCGCGGCAGCCGGATCCAGTCGGCGCGGCCGAGCCGCAGCCAGAGCCACCCCATGACCATGGCGACGACCAGGCTGGCCACCGCCCGGCCGAGCACCATCTCCGGCGCGCCCGGGAAGGCGACGGCGGTGGCGGCGAGCACGACCGGGTTGACCGCCGGGGCGGCGAGCAGGAACGCCAGGGCCGCCGCCGGGGTGACGCCGCGCCGGATCAGCGACCCGGCGATCGGCACCGAGCCGCACTCGCAGCCGGGCAGCACCACCCCGGCGACGCTGGCCACCGGCACCGCGAGGGCCGGGTGCCGGGGCAGCGCCCGGGCCCAGAACGAGCGGGGCACGAAGACCGCGATCACCGCCGAGAGCAGCACCCCGAAGACCAGGAAGGGCACGGCCTGCACCAGCACCGAGACGAAGACC
This sequence comes from Micromonospora sp. NPDC002575, assembly GCF_042889525.1. Taxonomy (NCBI): domain Bacteria; kingdom Bacillati; phylum Actinomycetota; class Actinomycetes; order Micromonosporales; family Micromonosporaceae; genus Micromonospora; species Micromonospora sp. NPDC002575. The sequence continues at coordinate 80,451 of NZ_JBIARA010000024.1, read as the reverse complement.
GTCGTCCAGGTCTGCAACCGGGGCGCGGAGAGCGCGTCGGCCAGCGGCGCGCGGAACACGACCAGCAGGACCAGCACCGCGGCCAGCACCTCGACCGAGCCGAGCCGGCCGCCGACCGACCGTCGCGGCCCGCCCGACGCCGCCTCCCCCGCCGGTACGTCCGGCCTGCCCCCGCCGCCCGGCCCCGTCGCCGGGGCCCGCCCGTCGGGGCCGGCGGGCGGCGCGGAGCTGTCGGTCGTCGACGCCACGGTCTGTCTCCCTCGGGGCGGATAGTTCGGCGGCGCGACACTATCGCGCCCAGGGGGCCGGGTCGATGGACTACGCCGAAACGGCGGTATCCGGATGCCGAGGAGGCTCCCCGGTGAGCTGCGCAAAGATCACTTTGCCCGGTGATCTTCCCGGGTGTTAGCGTCGGGGAGACAACTTCACATCCGACAGGGGAGCGCACAGCGCTGAGAGTGCGGGCACCGCCCGCAGACCCTCGAACCTGATCTGGGTAATGCCAGCGCAGGGAGTTCGGTCGACCTCCAGCCGCGTCGACGTCCGGTGCCACCGGACGCGGCGTGCGTCTTCTCCTGGTTCGTCAAGGACTGGGAGCCGCCATGAACCACACCGACAGCAACCGCTGGCGCACGATCGACATCGTGGTCGCCTCGGTGATCGCCGTCGCCTTCGGCGTCATCTTTTGGGCCTGGGGCCTGGTCTGGAGCGCCACCGAGGGGGCGTTCGCGTTCTTCCCGCCCGCGCAGACCCTGCTCTACGGCGTCTGGCTGATGCCGGCCGTGCTCGGCGGCCTGGTGATCCGCAAGCCGGGCGCGGCCCTGTACTGCGAGACCGTCGCCGCCGTGCTGTCCGCCCTGCTGGGCAGCCAGTGGGCCGGCACGGTGATCCCGCAGGGCATCGTCCAGGGCCTCGGCGCGGAGCTGGCGTTCGCCGCGTTCCGCTACCGCTCGTTCCGGCTGCCGACCGCGCTGCTCGCCGGGGCGCTCACCGGCGTCGGCGCCGCTTTGTTCGACTTCTTCGTGTGGAACGCCAAGTACGACCTGACCGGCTACCGCCTCCCGTACGCCCTGCTCACCGTGGTCAGCGCCACGGTCATCGCGGGCGCGGGCGCCTGGTGCCTCCTGCGCGCCCTGCTCACCACGGGCGTCCTGGACCGCTTCCCCGCCGCCCGCGCCCGCACCCCCGTCTAGCGGCGACCGATCCACGTGTTGATCAAGAGGTTTGCGTCAGCCGAGCGGGCTCTCCTGACGCAAACCTCTTGATCACCGAATGCCGGGCGGGAGGGGAGGAGGGGGGCCGGTGGCGGGGCGGGTTTTGTTGCGGGGGTTCGGGTGGCGGCATGCCGGGCGGCGGGCCTGGGCCGTGCGGGGCGTCGACCTGCGCGTCGACGTCGGCGAGCGGGTGCTGCTGCTGGGGCCCTCCGGGGCGGGCAAGAGCACGCTGCTGGCCGCGCTGGCCGGGCTGCTGTCCGCCGACTCGGGCGAACAGGAGGGCACCGTCGAGGTCGACGGCGTCGACCCCCGCGTCGACCGGGACCGGGTCGGCATCGTCTTCCAGGACCCGGAGAGCCAGCTCGTGATGGCCCGCTGCGGCGACGACGTCGCGTTCGGGCTGGAGAACCGGGGCGTGCCCGCCGGTGAGATCTGGCCCCGGGTGGACGAGGCGCTGCGCCGGGTCGGCTTCCCGTACCACCGGGACCGCCCGACCGCCGCCCTCTCCGGCGGCGAACAGCAGCGGCTCGCGCTGGCCGGGGCGCTCGCCCCGCGGCCGGGGCTGCTGCTGCTCGACGAGCCGACCGCCAACCTCGACCCGGCCGGGGCGGCGCTGGTCCGCCGGGCCGTGGCCGACGCCGTCACCGCCGACACCACGCTGGTCCTGGTCGAGCACCGCGTCGCCGAGGCGCTGCCGCTGGTCGACCGGGTGGTGGTGCTGGAGCCGGGCGGCGGGGTGCGCGCCGACGGGCCGCCGGAGGCCGTCTTCGCCGCGCACGGCGACGCGCTCGCCGCCGAGGGGGTCTGGGTGCCCGGCCGGACGGTGCCGCCCCGGCACGCCACCGCGCCCCCCGGCGAGCTGCTGCTCACCGCCGACGGGGCCGCCCTGCCGCCCCGCCTCGCCCCCACCGACCTGGCGGTACGCGCCGGTGAGGCGCTCGCCGTCCTCGGCCCGAACGGGGCGGGCAAGTCCACCCTGGCGCTGCTGCTGGGCGGCCTGCTGCGGCCCGGGGCCGGGCGGGTGGCGGCGACCCGGGAGCTGGCCGGGCGGGACGCCGCGACCGCGCCGCACCGGTGGCGGGCGCCCGCCCTGGCCCGCCGGATCGGGTCGGTCTTCCAGGACCCGGAGCACCAGTTCGTCACCGGCACCGTCTACGACGAGTTGGCCCTCGGGCCGCGCCGCACCGGCCACGGCGAGGCCGCCGTCCGGGCCACCGTCGACGCGCTGCTGGACCGGCTGCGCCTGACGCGGCTGGCGCGCGCCAACCCGTACACCCTCTCGGGTGGGGAGGCGCGGCGGCTGAGCGTGGCGACGGCCCTGGCCACCGCGCCCCGCCTGCTGGTCTGCGACGAGCCCACCTTCGGCCAGGACCGGCGCACCTGGCTGGAGCTGGTGGACCTGTTCGCCGAGCTGCGCGACGGCGGGCACGGCGTCGTCGCCGTCACCCACGACGCGGACTTCGTGGCGGCCCTGGCCGACCGGCGGCTCACCCTGACCCGCGAGGCGACGGCGGTGGCGGCGTGACGGGCACCGGCGCGAGCGGGAGACGGGCGGTGGCGGCGTGATCAGCATCGCGCCGGTGGCCGTGCCCGGCGCCCCGCTGGCCCGGCGCAACCCCGTGGCGAAGGTCGCCGCCGCGCTGGTCTTCTCGTTCGCCCTGCTCGCCACCCTCGACCCGGTGGCGCCGGCCGTCGCCATCGGCGTCGAGCTGGCCGTGCTGCCGCTGTTCGGCATCCGGTACGGGGTGCTCGCCCGCCGGGCCGCCCCGCTGCTGCTCAGCGCCGCCGGCATCGTGGTGACCCTGGTCCTGTTCGCCGCCGAGCGCACCGGCCGGACGCTCGTCGAGGCGGGGCCGGTGACGGTCACCAGCGGGGTGCTGCTGACCGCGCTCGGGCTGGCCCTGCGCATGCTCGCGGTGGCGCTGCCCGGCGTGATCGTCTTCGCCACCACCGACCCGACCGACCTGGCCGACGCGCTGGTGCAGAACGCGAAGGCCCCGGCCCGCTTCGCGATCGGCGCGCTGGCGGCGTTCCGGCTGGTGCCGCTGCTCGGCCAGGAGTGGCAGATGATCAGCATGGCCCGGCGGGCGCGCGGGGTGGACGCCGGCCGCAATCCGGTGGCCCGGCTGCGGCTGTTCGTCTCGACCGCGTTCGCGCTGCTGGTCGGCGCGATCCGGCGGGGCACCCGGCTGGCCGTGGCGATGGACGCCCGGGGCTTCGACGCGGCCACGCCCCGCACGGTGGCCCGGCGGCAGCGGTTCGGCCCCGCCGACGGGCTGCTGGTGGCCGGGGCGGCGGCGCTGGCCGGGGCGGCGCTGGCGGTCAGCGTCGCGCTCGGCACGTTCCGCCCGCTGATCGGCTGAGCCGCAGGTCAGGGCGGCGGCTGCGGTGCGGACGCCACCACACTGTGACACCGCGTCGACCACCGGTCCCGGCCCGGCGGGCGGCGCGATACCGTCGCAGCACTACAGGCGACGCGAGAGGTGGCGGGTACGGATGACGCAACAGGCGACGGCGCAGATCGGCGTGACGGGGCTGGCGGTGATGGGCCGGAACCTGGCCCGCAACCTGGCCCGGAACGGGTTCACGGTGGCGGTGCACAACCGGTCGCCGGAGCGGACCCGCAGCCTGGTCGCCGAGCACGGTGACGAGGGGACGTTCGTGCCGTCCGAGTCCCTGGCGGACTTCGTCGGCTCGCTGGAACGCCCCCGCGCCGTGATCATCATGGTCAAGGCGGGCGCACCGACCGACGCGGTGATCGACGAGCTGGTGCCGCTGCTCGACGAGGGCGACATCATCGTCGACTGCGGCAACGCCCACTTCGCCGACACCCGGCGGCGGGAGGAGGCGCTGCGCGCCAAGGGGCTGCACTTCTCCGGCACCGGCGTCTCCGGCGGCGAGGAGGGCGCGCTGCTCGGGCCCAGCATCATGCCGGGCGGCTCCGCCGAGTCGTACGCGAAGCTCGGCCCGATGTTCGAGAAGATCGCCGCGCAGGTCGACGGCACGTCCTGCTGCCGGCACATCGGCCCCGACGGCGCCGGCCACTTCGTCAAGATGGTGCACAACGGCATCGAGTACGCCGACATGCAGCTCATCGCCGAGGCGTACGACCTGCTGCGGGCGGGGCTGTCGGCGAGCCCGGCGGAGATCGCGGAGATCTTCCGGGAGTGGAACACCGGCGAGCTGGAGTCGTTCCTCATCGAGATCACCGCCGAGGTCCTCGGGCACACCGACGCGGCGACCGGCCGGGCCTTCGTGGACGTGGTGCTCGACCAGGCCGAGCAGAAGGGCACCGGCCGCTGGACGGTGCAGAGCGCGCTCGACCTGGGCATCCCGATCACCGGCATCGCCGAGGCGACGTTCGCCCGGTCGCTGTCCGGGCACGCCGGCCAGCGCGAGGCCGCCCGCCGCGCCTTCGGCGACGCCGGGGAGAAGTGGCAGGTCGAGGACCGCGACACCTTCGTCGAGGACGTGCGGCGCGCGCTGCTGGCCAGCAAGATCGTCGCGTACGCGCAGGGCTTCGACCACATCCGCGCCGGCAGCAGCGAGTACGACTGGGACATCGACCTGGGCGGCACCGCCACGATCTGGCGGGGCGGCTGCATCATCCGGGCCCGCTTCCTGGACCGCATCAAGGAGGCGTACGACGCCGAGCCGGAGCTGCCGTCGCTGCTGGTCGCGCCGTACTTCGCCGAGGCGGTCAGCGCGGGCGTGCCGAGCTGGCGGCGGGTCGTCGTCGACGCGGCGCGGGCCGGGGTGCCGACGCCCGCGTTCTCGTCGTCGCTGGCGTACTTCGACGGGCTGCGCGCCGCGCGGCTGCCCGCCGCGCTGTTGCAGGGGCTGCGGGACAACTTCGGCGCGCACACCTACCGCCGGGTGGACCGGGACGGCTCGTTCCATACCCTGTGGGCCACCGAGGGCCGCTCCGAAGTGGAGGCCTGAGCCGCGACGCCACCGCGCCGGTGCCGCCCCCGGGGTTCGGGGGCGGCACCGGCGCGGCCGGGCCAGCGGAAGCGGCCGGGCCCGCGGAATCGGCCGGGCCAGCGGATGCGGCCGGGTCAGAAGAAGCGGCGGCGGCGCTTCGCCCGCTGCGGGCGCAGCAGGTCGGCGCCCCTGGTGAGCAGCCGGGTCACGCCGGTCGGGCCGCGCCGGGCCTCCAACGTGTGGCTGAGCCGGCGCGCGCCGGCCGCCGCCAGCGGCACGGCGACCGCCATGACCGCCCACTGGGCAACTCGCTTCTGAATCATGTGGGTTCACCTCCGCCGTCGGGTCCGTCGCCGGAGGTGGTACCCCACCGGCCGCGCCGCTAAGCGTCCCTACGGGCCGGTCAGGGCTGCGGGCCGGTCAGGGCTGGGCCGGTCAGGGCTGCGGCGGGGCGACCGGGTTCGGCAGCGCCCCGCCGAACCGGCGGTCCCGCTGGGCGTACAGCTCGCACGCGTACCACAGGTGCCGGCGGTCGAAGTCGGGCCAGAGGGTGTCGAGGAACACCAGCTCCGCGTACGCGGTCTGCCAGAGCAGGAAGTTGGAGATCCGCTCCTCGCCGGACGGACGGAGGAACAGGTCCACGTCGGGGACCTCGGGGTGGTAGAGGTACTTCGCCACGGTCTTCTCGGTGACCTTGCCCGGGTCGAGCCGACCGGCCGCCACGTCGCGGGCGATCGCGGCGGCGGCGTCGGCGATCTCGGCCTGCCCGCCGTAGTTGACGCAGAACTGCAGCGTCAGCGTCGAGTTGCCCCGGGACATCTCCTCCGCGGTCTGCAACTCGGAGATGACGCTCTTCCACAGCCGGCCGGCGCGGCCCGACCAGACGACCCGCACGCCCAGGTCGACGAGCTGGTCGCGGCGGCGGCGGATGACGTCCCGGTTGAAGCCCATCAGGAACCGGACCTCGTCCGGGGAGCGCCGCCAGTTCTCCGTGGAGAACGCGTACGCCGACAGGTAGGGGATGCCCAGCTCGATCGCGCCCTCGACGGTGTCGAAGAGGCTGTGCTCGCCCTGCTCGTGGCCCTTGGTGCGGGGCAGCCCGCGCTCCTTGGCCCACCGGCCGTTGCCGTCCATGACGATCGCGACGTGCTTCGGCAGCGCGTCGGCCGGCAGCGCCGGGGGCCGGGCGCCCGACGGGTGCGGAGTCGGTGGTGCCGGCTCGCGCCGGCCGGCCCTCATCGAACGGATCACTCGATCTTCCCCCTGTCCACGGCGGCGGCACCGCCGGCCGTCGGGCCGCCCCGGTCGACCAGCGGCAGCGAGCGTAGCGCGCGCTCCAGGTGCCACTGCAGGTGCGCCGCGACCAGGCCGCTGCACTCCCGGCGTACGCCGGTCTCGGTGGCGTCGGCGAGCACCCAGTCGCCGGTGGTGAGCGCGGACATCAGGTCGACGGTCGCCGGGGCCGGGTGGGCCGCGCCGGGGGGCCGGCAGTCCGGGCAGACCGCGCCGCCGGCCGGCACGGAGAACGCCCGGTGCCGCCCGGGGGTGCCGCAGACCGCGCAGGCCGTCAGCGCGGGGGCCCACCCGGCGAGGGCCATCCCCCGCAGCAGGTACGCGTCGAGCACCAGCGTGGTGGCGTGCTCGCCCCGGGCGAGCGACTTGAGCGCGCCGAGGGTGAGCTGGAACAGCCGCAGCGACGGCTCCCGCTCGACCGGGGTGAGCCGCTCGGCGGTCTCGGCGATCGCGCTGGCCGCCGTGTAGCGCGGATAGTCGCCGAGGAACCGCTTGCCGTACAGGTCGATCCCCTCGACCTGGCTGACGCTGTGCAGCGAGCTGCCGGTGTTGCCCTTCGGGTCGCCCGCGAGCTGCACGTCGACGTGGCCGAACGGCTCCAGCCGCGCGCCGAACTTGCTGGTGGTGCGGCGGACCCCCCGGGCCACCGCGCGCAGCCGCCCGTGCCGGCGGGTCAGCAGGGTGATGATCCGGTCGGACTCGCCGAGCTTCTGCACGCGCAGGACCACCGCGTCGTCGCGGTAGAGCTGTCGGCGGTACCCGGCCATCCGCTCATTCTCCCCCGGCGTACGGAATCAGGGTCGAATCGGGGTGCCCGGCGGGTGATCCCCGATGCGCGGCGGGGCGGGGCGGCCGTAGCGTGCCGGTCATGGCCTCGCACCGGACCACCCGCACCGCCTCCGCCCGCGTCGTCGCCGTCGGGGCCGCCGCCGCCGTGATCCTCCTCGCCGGGTGCGACAACCTGTCGCTGCGCCGGCTGGACTTCGACGACGTCGAGTCGACGCGGATCACCCGGGTCACCGTGCTGCCGGGTTCGGGCGACGTGACGGTCGTCGGCAGCGGCCCCGCCGGCCAGGTACGGATCAAGCGGGTGCTGCGCTACCACGGCGACCAGCCCGGGGCCCGGTACGAGATCCGGGGCGACGAGCTGGTGCTGGACTCCGACTGCGGCGACCGCTGCTCGATCTCCTACGAGGTGACCGCCCCGGAGGGCGTCGCCGTCAGCGGCGAGACCGGGTCGGGCAACGTCGTGCTGAGCCGGGTCGGCGAGGTGGACGTGCGGCTCGGCTCCGGGAACCTGGAGCTCACCCGGGCGACCGGCCCGGTACGCGCCGAGACCGACTCCGGCAACGTGGAGGTCGACGACGTGCGCGGCCCCGCGACCCTGCGCGCCGGGTCGGGCGACGTCACGGGCAGCCGCCTCGGCGGCCAGGTGGACGCCGAGACCGACTCCGGCGACGTCACCGTCGAACTGGCCGCCCCGGCCTCGGTGCGGGCGCACACCGCCAACGGAGACGTGCAGCTCGTCGTGCCCGCCGGGCGGTACCGGGTGCGCTCGGACGTCGGCTCCGGCGAGGCCGAGCTGGGCATCGTGCCCGACCCGGGCGCGTCGCTGCTGCTCGACGTGGCCGCGGGCAGCGGCAACGTGACGGTCACCGCGCGCTGAGCTTGAGGGTGTGCTCCTCGGGTGCGCGGGGCGCGGGCAGCGCCGCCCGGTCGTAACCGGCCGGCGCGGGACTGACGGGCACGGGGCTGACGCCGGCCGGCACGGGGCGGCCGGCGGCAGCCCCGCGCGCCGGCACGGGGCGAGCGCCGCCGGGGGCGGTCCCTCGGGCCGGCGCGGCGCGAGCGCCGCCCGGAGCGGTCCCTCCGGCCGGCACGGGGCGAGCGCCGCCCGGGAACAGCTCCGGGGGCCGGCGGGCGGCGACGTCCTCCACCCAGCCGACCAGCGCGGTGACCGCGCCGACAAGCGCGAAGACCAGCACCACCCGGATCGCCAGGCCCACCGGGTCCTGATGGGACCAGCCGACCACGTCGACCAGCGGGGTAAGCGCCACCACGAACGGCATGTGCCACAGGTAGACGGTGAGCGCCCGCCGGTTCAGCACCGTCACCGCCCGGGCCGCCACGGCGGAACGGTCCACCCAGGCCGCCGACGCCGGGGCCCGGCCGATCGCCACGAGGATGAACGCCGCCGACCAGAGCGCGTTGCCCAGCGGAATGTCGTTCAGGTCATACCCGCGCGGGCCGGGGTGGGTGACGATCCACGCCGCCCCGGCGACGCCGAGGGCCAGCGCGGCCGGAACCAGCACCCGGTTGGCCGCACGGCGCAACAGGCCGTCGTGGTGGGCGAAGCCGAGCAGCCACGCGCCGAAGTACAGGCCGAACTCCCGCACCACGGTGGGCGCGGCGGGGAACAGTCCGAACTCGATGGTGGCCAGCAGCGCGTACGGGGCGAGCAGGGTGGGCCACGGTGCCCGCCGGAACAGCCACAGCGCGACGGGCGAGGCGAACACGAACCACAGGTAGTCGCGCAGGTACCAGATCACGCTGAGCGCCAGCGCCCCCCAGTAGTTGGCCGGCGGGTCGGCGACCGGGAACGCCCACAGCAGCACCTTCGGCGTCAGCGGCAGCCCGGTGAGCAGCATGGCGGGGACGAAGATCGCGGCCAGCACCCACAGCGACGGCAACAGGCGGCGCAGCCGCCGGCGTACGGCCGACGGGCCGGACCGGTCCAGCGACGCCGCCATCAGCGACCCGGCGAGCGCGAACATCACCGACATGGCCGGGAAGACCAGGGTCAGCGTGGCCCATCCGGTCACGTGGTAGACGACGACGCGGACGATCGCCAGGGCACGGAGCAGGTCCAGGTACCGGTTTCGCATCAGCCGGCTTCCGGTCGGGGGCAGAGGGGGCAACGGCTTCCTACCCTCCGGCCCACCGCCGCGAAACGGCCAGGGCGCCGCCTAGAAAGTGAGAAATGCCATTCTTCTGCCCGGATCGGGAACTACGCCCGCCCAGCGGGCCCGCTTCCCCGCTGGATGGCAGCGGCGGCTCCCCCGTCGATGGCCGAGTTCGTGGGTACGCAGCGAGCCAGCGCAGCCCCTGCCGCAGGACGAGCAGCTCGCGACTCGCGACGACCTGACCACGAGCGTCGAGAGCCGACGGACCTGACCGGCGCTCGATGGAAGAAGCCCACCAGGAATGGCACCCGGCGGCGGCACCTGCGTCGAGGTCGCCGACAATTTCCCCGGCAACGTCCTCGTCCGCGACACCAAGGACCGCGACGGCGACACCCTCACCTTCTCGCCGTCCGCCTGGCGCGGCTTCCTCTCCCTAGGCAAGGCGCACCGCCTGAGCCGCGTCGCGACGGCCCTGCCCACGACGGCCACCCGCGCCGACGACTGGACAGGCGGTGCGGGTCGCGCTCGATCAGGGAAAGTGTGCCCTCCTGCCCCCGGTGAACCCACACTTTCCTGATCGAGCACGATCTCAGAGACCAAGCCGCCCCAAGGCCACCAACCCCCTCGCCAACTCCCCCACCCCGCGCCCCGCCCCGCCCCGCCCCGGTGATCAAGAGGTTTGCGTCATCGCCGAGATCAACTATGACGCTTTTCTCTTGATCACCGACGCGGGGCGGGGGGCGGTGGGGCGGGGGCGGGAACAGGGGGTGGGGTGGGTGGGTTAGAAGCCCAGTTTGCGGAGTTGTTTGGGGTCGCGTTGCCAGTCCTTGGCCACCCGGACGTGCAGGTCCAGGTAGACGCGGGTGCCGAGCAGCTCCTCGATCTGCCGGCGGGCGGTGGTGCCGACCTCCTTGAGCCGGCTGGCCCGGTGGCCGATCACGATGGCCTTCTGGCTGGGCCGCTCGACGTAGACGTCGGCGTAGATCTTCATGAGGTTGCCCTCGGGGATCATCTCCTCCACCACCACGGCAATGGAGTGCGGCAGCTCGTCGCGGACCCCCTCCAGGGCCGCCTCCCGGATCAGCTCGGCGACCAGCACCTGCTCCGGGTCGTCGGTGAGCATGTCGTCCGGGTAGAGCTGCGGCGACTCGGGCAGGTAGCCGGTCATCACGTCGACCAGAGTGTCGAGCTGGTGCCCGGAGACGGCGCTGACCGGCACCACGGCCGCGAACTCGCCCAGCTCGCTGACCGCCAACAACTGCTCGGCCAGCCGCTTCTTGTCCACCAGGTCCGTCTTGGTCACCACCGCCAGCACGGTCGCCTTCAGCTCGGCCAGCTCCCCGGTGATGAACCGGTCGCCCCGGCCGACCGGCTCGTCGGCCGGGATGCACAGGCCGATCACGTCGACCTCGCTCCAGGTGGAGCGGACCAGGTCGTTGAGCCGCTCGCCGAGCAGCGTGCGGGGGCGGTGCAGCCCGGGGGTGTCGACCAGGACGAGCTGGGACTCCGGCCGGTGCAGCACGGCCCGGATGACGTGCCGGGTGGTCTGCGGCTTGTTCGAGGTGATCGCGATCTTCGTGCCGACGATGGCGTTGGTCAGCGTCGACTTGCCGGCGTTCGGACGGCCCACGAAGCAGGCGAACCCCGCCCGGTACGGGCGCGCTCCCCCGCCGCCGACGTCGCCCCCCCGGCCGCCCCGCGCGTCGCCCGCCCGGCCGCCCCGCACGTCGCTCACTCGACCACCGTGCCGAGGACGGCGCCGTCCGGCGCGGCCACGTGGATCGGCGCGTCGGCGGCGAGATCACGGACGGCGGCGTGCCCCGCCCCGTCCAGGGTCGACGCCTCCGTCACCACGACGGCGGCCTCCAGCCGGGTCGCCCCGGCCGCCACGGCGGAGGCCACCGCGAGCTGGAGGGCGGTCAGGGTCAGCGAGGGCAGCGACACGCTCGCCGCCGCGTACGTCCGGCCGTCCTGGTCGCGTACCGCGGCCCCCTCCACGGCGCCCACCCGGCCCCGGGCTCCCCGGGCGAGGATGACCAGCTTGCCGTCCTCGGCGCTCAGCTCGACCGGCGCGGACGGGGTGGGCAGGGCGGCGGGCGCGGCGGGTGACTCAGGCATCGGCGGGTTGCCTCTCCTCGGCTCGGTTCTGGGTGCCCCGGGCCTCGGCGGGCTCGCCGCGCCCGGGGGTGGTGTCGGGGTGGTCGGTCGGCTCGACCCGGCTCACCAGCACGGTGTCGATCCGGTTGCGCCGGCCGGTGGTGCCCTCGGCGACCAGGCGCAGCCCGGCCACCTCGGCCTCCGCGCCGGGGATCGGGACCCGGCCCAGGGCCTGGGCGAGCAGGCCGCCGACCGTCTCGACCTCGTCGGCGGGCAGCTCGACGTCGAACAGCTCGCCGAGGGTCTCGACGGGCAGCCGGGCGGTGACCCGCACCGCGCCGTCCGCCAGCCGCTCGACCGGCGGGCGTTCGACATCGTACTCGTCGGTGATCTCGCCGACGATCTCCTCCAGGATGTCCTCGATCGTGACGAGGCCGCCGGTGCCGCCGTACTCGTCGACGACGATGACCAGGTGGTTGCGCGCGGCCTGCATCTCCGACAGCAGGTCGTCGACCGGCTTGGACTCCGGGACGAACGTCGCCGGGCGCATCAGCTCCGACACCGGCAGCCGGGACGCCGCCGGGTCGCCGCCCTGGGTGCGGCGGATCAGGTCCTTGAGGTAGAGCACGCCGAGCACGTCGTCGACGCTCTCCCCGATCACCGGGATGCGGGAGAAGCCGGAGCGCAGGAACAGGGCCAGGGCCTGGGAGAGGGTCTTGCTCTCCTCGATCCACACCATCTCGGTGCGCGGCACCATCACCTCACGGGCGATGGTGTCGCCGAGCGCGAACACCGAATGGATCATCTGCCGCTCGCCGTGCTCGACGACGCCCCGCTGCTCGGCCAGGTCGACCAGCTCGCGCAGCTCCACCTGGGTGGCGAACGGGCCCTCCCGGAAACCACGCCCCGGGGTGACCGCGTTGCCGATCAGGATCAGCAGCGACGCCAGCGGGTTGAGCGCCCGGCCCAGCCAGCGCACCAGCGGCGCGACGGCCCGGCCGACCGCGTACGCGTGCTGCCGGCCGAGGGTACGCGGGCCGACCCCGACCACCACGAAGCTGATCACGGTCATCGCGCCGGCGGTGACCAGCGCCGCCCGCCAGCCCGCGCCGAACGTGTCGACCGCCACCAGCGCGACCAGCGTGGTGGCGGTCAGCTCGGCCAGCAGCCGCAGCAACAGCAGCAGGTTGAGGTGGCGTACCACGTCGCCGGCGACGGCCTGGAGCGTGCGCGCGCCCCGGGCCCCGTCGCGGGCCAGCTCGGCCGCCCGGGCCGGCGACACGGCGGCCAGCGCGGCCTCGGTCATCGCGATCAGGCCGGCGAGCACCACCAGCCCGGCCGCGAAGACGAGCAGTTGCAGGTCGGGCAGGCCGGCCGCCGCGCCGGCCGCCGACACCTGGACGGGCATCACGCGGACCGGGTCGACCGCCAGCTGGCCAGCAGCCGGGCCTGGAGCTCGAACATCTCCCGCTCCTCCTCCGGCTCGGCGTGGTCGTAGCCGAGCAGGTGCAGCACCCCGTGCACGGTGAGCAGGTGCAGCTCGTCGGCCGAGGAGTGGCCGGCCGTCGCGGCCTGCTTGGCCGCCACCTCCGGGCAGAGCACGATGTCGCCCAGCAGCGCCGGCTCGCCGCCGGCGGTGCTCGACTCGCCCGGCCCGTGGTCGACGCTGCCCTCGTCCATGGGGAAGGCGAGCACGTCGGTCGGGCCGTCGCCGCCCATCCAGCGGTGGTTCAGCTCGGTCATGTAGTCGATGTCGACCAGCAGCACGGACAGCTCGGCGAGGGGGTTGACCCCCATCTCGTCGAGGGCGTGCCGGGCGACGGCGAGCACGGCGTCGGTGTCGACGTCGACACCGGACTCGTTGGCGATCTCGATGGACAACTGGGTTCCCTAGGTCTGACGGCGCCGGCCGGCCCGGCCGCCCTGGGCGGTGCGCCCCGGCACGGCGTGCACGCCCTGCGCCTGCTGGTTCTCCCGCTCGGCGTCCCAGCGGGCGTACGCGTCGACGATCTCCCCGACCAGCCGGTGGCGCACCACGTCGGAGCTGGACAACTGCGCGAAGTGCACGTCCTCCACGTTCTCCAGGATCTCCCGGACCACCCGCAGGCCGCTGGTCGTCCCGCCGGGAAGGTCCACCTGGGTGACGTCGCCGGTGACCACGATCTTGGAACCGAAGCCGAGCCGGGTGAGGAACATCTTCATCTGCTCGGGCGTGGTGTTCTGCGCCTCGTCGAGGATGATGAACGCATCATTCAAGGTACGCCCCCTCATGTATGCCAGGGGCGCGACCTCGATCGTCCCGGCCGCCATCAGCTTCGGGATCGTCTCCGGGTCGAGCATGTCGTGCAGCGCGTCGTAGAGCGGGCGCAGGTAGGGGTCGATCTTCTCGTTGAGCGTGCCGGGCAGGAAGCCCAGCCGCTCCCCCGCCTCGACCGCCGGCCGGGTCAGGATGATCCGGTTGACCTGCTTGGCCTGGAGCGCCTGGACGGCCTTCGCCATCGCCAGGTAGGTCTTGCCGGTGCCGGCGGGGCCGATGCCAAAGACGATGGTGTGCGCGTCGATCGCGTCGACGTACTTCTTCTGCCCGAGCGTCTTGGGGCGGATGGTGCGCCCGCGCCGGGAGAGGATGTTGAGCGTCAGGACCTCGGCGGGCCGCTCGGTGCCGCCCTGTTCCAGCATCCCGACGGTGCGCCGCACGGCGTCAGTGGTCAGGGTCTCGCCTTTCTCGATCAGTTCGAGCAGCTCGCCGAAGAGGCGCTCGGCGATGGCGTTGTCCGCCGGAGCACCGGTGATGGTGATCTCGTTGCCGCGGACGTGCACGTCGCTGTCGACCGAACGCTCGACGAGTCGCAGGATCTCGTCGCCCGCGCCCAGCAGGTTGACCATGATCTTGGAGTCGGGGACGGTGATCCTGGTCTGCACCCGGGGCGGGCCGGGAGGTGGGGTGCCGGTCATGGGTCGGGCCGAGGGGCCCTGCGCACCTGCTCTCGATCTCGGCGCCGAGCCCTGCTGGCGCGGCGGTCGGACGTTACCCCCATCGTATCGTTTCCCGCTCGGCGGCACCTCGCCCATTTCCCCGGGCCGCCGGCCTGGTCGCGCGGCCGGGCGTCAGCGCCGGAAGTCGTACCCGTCGAAGGTCTCCTGCCCCCGGGTGAAGCGGTACGTCGCCCAGTGCAGCCGGACCACCGTCCCGGTCGCGTCCCGGGTCAGCCGCAGCAGCTCGCCGGTCTCCCGCCCGGAGACGGTGCGGAACACGTCCGGCCGGTCCGGCAGCGGGGCGAAGACCGCCGGGGGTTTGCCGGCCGGGTCGCCGACGCCCCGGGCCCGCAGGGTGCCGTCGTGCCAGGTGAAGACGTACGCGAAGCCCTCGCCCCACCAGTGGCCCAGCATGCCGCGCAGGTGCGGCGGGGCCGGCGGGCCCGGCCGCCACGGCGCGACGTCGGCCGGGTCGTGCTCGACGGCGGCGGCGAGCAGCCGGTGCGGCAGGTCGATGACCTCCACGCCGGTCCCGGACGAGCCGAGCACCGCCGCGCCCATCGCGCCGGGGGTGCCGTCGCCGCCCCGGCGGCCGTAGACGGCGGCGAGGAAGCCGGGCATCGCCCCGTCGTGCCCGACGTGCACCACCCGGTCGCCCTGCGGCAGCAGGATCAGCCCCAGCCCGAAGCCGGCGCCCCAGGACGTCTCGTCGGTGACGGTCAGCGGCCAGCGCATCTCGTCGAGCGTCGCCGGGGCGAGCACCGCGCCGGTGGGGTCGAGCGCCGCCGGGTCGGCCAGGAACGCCGCCCAGCGGGCCATGTCGGCGGCGGTGCTCCAGAGCTGGGCGGCCGGGCCGACCGCGCCGAAGTCGGTCGGCGGCTCCGGGTGCGCCTCGTCGGAGTACGCGTCGACGAGGAACCCGGTGGCCGCCGCCGGGCCCGGCCGGTCGGTGGTGGCGGTCAGGCCGAGCGGGGCGAGCACCCGGTCGGCGAGCACCTCGGCCCAGGTGCCGCCGCGCAGCCGGGCGACGAGCTGGCCGAGCACCGCCAGGCCGAGGTTGGAGTAGTGGAAGCGGCGGGCCGGCGGCAGCACCCGCTCGGCGCGGGCCAGGTCGGCCAGCAGCTCGTCCGTCCCGGGGGCGCGCAGGGTGTCCCAGACGTCGCCGTGCGGCTCCCGTTGCAGGCCGGAGGTGTGCGACAGCAGCCGGCGTACGGTCAGCTCGCCGTGCGCGGGCACGTCGAGGTGCGCGCCGACGGGGTCGTCGAGGTCGAGCAGGCCGGCGTCGCGGCACTGCATGACCAGCACGGCGGTGAACGTCTTGGTGACCGAGCCGATCCGGAACGGCGTCTGCGGGCCGAGCGCGGTGTCGTTGCCGGTGCCGCCGGCCTCGCAGGTCCAGAGCGGGCGGTCCGCCCGGTGCAGGGCCGCGGCGACCGCCGGCACCCGCCCCTCGGCCTGGGCCCGCCGCACCATCCGCCCGAGCCGCTCGTCGATTCCACTCACGCCCGCAGTGTAAGGAGGGGTCCCCTGTTAACGCTTTTTGTTGTACAGGGGCCCCCTCCTTACACCCCTCAGCGGCAGAGCATCGGGCCCAGCGGCGCGCCGCCGAGCACGTGCGCGTGCGCGTGGAAGACCTCCTGGCCGCCGTACGCCCCGGTGTTGAACATCAGCCGGAAGCCGTCGCCGAGCAGCCCCTCGTCCTCGGCCACGGCGGCGGCCGTGGCCAGCAGCTCGCCGGCGAGCGCCGGGTCGCCCTGGCCGAGGGTCGCCACGTCGGCGTAGTGCTCCTTCGGGATGACCAGCACGTGCACCGGGGCCTTCGGGTCGATGTCGCGGAAGGCGAGGGTGGTGTCGGTCTCCCGGACGACGGTGGCCGGGATCTCCCCGGCGACGATGCGGCAGAACAGGCAGTCGGATCCCATCGGGGCATGGTAAGTCGTGCCGGACGGCGGCGGCATGACGGCCGCGTGACTTCGCGGGCGGCGCTGGCGACGGGGGCATCGCGGGGCATCGGGCGCGCGCTGGCGGACCGGTTCGCGGCTGGCGGAAACCGGGTGGCGGTCCACTGGCTGGCGTCGGCGGCGGAGTGGGCCTCCGGCACGATCGTCGACCTCGACGGCGCGTCCTACCTGCGCGCCTGACCCGGCCGGGGGGTCACCAGCGGGACAGGCGGGTGGCCAGGACGCAGAGGGCGGCGACGCCCGCCGTGGAGGTGCGCAGCACGTGCGGGCCGAGGCGCACGGGGCGGGCGCCGGCCCCGGTGAACGCGGTCACCTCCGCGTCGGTGATGCCGCCCTCCGGGCCGACGACCAGCACGATCTCGCCCGCGTCGGGCAGCTCGGCGGCGGTCAGCGGCTCCTGCGCCTCCTCGTGCAGGACGAACGCGGCGGCGGCGCGCGCGATCCGGCGGGCTACCGTGGCCGTGGACTCGTCGGGGGCGCCGGCCACCACCGGCAGCCACGCCCGGCGGGCCTGCTTCGCCGCCTCCCGCGCGGTCGCCGCCCACTTCTCCCGGGCCCGTACGCCCCGGTCGCCGCGCCACTGCGCCACCGAGCGGGACGCCGCCCAGGGCACGATCTCGTCGACCCCGACCTCGGTCATCGCCTGCACGGCCAGCTCGCCCCGGTCGCCCTTGGCGATGCCCTGCGCCACGACGAGCCGGGGGACGGGCGCGTCGACGTGCCCCCGGGCGGTGACCCGCAGGTCGAGGGCGCCCCGGCCGACGGCGGTGACCACGGCGGCGGCCGTGCCGCCCCGGCCGTCGGCCAGCAGCAGCTCCTCGCCGGCGCGCAGCCGCTGGACGGTGGCCGCGTGGTGCCCCTCCGGGCCGCCGAGGGTCAGCGTGTCGCCGGTGGGCAGCGCGTCGACCAGGAACAGCGGCGCCGACACCTCAGGCGTGCCCGTTGAAGGCGTCGCGCATCCGGGAGAAGAAGCCGCCCTGCTTGCTCAGCTCGGCGACCTCCTCGCCCCGGGTCTTGGCGAAGTCGCGCAGCATCTTCTCCTGGTCGGCGTCGAGCTTGGTCGGGGTCCGCACGTCGAGGTGGACGTAGAGGTCGCCCCGGCCGGTGCCGCGCAGGTGCGGCACGCCCCGGGCGCGCAGCCGCAGGGTGCTGCCCGGCTGGGTGCCGGCCTTGACGTCGACCGTCTCCTCGCTGTCGAGGGTCTTGATGGTCAGCCGGGTGCCGAGCGCGGCGGCGGTCATCGGGACGGTGACCCGGCAGTGCAGGTCGTCGCCCTTGCGGGAGTAGACGTCGTGCGGGCGCTCGTGGATCTCGACGTAGAGGTCGCCGGCGGTGCCGCCGCCCGGGCCAACCTCGCCCTGCTGGGCGAGCCGGATGCGCATGCCGTCCTCGACCCCGGCGGGGATCTTGACGGTCAGCGAGCGGCGGGTGCGCACCCGCCCGTCGCCGGTGCAGGTCGGGCAGGGGTGCGGGATGGTGGTGCCGTAACCCTGGCAGACCGTGCACGGCCGGGCGGAGACCACCTGGCCGAGGAAGGTGCGCTGCACCGACTGGACCTCGCCCCGGCCGCCGCACGCCTCGCAGGTGGCCAGGTGGGTGCCGGCCGCCGTGCCCGCCCCGGAGCAGGTGGTGCAGAGCACCGCCGTGTCGACGGTGATCGGGGCCTCGACGCCGAACGCCGTCTCGTGCAGGTCCAGCTCCAGGCGCAGGATCGCGTCCGCGCCGGGCCGGGTGCGCGGGCGCGGGCCCCGGGAGCCGCCGGCCGCGCCGCCGAAGAAGGCGTCCATGATGTCCTGGAAGCCGACGAACGGGCCGGCCCCGCCGGGCCCGCCCGGGCCGCCCATGCCACCGCCACCGGGGGCGAGGGGGTCGCCGCCGAGGTCGACGAGCTGCCGTTTCCGGTCGTCCGAGAGGACCTCGTATGCGGCGTTGATGTCCTTGAACTTCTCCTGTGCCTCCGGGTCCGGATTGACGTCCGGGTGGAACTGCCGCGCCAGCTTGCGGTAGGCGCGCTTGATCTCGTCGTCGGAGGCCTCCCGGCTCACGCCGAGGATGCCGTAGTAGTCCCTGGCCACTGCGTCCCGTGTCCTCATGTTCTTGTCGCGTTGCGCCGGTCGTCGGCCGGAGCCGGCCGTCGGCCCTGACTGGTCAGTTCTGGGCCAGCAGCTCGCCCACGTAGCGTGCCACGGCCCGCACCGTGGCGATGGTGCCGGGGTAGTCCATCCGGGTGGGGCCGACCACGCCCAGTCCGCCGAGCGCGGTCGCCCCCGGGCCGTAGCCGGTGCTGACCACCGAGGCGGCCCGCAGGTTGTCGATCTCGTTCTCGTCGCCGATCAGCACGCGGGTGGTGGTCGACTCGGCCTCGCCGATCAGCTTGAGCATCACCACCTCCTCCTCCAGCGCCTCCAGGATGGGCCGCAGGGACCCTTGGAAGTCGAGCAGGCCGCCCCGGGTCAGGTTGGCGGTGCCGGCGAGCGCGATGCGCTCCTCGTGCCGCTCGACCAGCGTCTCCAGCAGCACCGTGGAGAGCGTGGTCATGGTGCCGCGCAGGTGCGGGCTCGACTCCTCGACCAGCGCCTGCACCAGCGGCGGGGTCTCCGACAGCCGGCTGCCGACGAGCTTCTCGTTGACCAGCCGGCGCAGGTCGGTGACGTCGTCGGCGCTGACCGGCGCGGGCAGCTCGACCAGCCGCTGCTCGACCCGGCCGGTGTCGGCGATCATCACCAGCATCAGCCGGGTGGTGGAGATCGGCACCAGCTCCAGGTGCCGCACCGAGGAGCGGGCCAGCGAGGGATATTGCACCACGGCGACCTGCCGGGTGAGCTGCGCCAGCAGCCGCACCGTGCGGTGCACCACGTCGTCGAGGTCGACCGCGCCGACCAGGAAGCGCTCGATCGCCCGCCGCTCGGCCGGGCTGAGCGGCTTGACCCGGGACAGCCGGTCGACGAAGAGGCGGTAGCCCCGGTCGGTGGGGACCCGGCCGGCGCTGGTGTGCGGCTGCCGGATGTATCCCTCCTCCTCCAGCACCGCCATGTCGTTGCGCACCGTCGCCGGGGAGACGCCGAGCTGGTGCCGCTCGACCAGCGCCTTGCTGCCGACCGGCTCCTGGGTGGCGACGTAGTCCTCGACGATCGCGCGGAGCACGGCGAGCTTGCGGTCGTCCAGACCCACCCTGCCACCTCCTGTCGCACGTCGGGCCCGGCGGCGCGGCGGCACCGCAGGTCGGCGCTCCGCCGGTGCGTCGACGCCTGGCACTCGACTGTAACGAGTGCCAGTCTACGTCGACTGCCCCGCGATGGGTAAGATCAACGACGGACCACGGGTGCGGCCAGCGCCGCGCGGGCGCCCCGACGGGCGCGGGCCGGCCGGCCCGCCGCCGCCCGGGGCGGGCCGCCACCTGCGCACCCTGACCGGACATCCGCCACGCTGGGCCGGTGTCGCTCTGGTGCCCGCTTGCCCGCAACCCCTACCGTGACGTGCATGACTGAACCACCTCGCCCTCCCGGATCGGGCGACCCCGGCGGCTACCCGCCGGAGCCGAACCCGTCGGCACCGTACGGCTCGCCGGGGCACGAGCCCCCCACCGCACCACTGTCCGGGGCACCCGGGGCCGGCGGCTATCCCCCGCCCGGTGGCTATCCGCCGCCCACCGGTGACCAGCCGCCGTCGGCCGGCTACCCGCCACCCGGTGGCGGCTTCCCCCCGCCCGGTGGCGGATATCCGACGGGCGGCGCGTACGGCGCGCCCTCCGGCGGCTACGCCAACAACGAGGACAAGACCTGGGTCCTGGTCGCCCACTTCGGCGGCGCGGCGGGGATGTTCCTCGGCGGCGGCGTGCTCGGCTGGCTCGCGCCGCTGATCGCCCTGCTCGCCCGGGGCAACCAGTCGCCGACGGTCCGCGCCCACGCGGTGGCGGCGCTCAACTTCCAGCTCCTCTGGTCGGTCATCGCCCTGATCGGCTGGATCCTCACCTGCATCCTGGTGGGGCTCCTGATCGGCTTCGGCGCCATGATCGTCGGCATCATCTTCGGCATCGTGGCCGGCATCAAGGCCAACGAGGGCAGCCCCTACCGCTACCCGATGACCGTCAACCTGATCAAGTGAACCCCGACCGGCCGCTCCCCCGGCCGGTCGGGGCCACCCCCGTCAGGGCAGCAGGTCGCGCACGACCGCGTCGGCCAGCAGCCGGCCGCGCAGGGTGAGCACGGCCCGGCCGGCCGCGTACCCGGCCGGGTCGAGCAGGCCGTCGGCCAGGGCCCGCCGGGCGCCGGCGCGGCCCGCGTCGTCCAGCACGGCCAGCGGCAGCCCCGAGGCGAGCCGCAGCCGCAGCATCACGTCCTCCGTGTGCGCCTCGTCGGGCGTGAGCACCTCCCGGGCCAGGCCGGGCGACTCCCCCGCCGCGAGGCGCTTCGCGTAGGCGGCCGGGTGCTTGACGTTCCACCAGCGCACCCCGCCGACGTGGCTGTGCGCCCCCGGCCCGAGGCCCCACCAGTCGCCGCCGGTCCAGTACAACAGGTTGTGCCGGCAGCGCGCGGCCGGCGTGCGGGCCCAGTTGGACACCTCGTACCAGGAGAAGCCGGCCGCGCCGAGGGCGGCCTCCGCGGCCAGGTAGCGGTCCGCCGCCACGTCGTCGGAGGGGTACGCCAGCTCGCCGCGCCGCATCCGCGCGGCCAGCCGGGTGCCGTCCTCCACGATCAGGGCGTACGCGCTGACGTGGTCCACCCCGGCGGCCACCACCTGCGCCAGGGACGCGGCGAAGTCGTCGGCGCTCTCCCCCGGCGTACCGTAGATCAAATCGAGGTTGACGTGGTCGAACCCGGCGTCGCGGGCCTCCCGGGCGGCCTCGGTGGCCCGGCCGGCGCGGTGCCGGCGGTCGAGGATCGCCAGCACCCCCGGCGCGGCCGACTGCATGCCCAGCGAGATCCGGGTGTAACCGGCGGCCCGCAGGGTCTTCAGCGACTCCGGCGTCACCGACTCGGGGTTGGCCTCGGTGGTCACCTCCGCGTCGGCGGCCAGCCCCCAGGCGCGGTCGATGCCGTCGAGGATCCGGGCCAGGTCGTCGGCGGGCAGCAGGGTGGGGGTGCCGCCGCCGACAAACACGGTATCGACCCGAGGCGGCGGGGCGTCGCCGAGCACCCGGGCGGCCAACGCCAGCTCGGCGAGCACCGTGTCGGCGTACCCCTCGCGGCTCGCCCCGCCGCCCAGCTCGTCGGCGGTGTAGGTGTTGAAGTCGCAGTAACCGCAGCGGCTGGCGCAGAACGGCACGTGCACGTACACGCCGAAGCCGCGCGCGCCGACGGCGCGGGTCGCGGTGGCGGGCAGCGAGCCGTCGGCCGGGACGGGCTCGCCTTCTGGAAGGACGCCGGGCATGGCCACTAGTGTGCCCGGCATGACCTCTGCCGCCGCGCTCGTGCGGGTCGCCACGGCCCGTGGGGTGACCACCCTCACCCTGGACAGCCCGCACAACCGCAACGCGCTCTCCACGCCGCTGATGACCGAGCTGCTGGCCGGGCTGGCCGCCGCCGTGGCCGACGACGCGGTCCGGGTGGTGGTGCTCGACCACGCCGGCCCGGTCTTCTGCTCGGGCGCCGACCTGAAGGAGACCGCCGCCGCGTACGCCAGCGGGACGGTCCCGGCCGGGATGCTCGGCGACGTGCTCGCGGCGGTCTGGGAGTGCCCGAAGCCGGTGCTAACCCGGGTCGCCGGGCCGGCGCGGGCCGGCGGGCTGGGCCTGATCGCGGCGGCCGACCTGGCGTTCTGCGCGCAGGAGGCGACGTTCGCGTTCACCGAGGTGCGGATCGGGGTCATCCCGGCGGTGATCTCGGCGACCGTGCTGCCCCGGCTGACGCCCCGGGCCGCCGCCGAGCTGTACCTCACCGGCGACGCCTTCGACGGGCGGCGGGCCGCCGAGATCGGGCTGGTCACCGCGGCGGTGCCGGCGGACGCGCTGGACGCGGCGGTGGCGCGGGCCTGCGCCTCGCTGGTGCGGGGGGCGCCGAACGCGCTGGCCGGGGCGAAGGAGCTGCTGCGCCGCCCGCCGGCGGCCGACCTGCGGGCCGGGGTCGCGGAGCTGGCCGCCCTGTCGACCGGCTACTTCCTGTCCGACGAGGGGCGCGAGGGCGTGCTCGCGTTCCGCGAGAGGCGCGACGCGAGCTGGGTGCCGACGGACTGACCGGGTGCCGGGCCCGCCGGTTTCCGGGCCCGGGCGCGGGGAAGCCGGTCACGGCCGGCCGACCGGCCCGTCGGCGGGGGACGCCACCCACCGACCGAACACGCAATGGGGTCGACCCACGACGGAACGGAGCGAATCGGTCGGACGGGCCGGACGGCGGCGGCGGGGACGTACTCTTGGCGGACGCCGTCGAACAGGGGGTGCGGGTGCGAAGTCGGGCAGTCGTCGCGACCGGTGTCGTCGTCGCCGTGATCGCCGTGGTGGGGATCTGGCTCGTCGTCCGGCAGGCCGGCGGGCAGCTACGCCTGCCGCTGTCCCTGGCCAGCCGCACCTGCATCGTGCAGGCCGACGGCCAGGTGCGCCTGGACGCCGACCAGATGGCCAACGCCGCCACGATCGCGGCGATCGGCGTCCAGCGGAAGATGCCCGAGCGGGCCGTGGTGGTCGCCCTCGCGACGGCCTACCAGGAGTCCGGGCTGCGCAACCTCTCCGGCGGCGACCGGGACTCCCTGGGCCTGTTCCAGCAGCGGCCGAGCCAGGGCTGGGGCACCGAGGCGCAGATCGCCGACCCCCGGTACGCGACCAGGAAGTTCTACGCCGCGCTCAAGCGGGTGCGCGGCTGGGAGAAGATGCGGGTCACCGACGCGGCGCAGAAGGTGCAGCGCTCGGCGTTCCCCGAGGCGTACCAGAAGTGGGCGGACGAGTCGGAGGTGCTGACCCGGGCGCTGCTCGGCGAGGCGACCGGCGCGGTGGCCTGCACGGTCGGCGCGACGCCGGTGATGCGGGGCGCGACCGCCGCCGCCGCGCTGACCCGGGGCCTGAGCCTGGACTGGGGGCTGCCGGAGGCGGCCTCCCCGGCCGAGCTGACCGGCGTCGCGGTGCCGGCCGACGACCGGCGCGACGGCTGGCGGTACGCGCACTGGCTGGTCTCGCACGCCTCCGACCACGGCGTGAAGCGGGTGCGCTTCGCCGGCCTGGAGTGGACCGCGAAGGCCGGCACCTGGGGCCGGGTGGGCGACGCCCCGACGGACGACGGCCAGGTGCTCGCCGAGGTCTTCCCCGACGCCTGACCGGTCGCGATTCTCCACACCGACGGTCACCGCACAATCCTGCATATCCGGCGAAAGCCGCCGAACAAGCGCCCATTCTCACTCTCCGCACCCAAGTGGGTGCCAACGGTCCGGCCGCTCCCCCGCACCGTCGGGCGCGCTCCGCGCCCGCTCGCGGTGGCGCAGTAGCATCGGCGTCCTGTGCCAGAAATGGTTTCACCTCATGGGGAGGGGTACGACGCGGTGTTCGATTACGACGGCCGGACCGGCTACGAACCGATCAGCGACACCGACCGCAAGGAGTTCCACGAGCAGGGCTTCCTCCTGCTGCGGAACGTGCTGACGGAGGACCACCGGGCCGCCCTGGAGGAGGCCGTCGACCGCGTGTACGCGGAGGAGAAGGCCAAGGGCAACACCACCAAGGACGGCACCCTGCACCTGCTGGGCTTCCTGGAGCGCGACGAGCTCTTCGGCGAGCTGCTGACCCACCCGATCGCCTTCCCGTACATGTGGGGGCTGGCCGGGTGGAACATCTACACCCACCACAACCACCTCGACGTCACCCCGCCGGCGCTGGAGCCGGAGAAGCCGTACTGGGGGTGGCACCAGGACGGGTACCGGCAGAACTCCGACCCGGAGACGATGGACCCGAACCTGCCCCGGCCGATGTTCTCGCTGAAGGTGGCGTACGTGCTCTCCGACCTGTCGGAGACCGGCCGCGGCGCGACCAAGGTGATCCCGGGCAGCCACCTGTGGAACTCGCTGCCCCGCCCGGCGGACCTGACGGTGCACAACCCGGACCCGGAGGGCACGGTGGAGATCACCGCGAACCCGGGCGACGCGTTCATCTTCGACCGCCGCCAGTGGCACTCCCGGTCGACGAACCTGTCGAACATCACCCGCAAGATGCTCTTCGTCGGCTACACGTACCGGTGGATCCGCCCGCTGGACGAGCTGCACATCGACACCGACGGCGAGTGGTGGGCCAACCGCACGCCGGTGCAGCGCCAGCTCTGCGGCGAGGGCACCCACACCGCCAACTACTGGGGCATCAACTGGAACGGGTACATCGACGACGAGATCCCGCTGCGCAAGGAGCTCAAGGAGCGCGGCCTGCTGGACCGCAGCATCCCCTGGCTCCGCTGACGCGGTAAGGAAGGGCCCCCTGTTAACGCATTCCGCATAGCAGGGGGCCCTTGTTAACGCCTGGGGTGCGCGGCGGCGTCGGGGGGCAGGCGTCGGGGGCCTTCAGGCGTCCGGCGTGGCGAGCCGGCGCTCGACCTTGCGCCGCAGCGGCTCGGGCAGCTCGGGGACGTCGAGCAGCCGGGGCAGCAGCTCCGGTTCGAGGGTGCCCGCCCGGAACACCTCGCCGACGGTCACCCCGTGCGCCGGGCGTTCCACCACCTCCACCGGGTCGCCCGCGCCGACCTCGCCCTCCCGCAGCACCCGCAGGTACGCCCCCGGCGCGGCGCGCGCCGTGAACCGCTTGATCAGATCCGGTACGCCCCAGAACCCGGCGAACGTCCGGCACGGCGTGCGCGGCTTCGTGACCTCCAGCAGGGCCGACCCGATCTGCCACCGCTCGCCGACGACCGCGCCGGTCACGTCCACCGCGTACGTGGTCAGGTTCTCGCCGAAGGCCCCCGGCCGGATGTCGCGGCCCAGCTCGGCCGCCCACCACGCGGCGTCCTCCTCGGCGTACGCGTAGACCGTCTGGTCGGGGCCGCCGTGGTGGGCCCGCTCGCCGATGAAGTCGCCGGCCACCCCGTCGACGCGGAGCAGCACCGGCCCGTCCACCGGCCGCTTGTCGATCCCGCTGCGGCCGCTCGTGTCGCCCGCCCACTCCGCCTCGGTCACCACGCCGACGTTCACCGTCACCAGCCTGCCTGTCATGGCGTCAGCCTACGGCGGCATCGCGGCCCGCCGATGCCCCGCCCGCCGGGGCCCGCCCGCCCGCCGGGGCGGGTGAGAAGGGGACCCCTCTCGACAGAATGCGTTAACAGGGGGCCCTTCCTTGCACCTCAGCCCTTGACGGCGCCCGCCACCAGGCCGGAGACCATCCGGCGCTGCACCAGCAGGAAGAAGACGATCACCGGCAGGGTGAACAGCGTGGAGGCGGCCATCACCGGCCCCCAGGCGGTGTCGTCGCGGCCGAAGAAGAACGTCATCGCCACCGGCAGGGTGTAGCGGTCCTGGTCGTTGACGAAGGTCAGCGCGAAGATCAGCTCGTTCCAGGCGGTGATGAAGGAGAAGATGCTGGTGGCCACCAGGCCCGGCGCGACCAGCGGGAACAGGATGCGGCGAAAGGTCTGGGCGCGGCTCGCGCCGTCGATCGCCGCGGCCTCCTCCAACTCCTTGGGCACGGCGGCCACGAAGCCGCGCAGCATCCAGACCGCGAACGGCAGCGAGAAGCCGAGGTACGTGAGGATCAGGCTGGGCAGCGTGTTGTAGAGGCCCAGCCGCTGGATCATCAGGAACAGCGGGATGACCAGCGCCTCCAGCGGGATCATCTGCACCACCAGCAGCATGATCAGGAAGCTGGTGCGCAGCTTGAACCGGAACCGGGCCACCGCCGTCGCGGCGAGCAGCGCGACCAGGCCGCTGAGCACCACTGTCGACACCGCCACGAGCGCGGAGTTGAGGAAGAAGTCGCCGAACGTCACGCCGGGGATGAGGTTGCCGGTGAGGATCTCCCGGTAGTGCTCCAGCGTCGGCGCGGTCGGCACCGGCCGGGGCGTGGCCGAGAAGATCTCCCGGTTGGGCTTGAGCGACGTCGCGATCATCCAGTAGACGGGGAACGCCGCGAAGAGCGCCACCAGCAGGCCAGCGCCGTTGAGGGCGACCCGCTTCACCACCGCGCCGCGTTTCACGCGTCCTCCTCCTGCTTGAGCACCATCCGCACGTAGAGGCCGGTCACCAGCAGCAGGATCAGCGTGAGGATGACGGCGATCGCCGCGCCCAGGCCGTACTTGGGGGGCGGGGAGAACGCCTCGGCGTACGAGTAGATCGACAGCATGAACGTCGGGCGGTCCTGGGTGCCGCCGGCCAGCACGAACTGCTGGGTGAACACCTTGAAGTCCCAGATGGTGGAGAGCACCACCAGGATGCCGAAGACGGGCCGCAGCAGCGGGAAGGTGATCTTCCAGAAGACCTTCCACGGGCCGGCCCCGTCGACCCGGGCGGCCTCGTGCAGCTCGCTCGGCACGCTCTTCAGCCCCGCCAGCACGCTGACGGCGATGAACGGGAACGAGTGCCAGACCACCACGAGGGTGAGGATCGAGAAGAACATCAGCGGCGAGTTGAACCAGCCGTACCCGGTCCAGTCGGCGCGGCCGAACAGCGCGGTCGACAGCCCGTCGGGCAGGGCGTTGAACAGCCAGGTCACCAGGCCCGAGGTGTCGTCGAACAGCCACTTCCAGACGATGGTGCCGGTCAGCGCCGGGGTGGCCCAGGCCAGCATCACGCAGCTCGCGACGAAGGTGGCCATCCGCCGGCCGAGCCGGTTGAGCAGCAGCCCGACCAGCGTGCCGAGGATCATCGTGAGGGCGACGTTGGCCGCGGCGAAGAGCACCGTGTTGCGCAGCACGGTGAGGAAGAACGGGTCGCCGAGGATCTCGGCGTAGTTGCCGAGCCCGACCCACGGCCACTCCCGGTCGCCACGCAGTTGCCGGACGTTGTCGAGCCGGAAGAAGGACATCGTCACGACCTGGCCGAGCGGCCACAGCAGCAGGACGCCGATGATCACCAGGCAGGGCAGGAGCAGCAGGTAGGGCAGGCGGTCGGCCCGGCGACGCCGCCGCGCGGGGGTCTCCCGCGCGGCGGGCGTCTCCGGCGCCTGGGTCAGCGTGGTCACTTCGCGTTGAGGATGCTTTCCATCTCGGCGGCCGCGTCGGCGGTGGCCTGCTCGACCGTCTTCTGACCCTTGATGACCGAGCTGTTCATAGCCTGGGTCACCGTCTTGGTGCGGCTGACCTCGACCCACTTCGGGGTGAGCGGGGTCAGCCTGGTGTTCTGCAACGAGGTGGCGAACGCGGCCATGATCTTGTCGTTGGCGTACTCACCGCCGCCGACGAGGTCGGAGTAGACCGGGAAGAAGCCGAGGCTGCCGGCGAACTCCTTGTCCTTCTGCTTGCTCAGCAGCACGGTCAGGTAGTCCCAGGCGAGGTCCTGCTTCTTGCTGTCCTGCCACAGGGCGATGTCGGAGCCGCCGGCGAAGGCGGGGGCCGGCTTGCCGTCCGGCCCGGGAATGGGGAAGGTGCCCCAGAACTTCTCGATCTCGGGGTTGTCCTTCTTGATGGCGCCGGCCTGCCAACTGCCGGCGAAGGCCATCGCCGCCTTGCCGGTGGCGAACTGGGTGCGGGCGTCGATCTCGTTCCAGCCGGCGGCGGCGGGCGGGGCGACCTTGTGCACGGTGACGAGGTCGGTCCAGAACTTGACCGCCTGCCGGGCCTGCGGGGTGGTGTAGCCGGACTTCCAGGTGTCGCCCTGCTGGGTGGCGATCTCGCCGCCCGCTCCCCAGAGGAAGGAGTAGAACGGCAGCTCCGAGTTGCCCGGCAGCGCGATGCCGTAGGTGCCCGGCTTCTTGGCCTGCACCGCCTTGGCGGCGGCGACCAGCTCGTCCCAGGTCGTCGGCGGCTTGACGCCGGCCTCGGCGAACCAGTCGGTGCGGTAGTACAGGGCGCGGACGCCGGCGTACCACGGCACGCCGTACTGCTTGCCGTCGAGCTGGGCGTTGCGGACGAGGTCGGGCAAGATGTCCTTGCCCTCGGGCCAGGCGGCGAACTTGGCGGTGACGTCGGCGAGCGCCTCCTGGGCGGCCCAGCCCTGGGTCTCGGTGTTGCCGAGCTCGGTCACGTCGGGGCCCTCGCCGCCGGCGAGGGCCGCCTGGAACTTCTTTGGCGCCTCGAGCCAGGGGATGTACTGGACGACGACGTCGGTGTCGGGGTGCTTCTTCCTGAACTCGGCCTCGACGCCGTCGAGGAACGCCGTCTGCGCCTCGCTGCCCTCGCCCATCATCCAGACGGTCAGCTTGCCGTCGTCGGCGGCCTCGTCGTCGCCCGAGCCGCCGCAGCCGGCAAGCACCATCGCGGCCGACGCCACCACGGCGGTGACCGGGGCCAGCCGTTTCCACCTGTTCACGCCACATCTCCCTCGCGCCGTCCCGGCACTAACCTTCTCTGCCGCACCCTAGTAGGTAAAATTCCTTTACGACAGGGGGCGGGCGGGGGCGAGGCGACCGTACCGCAGGCGAGAGGCCCGGGCGCGGCCCGACATCGGGGCAAAGCCGGGCGTACGTGCGCGAACGGACGCCCGACCCGGAGGCCGGACGCCCGTTCGTGCGCCGTGGGACGCTTACCGGTGGGTGACGCTGCGGCGACCGCCCACGCCGGCCACGATCGCGACCGCGATGGCGGCGACGACGACCTGGACGAGCAGCTCGCCCCAGTCGACGCCGGCGGTCTCGGTGGCGATGCCCATGGCCCGGGCGAGCACGGTGCCGAGCAGGGCGGCACCGACGCCGATCAGCATGTGCAGCCAGATCGGCATGTTCTGCCGGCCCGGCACGACCAGGCGGCCCAGAGCGCCCACGATCAGACCGACGATGAGCGCGGTGATGATTCCGACAACGGTCATGGTCGTTCTCCTCAGAAAGCTTCAAAAGGCTTGTTCACTGTGGCAACCATCAAGTTCCCGGGGCGCCGGAAATCCAAACCCGTCATCGCGGCATTCGCCCGGCAACTTCACGGCCGGACATGTCCTCGCAGTTCAGGTGGCTGCGGCCGGAATGCGAACGGGCGCCCGACCGGAATGGTCGGGCGCCCGTGGAAGCAGTGAGCTGCCGGCTACCGGTGGGTGACGCTCCGGCGGCGGCCCACACCGGCGACCAGGGCCACGCCGATGGCGGCCAGCACGACCTGGACGAGCAGCTCGCCCCAGTCGACCCCGGCGGTCTCGGTGGCGATGCCCATGGCCCGGGCGAGCACGGTGCCGAGCAGGGCGGCACCGACGCCGATCAGCATGTGCAGCCAGATCGGCATGTTCTGCCGGCCCGGCACGACCAGGCGGCCCAGAGCGCCCACGATCAGACCGACGATGAGCGCGGTGATGATGCCCCAAACGGTGAGCTCCACGGTCGCCCTCCTCCTCAAGAAGCGCCACAACGGTGTGTTGAAGCTGTCGTGACCGCTAAGTTCCCGAGGGCCCGAAAATCCAAACCGGCGGTACGTCCGCGAACGCGGCCGGCTCGGCACGGATCCGTCCGCGCCGAGCCGATCGCGGCTCACTTCTTGCCGGCGGCCTTGCCGTCGCCGGAGTCGGACGAGAGGGCGGCGATGAACGCCTCCTGGGGGACCTCGACGCGGCCCACCATCTTCATCCGCTTCTTGCCCTCCTTCTGCTTCTCCAGCAGCTTGCGCTTGCGGCTGATGTCACCGCCGTAGCACTTGGCGAGCACGTCCTTGCGGATCGCCCGGATGGTCTCCCGGGCGATCACCCGGCTGCCGATGGCCGCCTGGATCGGCACCTCGAACTGCTGGCGCGGGATCAGGTTGCGCAGCTTCGCGGCGATGGTGACGCCGTAGTTGTACGCCTTGTCCTTGTGCACGATGGCGCTGAACGCGTCCACCGGCTCGCCGTGCAGCAGGATGTCCACCTTCACCAGGTCGGACGCCTGCTCGCCGGAGGGCTCGTAGTCCAGGGAGGCGTACCCCTTGGTGCGGCTCTTGAGCTGGTCGAAGAAGTCGAAGATGATCTCGGCCAGGGGCAGGGTGTAGCGCAGCTCGACCCGGTCGGCGGAGAGGTAGTCCATGCCGAGCAGGCTGCCCCGGCGGCCCTGGCACAGCTCCATGACCGCGCCGACGTAGTCGTTCGGGGTCAGGACCGTGGCCCGCACCACCGGCTCGTACACCTCGGCGATCTTGCCGGTGGGGTACTCGCTCGGGTTGGTCACCACCAGCTCCTGGCCGTCCTCGGTGATGGCACGGTAGACCACGTTCGGCGCGGTGGAGATCAGGTCGAGGTTGTACTCCCGCTCCAGCCGCTCCCGGATGATCTCCAGGTGCAGCAGGCCGAGGAAGCCGCAGCGGAAGCCGAACCCGAGCGCGCCCGAGGTCTCCGGCTCGTAGTCCAGCGCGGCGTCGTTGAGCTTGAGCTTGTCCAGCGCCTCGCGCAGGTTGGGGTAGTCGGACCCGTCGATCGGGTAGAGGCCGGAGTAGACCATCGGCTTCGGGTCCTTGTAGCCGCCCAGGGCCTGGGTCGCGGGCCTGCTGTTGATGGTGACGGTGTCACCGACCCGGGACTGGCGGACGTCCTTCACGCCGGTGATCAGGTAACCCACCTCGCCGACGCCGAGCGCGTCGGCCTTCACCATCTCCGGGGAGATGACGCCGATCTCCAGCAGCTCGTGGACCGCGCCGGTCGACATCATCTTGATCCGGTCCCGGGCGCTGATCCGGCCGTCGACCACCCGGACGTAGGTGACGACGCCCCGGTAGACGTCGTACACCGAGTCGAAGATCATCGCGCGGGCGGGCGCGGCGGCGTCGCCGACCGGCGGGACGAACTGCCGGACGATCTCGTCGAGGAGGTACGGCACGCCGTCGCCGGTCTTGCCGGAGACCCTGATGCAGTCCGCCGGGTCGCCGCCGATCAGGTGGGCCAGCTCCTCGGCGTACTTCTCGGGCTGGGCGGCCGGCAGGTCGATCTTGTTGAGCACCGGGATGATCTTCAGGTCGTTCTCGAGCGCCAGGTAGAGGTTCGCCAGGGTCTGCGCCTCGATGCCCTGCGCGGCGTCGACCAGCAGCAGCGCGCCCTCGCAGGCGGCCAGGGACCGGGACACCTCGTACGTGAAGTCGACGTGCCCCGGGGTGTCGATCATGTTGAGGACGGCCTGCTCGCCGGCCCGGTCGCCCTCCCGGATCGTCCACGGCATCCGCACGGCCTGGCTTTTGATGGTGATCCCGCGCTCGCGCTCGATGTCCATCCGGTCCAGGTACTGCGCGCGCATCTGCCGGGGGTCGACCACGCCGGTGAGCTGCAACATCCGGTCGGCCAGGGTCGACTTCCCATGGTCGATGTGGGCGATGATGCAGAAGTTCCGGATGCGCGCCGGGTCGGTGGCACCAGGAGCGTTCGCGCCGGAATCGAGCGTCGGTGGCACAGCGGTCCGTTCTGGTCGGCTGACGTGAGCGGGCCGGCGCGGACGCCAGCCCCCTCTATGCTCCCACGTCGCCCCGGGGACGGTCGGATCACTCCTCCCGGCGTCCCACCGGCCGCCCCGCACCCCCGCCGGCCTCGGCGCACTCCTGCGGGGCCTCGGCGCACTCCTGCGGGCCCCGGCTCACTCCTGCGGGGCCTCGACGAACAGCGCGGCGAGCTTCGGCAGCTGGCGGCGGGCCTCGTCCTCGTCGTCGAAGTCCCAGAACTCGCCCAGCTCCGGGTAGGGGACCTCCTCCACCGGCGGCAGCTCGGCGGCGGTCGCCTTCCGGTACGCCTCCTCCGCGACCGTCAGCATCGCCTCGGCCTCGAACTCCTCGCCGGTGAGCGCCGCCTGACGGATCTTCGGCAGCTCGGCCAGCGAGTCGGGGTCGGCCACCGCCCGGGCGAAGACCTGCCGACCCTGGGTCATCAGCCAGCCCCGGAAGTATTCGAACCCGTCGTCGGACGCGCCACCGTTGATCAGGTAGGCCGCGCCCCAGAGCTCGGCCCGGTAGGACGCCGCCATCACCCGGCGCTGGTGCCGCGCGTACCCGATGATGTCGGCGGCGTCGCGCTCGGCCAGCAGCGCGACCGCCCGGGCGGCGACCGCGCCGGGCGCGCCGCCCCCGCCGGCCCGGGCCTGGTCGATCAACTGCCAGAAGTCGTCGGTCCTCATGATCTGGCAGTCTGGCAGAGGCGTCCGACGCCGGCGGGTGACACGGCACGGCGGGGGTGGACGGGGTGGGGCAGCATGGGCGGGTGACCCCGATCGCGCCTCCCCCGGTGTCGTACGACGCGACCGCCCACCGGCCCTCCTGGGCGGAACTGCCGGCGGGGCTGCGGGCGGCGGTGACCGCCCGGCTGGGCACGCCGGCATCGGTGGTCCGGGTGGCCGGCGCCGGATTCACCCGGGGCTTCGCCGCCCTGGTCGCGGGCGCCGACGGCCGGCGCGTGTTCGTCAAGGCGGCGTCGCTGACCGAGCAGCGTCACCTCGTCGACTGGTACGCCCGGGAGGCCGCCGTGCTCGACCGGCTCCCCGCCGGCCTGCCGGTCCCCCGCCCGCGCTGGACGGTCACCGCCGCCGGCTGGTACGCCCTCGGCCTGGACGCCATCGACGGCCGTACTCCCGCGCTGCCCTGGACCCGCGCCGACCTCGACGCCACCCTCGCCGGCTACGCCGAGGTGGCGGCGGCCCTGGCCGACCCGCCGCCCGAACTGGTCGCGCTCGGCCTGCCCCGGCTGGCCGACCTGGCCCGGGAGGACATCCTGTGGTGGGGCGAGGTGGCCGCCGGCCGGGAGCCGGCCCCGGACCTGCCGCCCGGGGCGCGGCGGCGGCTGTCCGAGCTGGTCGCGCTGGAGTCCCGCCTCCCCGGGTACGCCGCACACGGCGGCCTCGCCCACGGCGACCTGCGGCTGGACAACGTGCTCGTCGACCCGGCCGGGCGGGCCTGGTTCTGCGACTGGAACTGGCTCTGCCACGGGCCGGCCTGGTTCGACCTAGTCAGCCTGTTGATCACCGCCCACGCCAGCGGCCTGGACGCCGACGCGCGCTTCGCGGGGCACCCGGCGACGGCCGGCGCGCCCGCGGACGCCCTCGACGTGACGCTCGCCGCGCTCTCGGGGTACCTGCTCACCTCGGCGGCCTCCGGCCCGACGGACGCGTCCCCGCAGCTGCGGGCCCACCAGCGCTGGAGCGGTGAGCAGGCCCTCGGCTGGCTCGCCGCCCGGCAGGGCTGGGACCTCGCCACCTGACGATGGCTCGCCCGACGGTGGCTCGGTCGGCGGTGGCTCGGTCGGCGGGGCGCGAAGGGCCGTTTTGGCTCGTCCCGGCGGACCTGGTAACCTGGCTCTTCGCGCAGCGATGACGCATGCTCGTCGCGCGCACAAGCTGACCAACCCGAGCTATCAAGACGAGGCTGTCGCGTGGCGAACATCAAGTCCCAGATCAAGCGCAACCGGCAGAACGAGAAGCGCCGGCTGCGTAACAAGTCGGTCAAGTCGTCGCTGAAGACCGCCATCCGGAAGTTCCACGAGGCCGCTGAGGCCGGTGACGCCGAGAAGGCCGCCGTTCTCATGCGGGACGCCTCGCGCAAGCTGGACAAGGCGGTCAGCAAGGGCGTGATCCACTCCAACCAGGCGGCCAACCGCAAGTCGGCGATCGCCAAGCGCGTGGTTTCGCTCTCCGCCTGACGCGGCGGACACGGGCCTGAGCCGGAAGCCCCGGGATCACCGGGGCTTCCGGCTTTCCGCGTGCCTGCCCGCCCGACGCGTGCCCGCCCGACGCGGGGCCTTCCGCCGGCGCGGGCGTCGCCATGTCGGCGACATGGGGCCTTCCGGCGGCGCTGATACCGCCATGTCGGCGGCATGGAGTCGATCACCTCAGCCCGCCACCGGCCCAGCGAGGATCGCGCCCGTCCCAAAGGATCGCGCGTCCCAAAGGATCGCTCCGTCCTGGAGGATCCCGTTTCCCGGGCCGGGATTCGGATCACCGGTCGGGCCGGGTCTCCTCTACGCAGGGCGCCGGCCCGGAGCCGACGAACTCGGAGCCGGCGAACGGCCGGTCGGCGAACGGCCGGTCGGCGAACTCGGAGCCGGCCGATTCGGAGTTGGCGAGGGCGTCGGGGCCCACGCCCGGAGCCACGCGCGGTCCGCCCGCACGCACGCTGCTGAGGGCGACCCGACCCCGGGCACCGGCCGCATCAGCGTGGCCGCCGACGCCGGGCGCAGTGGCACCGACGTTGCGGGCCAAGGCACCAGCGTTCCCGAACGGGGCACCGGCACCGCCGAACGGGGCGGCCACACTCCGCACCGAGGCGCGGCCGACGACGGGCTCCAACTGCCGACGGAAGCGGTCCCGCTCCTGCTCGGGCACCAGGGCGGCCGTCCGGACCACCAGCTCGGCCACCATGTCGTTGAGCTTGACCATCACGGCCACGGCGGCGGGCAGGACGAGCACCGCCCACCAGGTGACCAGCTCGGCCAGCGCGAGCAGGGCGGCCAGCGAGACGGCCCCCTCGAAGAAGAGGAAGCAGAGCACCCCGCCGGGGTTGACGAACCGCAGGCCGAGGGCCCGGGCGTAGAGGGGACGGTACCGTTCCTCCTCGGTGGGCACGGTCGCCCACGACGCCCGGACCGGCCGGCTCACCGGGTGCCGCCCTGCCGGGCCGCCGCGACCGAGAAGACCGCCCGTTCCAGGGCGTACGCCCGGTCGTCCGAGCCACCCTTGACCGCCGCGTTGCACTCGGCGGCCGCCTGCATCGCCCGCACCAGCCCCTCCGGGGTCCAGCCCCGGGCCCGCTGCTGGGCGCTCTTGACCTTCCACGCCGGCATGCCGAGGCTGCTCGCCAGTTGGTACGGGTCGCCCCGCCCGGCCGCGGCGACCCGGGCGACGGTGCGGACGCCGTCGGCCAGCGCGTCGGCGATCGGGACCGGGTCGACGCCGACGTGCAGCGCCCAGCGCAGCGCCTCCAGCGCCGCCGGGACGTCGCCGACCATGGTCGCGTCCGCGACGGTGAAGCCGCTCACCTCCACCCGCCCCTTGTAGTAGCGGGCCACGGTGTCGGCGCCGATCCGACCGTCGGTGTCGGCGACAAGCTGCGAGCAGGCGGCGGCGAGCTCGCGCAGGTCGGTGCCGACCGCCGCGATGAGCGCCTCCGCCGCGTCGTCGGTGCACTTGCCGCCGGCCCGGCGGACCTCGTCGCGGACGAAGGCCACCCGCTCGCGGTGCCCCTTGAGCTTCACCGCCAGCACCACGGTCGCGCCGGCCGCCCGCAGCCCGTCCGCGAACGCCTTGCCCTTGGCCGCCCCGAGGTGCAGCACCACGAGGTGGACCTCGGGGTCGGGGTTCTTCGCGTACGCCAGCAGGGCGGCGACCAGGTCCTTGCGGGCGTCCTGCCCGGCGCGCAGGACCAGCACCCGCCGGCCGCCGAACAGCGACGGGCTGAGCATCTCGGCGATCTCGCCGACGGTCAGCGCGCCGGCCTGGTACTCCCGGACGTCCACGCCCGCGTCGACGGCGCGGACCCGGGCCACCGCTTCGGTCACCGCGCGCGTGGCGAGCAACTCCTCGTCGCCGAGGACCAGCAGAATGGGGGCAAGGTCGGGCGCGGTCACGCCGCCCATGTTCGCACGTCCCCTCCGCCGCGCGTGCCTGCTCGTCGAGCACCGTGACGGCAGACCCCGCACTCAACGCAAATCCAGACATTCAACTCTCTCCACCATCAATGCCGCCAATGCTCATGGCCTCACGGGCGTTGCCCGGGCGGCACGCCCCTGACCACCACAGCCATCCCGCCGCCGCCGCGCACCACCGCCACGTCCCCGTCGGTGTCCGTGCGCAGCACCCGGGCCCCGCCCCGGGCCAGCCGGGCGAGCACGGCGACGTTCGGGTGCCCGTACGAGTTGCCGACCCCGACGGGCACCAGCGCGACGCTCGGCCGGACGGCGTCCAGGAACGCCGGATCCTGGTATGCCGACCCGTGATGGGCGACCTTCAACACGTCGGCCCGCACGGCGCCGGGCGGCATGCGGTCGAGCAGCGCCCGCTGCTCCTCAGTCTCGGCGTCCCCGGCGAGCAGGATCCGCACCCCGGCGACCGTGGCGCGCAGCACCAGCGAGTTGTTGTTCGGGTCGGACCGGGTGCCCCGCAGCGGGTACGGCGGCCCGAGCACGACCAGCTCCACTCCGCCGTCCCGGTACGCCCACCCGGCCACGGCCGGGGCCACCGCCGCCCCGCCCGCCGCTGCGGCGGCCCGCACCAGGTCCCGCCCGGCGGCGGGCTCGGGCCACTGCGGGGTGCGTACCGCCGCGACCCGGCGACCCCGGAACACCCCGGCGACCCCGCCCGTGTGGTCGGCGTGGAAGTGGCTGAACAACAGCAGCGGCACCTCCCGTACGCCGAGCCGCCGCAGGCAGCCATCCACCGCCGCCGGGTCCGGACCGGCGTCGACCACCACCGCCCGGCCGACGGCCACCGGCAGCACCAGCGCGTCACCCTGGCCCACCGCGCACGCCACCGCCACCCAGCGGCCGGGCGGCCAGCCGCCGGCGACGAGGCGGACCGGCAGGGTGCCGGCGACCACCGCGACGGCGACCACCGCCACCAGCCGGCGCACCACCGGCCGCCGGGTGGCGACCAGCAGCGCCACGGTCAGCCCGGCCAGCAACAGCGCGCCCGGCACGCCGTCCGGCCAGGGCAGCGTGCCGGCGGGCAGCCGGGCACCGTACCGGGCGACCGTGACCAGCCACCAGGCCGGCCAACTCGCCAGCCACGCCGCGAACTCCGCGCCCGGGGGCCAGACCGGGGAGAGCACCGCCGCCGCCACCCCGAGCACCGTGGCGGGCGCGATCGCCGGGACGGCCAGCAGGTTCGCCGGGACCGCCACCAGGCTCACCGTGCCGGAGATCCCGGCGACCACCGGGCCGCAGGCGAGTTGCGCTGCGGCGGGCACGGCCAGCGCCTCCGCCAACCCGGGCGGCACGCCCCGCCGGCGCAGCCCGTCGCGCCACCCGGGGGCGAGCAGCAGCAGCCCGGCCGTGGCCAGCACGGACAGGGCGAACCCCGGGTCGCCGGCCAGGTCCGGGTCGAACAGCACCAGTGCCGCCACCGCCGCGGCCAGCGCCGGCAGGGCTGCCCGGGGACGGCCGGCGGCCAGCGCCGCCAGGCCGATCGCGCCCATGGCGGCCGCGCGCACCACGCTCGGCGAGGGGCGGACCAGGATGACGAACCCGACCACAGCCAGTACGCAGAGCCCAGCGGCCAGCCGGGGGCCGGCCCTGGCCCAGCGGGCCAGCAGCAGCACCGCGCCGACGACGATCGCCACGTTGCTGCCCGAGACGGCGTTCAGGTGGGTCATCCCCGTCGTGCGGAAGTCCTCCTCCACGGTCGGGAGCAGTCGGCTGGTGTCACCGACCACGAGGCCGGGCAACAGCCCGCCCTGCTCGTCGGACAACGGCTCGCAGGCGCGTTGCAGGCCGGCGCGGAGGGTGCCGGCGGCCCGCTGCGACCACGGCGGCGGACCGTGCGACGTCGGCGGGCCGCGCACCGTGAGCACCGCGGCGGTCAGGTCGCCGCCGCGCGGCGCACCGAGCCGCCCCTCTGCGGTCAGCCGCTGCCCGGGCAGCAACGCCCGCCACGCCGGGTCGGTGGCGAGCAGCAGGACCCGCAGCGGCACGGCGACACGCGCGCCGTCGGGGCCGGTCAGGGCGACCAACTCGGCCCGGACCAGCAGCGTCGCGGGCCGGCCCGCGACGCCCCGGACCGGACGCGGATCGTCCCGGACGACCAGGTCGGCGGTGACCGTGGCCCGGTCGTCGACGAGCCCACGGACGGCGGGGGCGTCCCGGACGCCGAGCCGGGCGGCCGTCGCCGTCGCCCCGCACACCACACCGAGCAGCACGGCCACGGCGATCCACCCGTGCCGCCGGACGCGGCCCGCCGGGCGTCCCAACCGGCCGAGCAGGTGCGCCGCGACGAGCCCGGCCAGCCCGGCCGCCCCGGCGGCGAGCAGCGCCGCCGACCGGGCGCTCAGGTGCAGGCTCGCCAGCGCGGCCAGCCAGGCGGCCACGGCCAGCCCGGCCAGCCGCAGGTCGGGCCCGTCCACCACACCGGAAGGCCGGTCGACGGGCACGTCGGGCGTTCGGCCGTCGGCCTGGGCGCCCGGCCCGGCCAGCGCGCCCGAGGCGACGGCCGCGCCGGGCGCAGCGACCGTCGCACCGATCAGCCCGGCCGGCGCGCCGGCCTCCGGCCGCCCCGCGCTCCCGCTCACACCGTCACCAGTTCCTTGAGCTGTTCGTACCGGGAGTCGCCGATGCCCTCCACCTGGCGCAGGTCCCCCACCGAGCGGAACCCGCCGGTGCGATCGCGGTGGTCGAGGATGCGCTGGGCCAGCACCGGCCCCACCCCGGGCAGCGTGTCGAGCTGGGCGAGGGTGGCCGTGTTCAGGTTGATCAGCCCGGCGGGGGCCGCCGGTCCCCCGCCGGCCGGCTGCCCAGGGGCGGCCGGGGCGGCACCGGGCTGGCCCGGCGGGGCGGTGACGCCGACCAGAATCAGCTCGCCGTCGGCGACCTTGCGAGCCGGATTGAGCAGCGCCACGTCCACGCCGGGCAGCGCGCCGCCTGCTGCCTGCACCGCGTCGCCGACCCGCGCGCCCGCCGGCACCCGGACCAGCCCGGGGCGGCGTACTTTGCCGGCGACCGCCACCACCAGTTCCCCGCCCGGCGTCGCGGCGGCGGCCGGCGCTCCCGCCCCCGGTGTCGCGTCGAAGCCGGCGGCGGCGGACGGCTCGGCCCGGACCGGTTCGGCCTGCGGGCGGGAGCGCCACGCCCAGACGCCAGCGCCGAGCACCACCACGAGGGCGACCGCCGCCAGCGCCCGCACGCCCCGCCGGCCGGGATCGAACGCGCCGGGCCCCGGCAGCCGCGACGCCCACGACCCGGCCCCCGGCTCGCCGTCGGGGCCGGCCGCCGGCTCACCGGCACGCCCCGAATCGTCGCCCCCGAGCGAACCGGCACGCCCCAACCCGTCACCCCCGAGCAAACCGGCACGCCCCAACCCGTCACCCCCGAGCAAACCGGCACGCCCCAACCCATCACCCCCGAGCGGCCCCGGGACGGGAGGCGATGTGCGGGCGATGCGTCGCCCCGAGCCGGGAGATCGTTCCCCCGGCCAGGGCACCGGCCGCTCGACCGCCGGCTCGCCGGCCAGCGGCCACCGGTCCTCGGGCGGCACCACGACGGCCCGCCCGACGGCAGGCCCACCCGCCGGCACCGGCCCCGGCCCTGGCCCTGGCGGCGATGCGCCCGTCTCCGGCCGCCCGACTGCCGGCGGCGTGACCGGTTCCGCCGGCACGGCCGGGCGCACCGGGGGCGGGCCGTCCGCGAGCCACCGCAGCCGCCGCCGTACGACCGTCTCCTCGTCGTCTGACACGGCGCGAGGTTAGGCCGCTGCCCGGGCTGTCCGAGGCCCACCGATCGCCACCTGTGGACAACGAGAGCCTCTGTGGACAACCGCCTGATCATGCCCACCGTGTGCTATGGCAGCCCCAAACCACGCCTCCGCACCCACATGCCCACCGGAACCATCCGCCCCGTGATCAAGAGATTTGCGTCAGACATCGAGATCATCTTTGCCGCTTTCCTCTTGATCGACGGGCTGGTCGAGGGGCTGTCGGCGACCGCGCCGGCTGGGCGACTGGTCGGGCCGGCGGACGGCTGTGTGGTGCCGGGCACGGGCGGCGCAGGTCGAGGCCGATCAGGTCGTACAGGTGAGGGAGCCGCCCGTCAGTGGGGCTCCGGCACGGCGGCCGAGACCGCATCCGCCGCACCCGCACCAACGGAACCCACACCCGCCGAACCCACGCCCGCCGAACCCGCACCAACCGAACCCACACCCGCCGAACCCACGGCCGTCGAACCCACACCGGCCGAACCCGCATCCGCCGAACCCGCGCCAACCGAGTCCACGGCCGCCGAGACCGCGCCAACCGAGCCCGCGGCCGTCGAGCTCGTGTCGGTCGAGCTCGTGCCGGGGGTCGGCTCGGCCGGGGCGGGGCGGCGGTGCACGACGACGCAGGCCAGCCCCGGGCCGGCGTGCGCGGCGACCACCGCGCCGGCCTCCGTGACGTACGTCGAGCGGACCCGGCCGCCGAGCCGCTCGGTGAGCGCGGCGAGGAGCTGCTCGGCGCGTCGCGGGGCGGCGAGGTGGTGCACGGCGAGGTCGACGTCGGCGTCGCCGGCCGCCTCGACGGCGAGGTCGATCAGGCGGGCCACGCCCCGGCTGGCGGTGCGCACCTTGTCCCGGAGCACGATCGCCCCGTCCGGCATGTGCATGATCGGCTTGACCGACAGGGCGGTGCCGAGCAGCGCCTCGGCGGCCCCGATCCGGCCGCCCCGGCGCAGGAACTCCAGCGTGTCGACGTAGAAGTAGATCGTGGTGCGGTCGATCGCGTCGGCCGCCGCGCGGCGTACCCCCGGAAGGTCGGCGCCCCCGGCGGCGGCCTCGGCGGCGGCGAGCGCCGGGAAGCCGAGGCCCATGCCGGCGGAGCGGCTGTCGACGACCGCGACCCGGTCGCCGCCGACCTGCGCGGCGGCCAGCCGGGCGGCCTCGACGGTGCCGGACAGCTCGGCCGACAGGTGCACCGAGACCACCGCGTCGGCACCGGCGTCGAGCAGCTCGCGGTACGTCCGCGCGAACTGCTCCGGCGCCGGGCGGGAGGTGCTGACCGAGACCCGCCGGCCGCCGAGCGCCCGGGTGGCGTCGTCGGGGAACGTCTCGACGCCCTCCAGCCCCTCCGCGCCGTTGAGCACCACGGTCAGCGGCACGACGGTGAGCCGGTGCTGGCGCACCAAATCGGGCGGGAGGTAGGCGGTGGAGTCGGTGACGACCGCGACGGGCATTCCGGCACCGTAGCCGATCCCGGCCCGGACCGCCGGGGCCGCCCGGCCCGGCCACCCACAAACGGCCGCCCACGAAACGGCCGCCGAACGGCCACCCACCAACGGCCGCCCACGAAACGGCCGTCGAACGGCCACCCACGAACGGCCGGCCACGAAACTGCCGCCTGGAAACGCTGGCCTGGAAACGCTGGCCTGGAAACGCTGACCCCGGACGCCGCCGGGTCAGACCGCCTCGGCCGCCCCCGTGGCAGCGAGCACGCCGACGTTGTGTGCCCGCAGGTGCCAGCCCCGCGTGCCGCTGTCGCGCAGCTCGGTCCAGTGGCAGTTGCGCAGGGAACCGATCGCCCGCAGCACCGCGTGGTCCCAGCCGAGCAGGTGGCCGCAGCCCTGCCGGGCCGCGGCGCCGTGGGTGGCGATCACGATCGTCCCGCCGGGCCCGGCGTCGGCCGCGTCCTGAAGGGCCGCGCCGACCCGTTTGCCGAGGTCGTCGAGGCTCTCGATGTCGGCGCCCGGGTCGGGTTCGCCGGCCCGCCAGCGGGCGTGCTCGTCGGGGTAACGCCGCGCCGCCTCGGTGAGCTCCAGCCCCTGCCACCGCCCGAAGTGCCGCTCGCGCAGCCGGGCGTCGGCGCGCACCGGCAGGCCGGTGAGCGCGGCGAGGGCGGCGGCGGTGTCGGCGGCGCGGCGCAGGTCGCTGGCCACGATCGCGTCGGGGCGCAGCGCCGCGAGCAGCGGCGCGGCGGCGGCGGCCTGCTCGCGGCCGAGGTCGTTGAGCGGTACGTCGGTCTGCCCCTGCACCCGGCCCGTGGCGTTCCAGTCGGTGTTGCCGTGCCGCCAGACGATCAGTCGGGTCATTCGGCCGGTGCGGTGCCGGCGGCGGCCTCGGCCTCGACCAGGTCCCGGTCGACGAACGGAATCTGCGGGCAGTCCTTCCAGAGCCGGTCGAGGGCGTAGAACTCGCGCTCCTCGGTGTGCTGGACGTGGACCACCATGTCGACGTAGTCGAGCAGCACCCAGCGCCCGCCGCGCTCGCCCTCGCGCCGGACCGGCTTGGCCTTCTCCGGCAGCTCCAGCAGCCGTTCCTCGATGGCGTCGACGATGGCCAGCACCTGACGCTCGTTGGGGGCGGCGGCGAGCAGGAACGCGTCGGTGATGGCGAGCTGGTCACCCACGTCGATGATGACGATGTCCTGCGCCTTCTTGTCGGCCGCGGCCTGGGCGGCGGCCATCGCCAGCTCGTGAGCGCGTTCGGAAACTGTCACCGTTCTCCTTCGATCAACCGTGCGACCCTCCAAGCGTCTCACACCCGCCGGCGTGACGACCTGTCGGTTCTGGCCGGTTTCCGGGACCAACGACCGCATATCCGGCACGATCACTGCTGATAGAGCCGCCGTTTCGCGATGTACTGCACCACACCGTCGGGCACCAGATACCAGACCGGTTCGCCCCGGGCCACCCGGGCGCGGCAGTCCGTCGACGAGATGGCCATCGCGGGCACCTGCACCAGGCTCACCGTGTCGGCGGGCACGTGCTTGTCGGTCAGCTCGAACCCGGGGCGGGTGACGCCGATGAAGTGGGCCAGCGCGAAGATCTCGTCGAGATCCTTCCAGGACAGGATCCGCTCCAGCGCGTCCGCCCCGGTGATGAAGTAGAGCTGCACCTTCGGCCCGTACTCGGCGTGCAGGTCGCGCAGCGTGTCGACGGTGTACGTCGGCCCGCCCCGGTCGATGTCGACCCGGCTGACCTGGAACCGGGGGTTGGACGCGGTGGCGATCACCGTCATCAGGTAGCGGTCCTCGGCCGGGGTGACCGGCTGGTCCGCCTTCTGCCACGGCTGCCCGGTCGGCACGAAGACGACCTCGTCCAGCCCGAACCGGTCGGCCACCTCGCTGGCCGCGACCAGGTGACCGTGGTGGATCGGGTCGAACGTGCCGCCCATGATCCCGACCCGCCGGATGTCTTCCCGCACCCGCAGATCGTATGCGGGCCGCCCGGGCCGGCGTCCTCGGCCCGGGTCGCGGCCCCTCCCTCGGCCCAGGTCACGGGCGCGACCGGGGCGGGGAAGGGGCCGGAAACGGGACGGATCGGGCGGGACGGCCGGGTCGAGCCCCGGCGGCGGGCGGGTCAGGCCGAGGCGGCGGCCACGGCGGTGCGGGCCACCAGGGCGCGGCGCAGGTCGTCGTCGGCGTCGGTGACCACCCGGCGCAGGCCGGGCGTGAGGTCGTCGCGGGCCAGCAGCGCCGCGGCCAGTTCCCGGGTGGGCTGCCCCACGGCGTAGCGGGGGTAGGCGTCGGCCGCGACCTGGTCGGCGACCCAGGGGGTACGCCTGCGCGCCGCCGCCGGCATGTCGGCGAAGTACCGCTCGACGTACGGCCGGGTCAGCTCGGCCTGCTCGGGCTGCCAGAACCCTTGCGCGGCGGCCTCGACCAGCCGGTTGGACAGCTCGGTGTTGCGCACCACGGTCTCCCACGCCGCCGCCTTCGCGGCCGGGTCGGGCAGCGCGGCCCGGCATCGGGCGGCCCGCTCGGCGCCGGTGGCGCTCGGGTCGGCCGTCGCCTCGGCGGCGATCTCGGCCTCCCCGGCCGCGCCGAGCACGACGAGCCGGCCGAGCAGCGCCCAGCGCAGCTCGGTGTCCACGGCCAGCCCGGCGGGGACGCCCTCGCCGGCCAGCCAGGCGGCGAGCAGGTCGGCGTCGGCGCTGGCGCCGATCAG
This sequence comes from Micromonospora sp. NPDC002575, assembly GCF_042889525.1. Lineage (NCBI taxonomy): Bacteria > Bacillati > Actinomycetota > Actinomycetes > Micromonosporales > Micromonosporaceae > Micromonospora > Micromonospora sp. NPDC002575. The sequence continues at coordinate 36,561 of NZ_JBIARA010000024.1, read as the reverse complement.
GGCCCGGGCGGCGGCGAGCTGCCGCGACCCGCCCGGCTCGGCGGCGGCGAGCAGCCGCTGGCAGGCACCGGCGAGCCGGAGCAGCGCCGCGTCCCGGGCGAGGGGGTCGAGGTACCGGTCGACCAGCGGCCGGACGGTGCGCAGCACGTCCTCCACGATGATCACCTCGGTCTCGCCGGGGAGCGCGGCGGCGACCAGCTCCACCAGGGCGGCCACGGGCCGCTCGCCGTCGGTGGCCGCGTCCAGCGCCTCGCCCCACAGCAGGGCCCGGGCCAGCGGGTCGGCCAGGGTCGGCAGCACCAGCGGCACCGCGTCGACGGAGGCGGGGTCGAGGCGGATCTTGGCGAAGGTGAGGTCACCGGCGTTGGGCAGCAGCAGCCGGGCGGCCGGCTGCCCGCGCAGGCCGGCGAGGACCGTCCGGCCGCCGTCGGCGTCCGGGTCGAGGTCGACCTCGTCGCGGGTGACCGTGCCGTCGGCCGAGTACCGGGCGACGCCGACGCGGTGCGGACGCAGCACCGGGTGGCCGGCCGGGGCGGTCTGCACGATCGCCGCGTCCGCGTACCGGCCGTCGGCGTCGAGCGTCACGTCGACCCGCAGGGTGTTGACCTGGGCCCGGCGCAGCCAGCGCTCGGCCCAGCCCGACAGGTCCCGCCCGGCCGCCGCGGAGAGCGCGCCGAGCAGGTCGGCGAGGGTGGCGTTGCCGAAGCGGTGCGCCACGAAGTGGGCGTTCAGCCCGGCCAGGAACGCGTCGTCGCCGAGCCAGGCGACGAGCTGGCGCAGGACGCTGGCGCCCTTGGCGTACGAGATGCCGTCGAAGTTGAGCAGCGCCAGGGCCGCGTCGGCGACCTCCTCCGGCGCGACGGGGTGGGTGGAGGGGCGCTGGTCGGCCGCGTACCCCCAGCCCTTGCGGCGCAGGGCGAACGTCGTCCACGCCCGGTCGAACCGGGTCGCCTCGGCGGTGACCCGGGTGCCCAGGTACTCCGCGAACGACTCGTTGAGCCACAGGTCGTCCCACCAGCGCATGGTGACCAGGTCGCCGAACCACATGTGGGCCATCTCGTGGGCGATGGTGGTGGCCCGCAGCTCGCGTTGGGTGTCGGTGACCGCCGAGCGGAACACGAGGTCGTCGCGGAAGGTGACCAGGCCCGGGTTCTCCATCGCGCCGGCGTTGAACTCCGGCACGAACGCCTGGTCGTACTTGCCGAAGGGGTAGCGCTCGGCGAACAGCTCGTGGAACCGGTCCAGGCACTGCCGGGTGACGGTGAGGATCTCCTCGACGTCGGCGTCCAGGTGGGCGGCGAGGGAACGCCGGCACCAGACGCCCAGCGGGATCCCGTCGTGCTCGGCGCGGCGCACGTGCCACGGCCCGGCGATCAGCGTGACGAAGTACGGGGCCAGCGGGGCCGTCGGGGCGAACTCCCAGCGCCCCGGCCGGGGCGTGGCGGCCAGCGCGCCGTTGGCGGCGACCGTCCACCGCGGCGGGGCGGTGACGGCGAGCCGGACCGGGGCCTTCAGGTCGGGCTGGTCGAAGGCGGCGAAGATGCGCTGGGCGTTGTCCAGGAAGGACATGGCGTAGAGGTAGGTCTCGCCGTCGGCCGGGTCGACGAACCGGTGCAGCCCCTCGCCGGTGTTCGAGTAGGCCATCTCGGCCTCGACGACCAGTGTGTTGGCCTCGGCGAGGCCGGTCAGCGGCAGCCGGTTGCCGGCGAGCGTCGCCGGGTCGAGGGGCCGCCCGTTCAGGCGCGCCCCCAGCAGCTTCGCGGGCAGCACCTCGACGAAGGTCTCCGCGCCGGGGGTCGCCCGGAAACGGATCGTGGCGTGCGAGCGGAACTGCTCGTCGCCTGCGGTCAGGTCGAGGTCCACGTGGTAGGACTCGACGGTAATCAACGCGCCACGCGCGGTCGCCTCTACACGGCTCAGGCTCGGCATCCGCTTATCCTGCCCGATGGGGAACCACACTCGTTTCCCGTCACGGCACGCGATGGAGGAAGCAACAATGGGTCAGCACCCCAAGGGCGACTTCGACCTGTCCCGGGCGGTCTGGCAGCGGGCCGAGGGTGACACCTCGGAAGGCGCGGTCGAGGTGGCCTTCGTCGACGACCTGATCGGCATGCGCAACTCCGCCGAGCCGGACGGCCCGGTGCTCGTCTTCACCCAGGCCGAGTGGGACGCGTTCGTCGCCGGCGCCCAGGACGGCGAGTTCGACCTGGACTGAGCCGGCGGGTCGCCGGGCCGCGACGCCTGTCGCCCCCGGGGAGGCACGCCAACGTGCGTCCCCGGGGGCAGCAGCCGGTGACGGCCCGGTCCCGGGCCGCGCGTACCGCCTGTCAGTCGCCGTCGCCCCAGCCGAGGCCGCCGGGGCCCGGGGCGTGGTGGAAGCCGGGGTGACCGGCCACGTCGGCGCAGCGCTCGCCGTCCGGGCCGACCGCCCCGCAGAACAACCGCTCGGCCCGGTGCCAGGCGTCGGCCGGGGAGAGCGCGGCGGCTCCGAGGGCCAGCTCCGGGCGGAGCACGCTCAGCCCCTCGGCGTACGCCACGGCAAGCTCGCGGGCCAGGTCGGGCCCGCCGGCGGCGAAGCCGAGATGCACGGTGAACCAGCGCGTCGGCCGCTGCTCCCGGCGGGGCCGGGCGAGCAGCGGCCCCGCCGTCTCCCCGCCGCCGGCCCGGCCCGCGCCCAGCGCGTCGACCGCCCGCCGCTGTCGCCAGTATCGCGACGCGTTCTCCCGCATGTGTCCTCCCCGTCGTGGCTGCCCGGCGCTCCCGCCACCGGCGGCCCGAGCGCCCGGACCGACCGGTCGCCGGCCCGCGCGCTCCAGCCAACCAGGTTCCCGCCGCCCTGGGAGGGGCCAGCCGGCGGTCGCCGCGCGGACCGACGCCGGGCCGCCGGCCCCCGACCGGGCTCGACCGGGGCAGGGGGATTCGGCCGGGGCGACGGGGGTAGACGAACCCCCACCGCGCGGCGCCGCCGGGCGGGGAACGTCAGGAGGGCCCGATGGCCAGCATGCCGGCCGACCGCAGCCCGGACAGCACCCTGGCCCTGCTGCGGGAGGGCTACCGGTTCATCGGCGACCGCTGCGACCGGTACGGCACGGACATCTTCCAGGCCCGGCTGCTGCTCGAACCGACCATCTGCCTGCGTGGCCGACCGGCGGCGGAGATCTTCTACGACCCCGAGCGCTTCGTTCGGGCAGGCGCGACGCCGAAGCGGATGCAGCGGACCCTCACCGGCGTGGGCGGGGTGCAGGGCCTCGACGGGCCGGCCCACCACGACCGCAAGGCCATGTTCATGTCGATCATGACGCCGTCGGCGGTCCGGCAGCTCGGCCAGCTCTTCGACGACGAGTGGCGGGCCCGGGTGCCGGCCTGGGAGCGCGCCGGCCGGGTGGTGCTGCACGACGAGGTGGCCCCGCTGCTCGCCCGGGCCGTCTGCGCCTGGGCCGGCGTGCCGCTGGCCGATACCGAGGTGACCCGGCGCACCGCGGTGATGCGGTCGATGATCGAGGGACCCACCGCGTTCGGCCCCCGGCACTGGCGGGGCCGGGCCGCCCGCCGCCGCGGCGAGCGGTGGCTCGGGGAGGTCGTCGAGCGCGCCCGGGCGGGCGTCCTGCCGGCCCCGCCGGGCAGCGCGCTGCGGGTCGTCGCCGAGCACCGCGACGGCCAGGGGCGGCTGCTGCCCCGCCGGATCGCCGCCGTGGAGCTGCTCAACGTGCTGCGCCCCACCGTCGCCGTGGACCGTTTCGTGATCTTCGCCGCGCTCGCCCTGCACGACCACCCGCAGTGGCGCGACCAGGTGCGCGGCGACGACGACGCCACCGAGTGCTTCGTGCAGGAGGTACGCCGCTACTACCCGTTCTTTCCGGTCGCCGCCGCCCGGGTGCGGTGCTCCTTCGACTGGCAGGGGCACCACTTCCCGCAGGGGCGGCGGGTGCTGCTCGACCTGTACGGCACCAACCACCACGAGGCGCTCTGGCCCGAGCCGGAACGGTTCCGCCCGGAACGCTTCGCCGGCTGGCGCGGCGACCCGTACGCGCTGGTGCCGCAGGGCGGCGGCGAACACCTGACCGGGCACCGCTGCGCCGGCGAGTGGATCACCATCGAGCTGCTGAAGCGGGCCGTCGCCAACCTGACCACGACCATCCGCTACGAGGTCCCGCCGCAGGACCTCGCGATCGACCTGCGGCGGATGCCCGCCCTGCCGCCGAGCGGCCTCGTCCTCACCAACGTGCGCCGCACCGCCTGACGGCGCCGCAGGCAGCGCAAGGAAGGGCCCCCTGTTAACGCATTCTGTTGCACAGGGGGCCCTTCCTAACCCGGGCGCGAGCCGCCCCGGGCCGCGAGCCGCCCCGGGCCGCGAGCCGCCCCGGGCCGCGAGCCGCCCCGGGCCGCGAGCCGCCCCGGGCCGCGAGCCGCGGTGGGAGCTCCCCGGTCAGTACCGCACCTGTTCGCGGGGCTGCTGGGCCTGGTCCACCACATCGTGGGCGGCCGAGCGGGTGTCGTCCCGGACGGCGTGCACGGCGTCCTGGGCGGTGGCCTTCACCGACTCGCCCGCGTGCTGCGCCGGCTCGCGAAGCTCCTCCCTCAGCTCGCCGGCGACCTCGCCGAGCTTCTCCTTCACCGCGCCGGCGTGCTCGCCCGCCCGCTCCCTGACCTGGGCGGCCACCTGCTGCTCGCGGCGGGTCGCCGGGATCAGGGAGGAGACCAGCATGCCGACGCCGAAGGCGATCAGGCCGGCGGCCAGCGGGTTGCCCTCGGACTTCTCCCGCAGCACCCGCGGCGTGCGCTGGGCGGCGTCGCCGACGGTGGAGGCCGCCGAGTGCGCCTTGTCGCTCACCGTGGACGCGGCCGAGGAGGCCCGGTCGGCCACCGCGTGGGCGGCGTGTCCGGTGCTGTGGCCGTAGTCGGAAGCGGTGCCCATGACCTTGTCCCTCACATTCTGCAGCGCGGCGCGCGCCCGCTGCTTGCGGTCGTCGACGATGCGGCCGGGGCTGACCTTGTACGCCAGGGCGTCCACATCGGTGCTGAGGCTGTTGCGGGTGGCCTCGATCTCCCGGCGGATCTGGTCGGGGTCGGTGCTCATCGGGTGACTCCCTCCGGGTGGGGCTTGAGCGCGTCGGGAATGCGCTGCACGCTGTCGTTGGTCTGCCTGAGGCCGCGTACGCGCTGGGCGTTCTGCTTGGCCATGGAGTAGAGGACGGCGGCGATCGCGCCCCAGAGCACGGCGACGATCAGCGCGGCCCAGCCGGCGTCCAGCACGTTGGACAGCCCGGCCCAGAGCGCGATCGACAGGAACAGCGCCACCATGTACCCGCCGAAGCCGGCGCCGCCGAACAGCCCGGCGGCCTTGCCCGCCTTCCTGCCCTCCTGGCGGATCTCGGCCTTGGCCAGCTCCACCTCCTGACGCATCAGCGTGGACAGGTCGGTGGTCACCTGGCGCATCAGCTCACCGAGCGAGCTGCCCCTGACCTCGTCCGCGGTGTGCGGGGCACCCGCGGGGTGGTGCCCGGAGTCGAGTCCGGGATCCTGCGTCGGCGCGGTCATGCGGTCGCCTCCCTTCGGCTGGCTCGGCGGCTCACGGGCGGGTGACGCCGCTGGACGGCACGCCCGGCAGCGGGTCGGTCCGGGTCACCGGGGGCAGCGGCGTCCCGACGCCGTCCGCCGGGTCGGCGTAGCCGGTGGCCGTGCCCGGGTCGGGGTAGGCCGCGCCCTGGCCGGTGTGGTCCGCTTCGGGGGTCGGGTCGAGGTAGCCGCCCGGGGGGATCTGGTCCGGCACGGCGCGCCGGGTCGGCGGCGTCGGGATGACGGCGGTGCGCTCCGGGTCGTACGCCCCGGTCGAGCCGACGCCGGTGGCGTCGGACGCCGCGGAGAGGCCCCGGGTCAGCCGGCCGGCGAGGACGCCGAGCACGGCGGCCCCGACCAGGAAGGTGCCCGGGTTGCGGCGGGCGTAGTCCTTGACCTCGGTGAGGATGTCGCCGGGCTGCCGCTCCTCCAGCCAGCCGGCCACGCCGTTGACGCGTTCGGCGGCCTGGTGGGCCAGCTCGGTCACCGGGCCGGACTGGCCGCTGTGCTGCGCCATCGCGCGCATCTCGTCGGCCAGCGAGCGCAGCCCGCCGGCCGCCCGGCGCTGCTGCTCCCCGGCCTGCCCGGCGAGTTGGGTGCGGGCCTCGCCGTAGAGGTTGCGGGCCTGCCGCGTGGCCTCGCCGACGACCTCCCGGCCCTGCTCCTTGGCGGTCTGCGCGACCGCGCCGCTCGCGTGCGCGGCCTCCGAGCCCACCTGGCGGGCCTGATCGCGTACGCCGTGGCCGTTGCTCGACTCCTGCCCGTACGTGGACGTCGTGGGTGAGAAATCGTAGGTCATGATGTCCCTTCCGCTCGGAAAGTCGTCGCGGTAGTCAATTCGAGGGATTCGCCAGCGTTCATCCGGCCGGCGTCTTTTGACCTACCCTCGCCGGGGCGGCCCACACCTGATTCCCGGTTTCTCTGCGGAGCGTGTCGCCGCGCACACACAATGGAGGATCGTCGGGGGCTGCTGATCCACGGAGGTGACATCGATGGCGCGTGACCGGCAGCGCCCGCGGACCCGGGTGCAGGTGGCCGCCGTCGCGGTGGCGGCGCTCTTCCTCCTGCTCGGGGTGCTCGGCTTCGTCCCCGGCATCACCACCGGGTACGACGACCTGACCTTCGCCGGGCACCACTCGGGCGCCGAGCTGCTGGGGCTGTTCCAGGTCTCGGTCCTGCACAACGCCCTGCACCTGATCTTCGGGCTGGCCGGGCTGGCCCTGGCCCGCAGCGTCGCCGGGGCCCGGCTCTTCCTGGCCGGCGGCGGCGCGCTCTACCTCGGGCTCTGCCTCTACGGGCTGTTCGTCAGGTTCGCCGAGAACGAGCAGGGCGCGGCCAACTTCATCCCGCTCAACGGCGCGGACGACTTCCTGCACCTGCTGCTCGGCCTCGGCATGCTCGCGCTGGGCCTGCTGCTGTCCGACCGGGTGGGCACGGGCGGCCGGCTGGACGACCCGATCGACCGCCCCTGACCGTCGACCGCCCCTGACCGGGCCGCCCCGCCCGGCCGGCGCGCGCCCGCACCGTCAGGCGGCCACCGGAAGGCGCTTGGCGAAGCAGCGGCTGTACGGGTTGTCGACGTACTCGCCGTACACGGGGATGGGGGCGTACCCGCAGGAGGTGTAGAGGCCGATGGCCACCGGGAGGTAGCTGCCGGTCTCCAGCCGCAGCTCGGCGTACCCCTGCCGGAAGGCCAGGTCCTCTAGGGCGGCCAGCAGCTGGCGGGCGATCCCCCGACCCCGGTAGGCCGGCCGCACGTACATCCGCTTCAGCTCGCCGGTGCGCGGGTCGAGTTCCTGGATGCCGCCGCACGCGACGGCCCGGCCGGCGTCGACGACGGCGAGGTAGCGGATGTCGTCGTGGGTGACGGTCACCTGCCCGTCCAGCCCGCCGTCGGCCTCGCGCAGCTCACGCTGCTGCGCCACGACCAGGGTGGCGATCTCCGGGTCGGTCGTGGGCCGCGGTTCGATCAGCATCCCATCACGCTAGGCGCGACGGATTTCCGCCAGGTTTCCGGCGGGCGACCCGCCGGCGGAGGTCCCGCGAGCGGTCGTGGTCGCGCCCGGCGGGCCCTCCCCGTCGCCGCCCTACTCCTCGTCGTCGAGATCGCCGTCGAGGTCGTCGCCGGCGGTCGGCTCGTCGTCGGTGACGTCGGCCCCCAACTCGTCGGCGGGCCGCTGCCGGCGGGCCTTGCGCGCGGCGAGCCGCTCGGCGGCCGAGGGGCGGCTCGACTTCTCCTCCAGCCGCACGTCGGTGCCCCGGTTGCCGGGGACGAAGTCGACGCCCGCGTAGAGGGCGGGCTGCCAGTCGAACTCGCGCTCGCCGATCCGCACCAGGTCGCCCGGCTTGGCCCCGGCCTTGGCCAGCTTGTCCTCGACGCCGAGGCGGGCCAGCCGGTCGGCCAGGTAGCCCACGGCCTCGTCGTTGTCGAAGTTGGTCTGCCGCACCCAGCGCTCCGGCCGGTCGCCCCGGACGGTGAACGAGCCGTCCGGCTCGGCCTCGATGGTGAAGCCGGTGTCGTCGACCGCCCTCGGGCGAATGACGATGCGGGTCGGCTCGGCCGGCGGGGCGGCGGCGCGGGCCTTCTCGACCAGCTCCGCCATGGCGAACATCAGCTCCTTGAGGCCCTCGCGGGTCGCCGCGGAGACCTCGAACACCCGCAGGCCACGGGCCTCCAGGTCGGGGCGGACGATCTCGGCGAGGTCCCGGCCGTCCGGCACGTCGACCTTGTTGAGGGCCACGAGGCGGGGCCGGTCGGCCAGCCCGCCGTACTGGCTGAGCTCCGACTCGATGGCGTCGATGTCGGCCAGCGGGTCCCGGCCCGGCTCCAGCGTCGCCGTGTCGATCACGTGCACCAGCACCGCGCAGCGCTCGACGTGCCGGAGGAACTCCAGCCCGAGGCCCTTGCCGGTGGCCGCGCCGGGAATGAGCCCGGGCACGTCGGCGACGGTGAAGGTGTGGTTGTCGACCCGGACCACGCCCAGGTTCGGCACGAGCGTGGTGAAGGGGTAGTCGGCGATCTTCGGCTTGGCGGCGGAGATGACCGAGATCAGCGACGACTTGCCGGCCGACGGGAAGCCGACCAGGCCCACGTCGGCGACGCTCTTGAGCTCCAGCACCACGTCGAGCTGCTCGCCGGGCTCGCCCAGTTCGGCGAAGCCGGGCGCCTTGCGCCGGGCGTTGGCCAGCGAGGCGTTGCCCCGGCCGCCCCGGCCGCCCCGGGCCACCTCGAACGTGGTGCCCACGCCGACCATGTCGGCCAGCACCTCGCCGCCGGGGGTCTGCACGACGGTGCCGTTGGGCACCTTCAGCACCAGGCCGCGCCCGTTCGCGCCGTCCCGGTTCGAGCCCGCGCCGCCCTTGCCGTTCTCGCCCTTGACGTGCGGGTGGAAGTGGAAGTCGAGCAGGGTGTGCACCTGCGGGTCGACGACCAGGCTCACGCTTCCGCCGTGCCCGCCGTTGCCGCCGTCCGGGCCGCCGAACGGCTTGAACTTCTCCCGGTGGATCGAGACACAGCCGTGCCCGCCGTCGCCGGCCTGCAGGTGCAGGACGACCCGGTCCACGAACATCGTCACGTCGTCAATCCTTCCAGCGGGAGACGCCCCGCACGTACGAGAAAAGCGAAGCGGGCCGGGACCAACCGGTCCGCGGCCCGCGACGCGTCGAAGCTACTGCTGCGGCACGATGCTGACGGTCTTGCGACCGCGCTTGGTGCCGAACTGGACCGAGCCGGCGGCCAGCGCGAAGAGCGTGTCGTCGCCGCCACGGCCGACCAGGTCACCGGGGTGGAACTTGGTGCCACGCTGCCGGATGAGGATCTCACCCGCGCTGACGACCTGACCACCGAAGCGCTTCACGCCGAGCCGCTGGGCCGCGGAGTCACGGCCGTTGCGCGAGCTGGACGCACCCTTTTTGTGAGCCATCTGAGGACGACCTACTTCCCGCTGGAGATGCCGGTCACCTTGACCTGGGTCAGCGGCTGGCGGTGACCCTGGCGCTTGTGGTAGCCGGTCTTGTTCTTGAACTTGTGGATCTTGATCTTCGGGCCCTTGGTGTGCGCGGCGATCTCGCCGGACACCGCGACCTCGGCAAGCTTCGCCGCGTCGGTCACCAGGTCGTCACCGTCGACGAGGAGCACCGCGGTGAGCTTCACCGCGTCGCCGGGGGCACCGGCGAGCTTCTCGACCTCGATCACGTCGCCCTCGGCGACCTTGTACTGCTTGCCGCCGGTCTTGACGATCGCGTACATCGGAGGCGGACTCCCTGTCGTTGAGGCTGCTGGCGGTCGTTCCCTCGGCGGCTCGCCGGGTAGCAGAAGCGCGGCGGCGCGGGCACGCGGGAACTCGGCACACCAAAGTGCGCCGCAAGATAGCGTACGTCATCGGCGGTGCGACACCCAAACCGGGGTACGCCGCCCGGCCGACCCGTACCGAGCCGGTCAACGGGCGCAGAGCTGGTCGAGGCGCTGCTGGAGCTCGTCCAGCTCCTCCTCGTCGATCGCGTCCACGTCGGTGCCGAGCATCCCCACCTCGGTGGCGAGATCGGCCAGCAGCGTCCGTAGCTGCGGGTCGGTCGCCCGGGTCGACTGCTCCCGCAGCGCCGCGCGCCAGCCGGTCAACGCCGCCTCCGCCCGCTTGCGGGCGGCCTCCGCCGTGGCGCTGTCGCTCGCGCCGACCGCCCCGATCATCCTGCCCAGCTCCGCCACGTACGTGCGGACCGCCGCGCCGCTGGCCTGCTGGGCGGCGGCGCAGACCTCCGGGGCGTTCCCCCCGGCCGCGCCGCTCGCGGCGGGCGGCCCGCCCGGCGTGCCCGGTGCCGCGCCCCCGCCGCCCGGGGTGGCCCCGCCGGCCGCGGCCGGCGGGGAGCCGCCCGGCCCGTCGGCGGGGTCGGAGCCGGAACGCCCGGCGGAGCAGGCCGCCGTGGCGGACAGGACGACCGCGGCGACGGTGAGGACGAGCAGACGACGCATTCTTCTTCTCCTGACCGGGGGTGGCCGATCCTAACCGGGGTCCGGCACGCGACAGGACCCCCGCCCCGGTGCTGTCACCCGGGCAGGGGCCCTGCGAAACGCGCGGCCCGTCAGCCGGTCACGGGCGGGTACGCCGCCGGGCGCCGCCGCGGCGGGACCGCCGCCGGCCGCCGCCCGGCTCACCGCCGTCGCCGTCGCCCTCGTCGTCGCCGAGCGCGTCCGGGTCGTCGGCACCCGCCAGCCGGGCGGACTCGCCCTGCTGGCTGTCCGCCACGGCCGGCGCGGCGGCGGTGTCCGTCTCGTACCGGGACAGGTCGTAGCCCATCGTGTCGTGGTACTCGGCGTCGGCCGGCACCTCGACGACCTCGACGACCGTGCGCTCCGGGGCCGCGCTCTTGCGCGCCCGACGCCGCGACGACGCCCCGCCGGCCGACTCGGCCGAAGCCGGTGCGGCGGCGGGAGCCGGAGCGGGAGCAGCCGAGGCGACCGCCTTCACCTTCTCCGCCGCGCCGCCGCCCGAACGCGGCTTCTCCGGCACCGGCTCGGTGTGGATGATCAGACCCCGGCCCTTGCAGCACTCGCAGGGCTCGCTGAACGCCTCCAGCAGCCCCGCGCCGATGCGCTTGCGGGTCATCTGCACCAGGCCGAGCGAGGTGATCTCGGTGACCTGATGCTTCGTGCGGTCCCGGCCGAGGCACTCCGTGAGCCGGCGCAGCACCAGCTCACGGTTGGACTCCAGCACCATGTCGATGAAGTCGATCACGACGATGCCGCCGATGTCGCGCAACCGGAGCTGGCGGACGATCTCCTCGGCCGCCTCCAGGTTGTTCCGGGTGACCGTCTCCTCCAGGTTCCCGCCGGAGCCGGTGTACTTGCCGGTGTTGACGTCGATGACGGTCATCGCCTCGGTGCGGTCGATCACCAGCGAGCCGCCGGAGGGCAGGAAGACCTTCCGGTCCAGGCCCTTGAGGATCTGCTCGTCGATCCGGTACGTGGCGAACACGTCGGTCGTGCCGGCGTGCCGCCGCACCCGGTCGACCAGGTCCGGCGAGACGTGCGAGAGGTAGGACTCGACCATCCCGTACGACTCGTCGCCCTCGATCACCAGCTCGCGGAAGTCCTCGTTGAACAGGTCCCGCACGACCCGGATGACCAGGTCCGGCTCCTCGTAGAGCAGCACCGGCGCGCCGCCGGAGGCGGCCTTGGCCTGGATGTCCTCCCACTGGGCCTGCAGGCGCTTGACGTCGCGGGCCAGCTCGTCCTCGCTCGCCCCCTCGGCGGCCGTCCGCACGATCACGCCCGCGCCGTCCGGCACCAGCTTCTTGAGCGCGTCACGCAGCCGCTTGCGCTCGGTGTCCGGCAGCTTGCGGCTAATGCCGGAGGCGTTGCCGTTCGGCACGTAGACCAGGTGCCGGCCGGAGAGCGCGATGTGGCTGGTCAGCCGGGCCCCCTTGTGCCCGATCGGGTCCTTGGTGACCTGCACCAGGACCGAGTCGCCGGAGCGCAGGGCCTGCTCGATCGACCGGGCCCGCCCCTCCAGGCCGGTGGTGTCCCAGTTGACCTCGCCCGCGTACAGGACGGCGTTGCGCCCGCGCCCGATGTCGACGAAGGCCGCCTCCATGCTCGGCAGGACGTTCTGCACCTTGCCGAGGTAGACGTTGCCGGCCATCGTGCCGGAGGAGTTGCGGGTGACGTAGTGCTCGACCAGCACGCCGTCCTCCAGGACGGCGATCTGGGTGCGGTCACCGCGCTGGCGGACCGCCATCACCCGGTCGACCGCCTCCCGGCGGGCCAGGAACTCCGACTCGCTCAGGATCGGCGGGCGGGTCCGGCGCTGCTCCCGGCCGTCCCGGCGGCGCTGCCGCTTGGCCTCCAGCCGGGTCGAGCCCGAGACGCCCTGCACCTCGTCGACGGCCTTGCGCGGCTCACGGATCTTGACGACCGTCGGCACGCCGTCGTCGGCGCCCCCGTCGGTGTCCCCGGCGCCCCGGCGGCGGCGACGCCGCCGACGGCGGGTCAGCCCGTCGCCGCCCTCGTCGGTCTCACCCTCGTCCTCGTCGCCCTCGGCCTCGGGCTCCTCGGCCTGGGCGGCCTCCTCTGCCTCTTCGTCGTCGGCCTCGTCCGCGCCGCCCTTGCCCCGGCCCCGGCCCCGGCGACCCCGGCGGCGACGCCGACGGGCGGCGGTCTCCTCGTCTTCCTCGTCCTCGGCGGCCTCGGGCTCCTCCGCCTCGACGGCCGGCTCCTCCTCGACCTCCGGCGCCTCGGCCTGCTCGACCGGCTCGACCTCGCGCCGGGCGCGGCGACGCCGGCGGGACGGCTCGGGCTGCTCCTCGGCCGGCTCCGGCTCCACCGGGGTCGGCACCACGACCCGGGCGACCGGCAGCTCGTCCGGCTGCGGGGCCATGAAGAGGACGGTCGGCGCGGAGAGAACGGCCCGCCGCCGGCGGGTCCTCGGCTCGGCGGCCTCGACGAGCTCGCTGGCCTTGGCAGGCTCGGCGACCTGGGCGGGCTCGCTGGCCTTGGCAGGCTCGGCGACCTGGGCGGGCTCGGCGATCTCGGCAGCCTCGGCGGAACCGGCCGGCGGCTCGGCGGCACCGGAGACGGCAACCCCGGGCGGCACCTCCCCGGAACGGTTCTCCGCGCCGCTGGACCGGCGGCGGCCACGCCCGGCGGCGGCCCGGCCGGAAGCAGGCTGGCCGGAAGCGGCCGGCTGGCTGGCCTCGGTCGCGCCGGCGGCCGGCTGGTCGACGGAGCCGCCGGCAGCGGCAGCATCCGGCTGAGCTGCGGCAGCGGCCGACGGCTCGGCCGCGGCCGGCGTCGGGGCGGCCTCCGCAGGTTGCTCGTCGGGCCGCTCGCCCGCCGCGGCGCCCTCGGCCTCGCCGACGGCCGCCTCGGCTGCCGGGGCCTCCGCCGCGGGCGCGGCGGCCTTGCGGCGGCGGGTCCGAGTGACCTTGACCGGGGGTACGACCTCCGCGCCGGCCTCCTCCGCGGCGGCGGCGACGATCGGCTCCTCCGTGGCCTTCGCGGTGGTCGCCTTCCGGCGTCGGCGCGGCGTCTTCGGCGTCTCCTCCAGCTCACCGGCGACCGGGGCGAAGACCTCGGCCTGCGGCGCCTCCCCGCTGGCCGAGCCGGCGGAGGTGGACGCCTCCACCGGTGCCTCGGTCTGCTCCGGCTGGTTAAGCGGGGTGGCCCGCCGACGGGTGGCCCGCTTGCGGGGTGGCGCGGCCGGCGTCCCTGCGGCGGCTTCCCCGGCGGCCTCGCCCTGTGCGGCGGTGGGGCCGCCGGCCGGGGCCGCGCCCTCGGCGGTAGGCCCGCCCGCGGCGAGGTCCGCCGTACCGGTGACGGTGTCACCGCTGGCGCGGCCGGTGTCGGTGGTGCGGTCAGCGGTCTCGCCGGCCGGCTGGGAACCGGTCCGTTCGCCGCCCTCGGGCTCGTTCTCGAGCATGGACGTTCTCCAGTTCTGGCTGCCCCGGGCGCGGGTGAGCGCTGCCACGCAGGGTCGCCGCAAAAGTGTTTCCGCCGGGCGCGCGAGCTGCGCGACCGCCGAAGTCTGCCTGCCAGAACGCTGACCGTCGGTCAACGCTCACACGATGGCTGCCCCGTCGCGATCCGCGTCCAACGGATCGACGATCTCGCCCTGTGCGGTCAGCGTGCCCTGCGCCAGCCGGATCACCCTCGGGGAGACCGGCGGCTCCAGGTCGGCCACCGCGCGCAGGCCGGAAAGGACGTCATCGGGTCGTACGGACGGGGTGACCTGCCGGACGACCAGTTCGAGTATCGCACACGACACGCCCGGTACCCCGGAAGGCGTCTCGACGGACCGGACTACATCGATCTTCATGACTGCCGCCCGGGCGTCGAAGGTGCGCCGCCCCTGCTTCGTCATCCGCTCGACCTGAACCTCCCCGGCCGCGGTGAAGGCGGCCACGGCGCGCTCCAGCACGGCCGGCTCCACCTCCGGCAGCTCGATCCGCCAGTGCGACGCCTCGATCCGGTCGGCCAAGCTGCCCCCGGCGGCGACGACCGCGTCGAGGACGTCGAGGCCGGGCGAGAGCGCGGCGTCCAGCGCCGCCCGGAGCTGCCCCGGGTCGACCGGCTCCCGCAGCCCGATCTCCAGGTACTCCGCCTCGCTGGCCACCCCGGTCGGCGCCGCGCTGGCGTACGAGATCTTGGGGTGCGGGGTGAAGCCCTGGGAGAAGGCGATCGGCACCCCGGCCCGCCGCAGCGCCCGCTCGAACGCGCGGGCGAAGTCGCGGTGCGAGGTGAACCGCAACGGCCCACGCTTGGCGTACCGGATGCGGACGCGCTGGACGACCGGCGCCTGCCCGCCCTCCGGCTGTGGTTTCCTACTGATCGTCGTGCTCCTCGGATCGGTTGATCATCCCGCGCGGGGGATCACTGCGGGGTGGGGGCGGGAATCCGCAGCCCGGCACCGTTGATCGGGGTCAGCGGGAGCAGCTTCCTGCCCGTGGGGCCGATCTGGATCTCGGTGTCCATCGACGGGCAGACGCCGCAGTCGAAGCACGGGGTCCACCGACAGTCGTCCTGCTCGTACTCGGACAGGGCGTCCTGCCAGTCCTGCCAGAGCCAGTCCTTGTCCAGGCCCGAGTCCAGGTGGTCCCAGGGCAGGACCTCCAGCTCGTCGCGCTGCCGGGTCGTGTACCAGTCGAGGTCCACGCCGAAGGCCGGCAGCACCTCGGCGGCGGCGTCCACCCATCGCTGGTACGAGAAGTGCTCGCTCCAGCCGTCGAACCGGCCACCGTTCTCCCACACCCGCCGGATGACCGCGCCGACCCGGCGGTCGCCCCGGCTGAGCAGGCCCTCGATCAGCGACGGCTCGCCGTCGTGGTAGCGGAAGCCGATCGCCCGGCCGAGCGAACGGTCGGCGTTGATCGCCTGCTTGAGCAGCCGCAGCCGGCCGTCGATGACCTCCGGCCGCTCCATGGCCGCCCACTGGAACGGGGTGTGCGGCTTCGGCACGAACCCGCCGATGGAGACCGTGCAGCGGATGTCCTTGCTGCCCGTGGCGGCCCGGCCCGCCCGGATCACCTCGTGCGCCATGTCCGCGATCTCCAGGACGTCGGCGTCGGTCTCGGTGGGCAGCCCGCACATGAAGTAGAGCTTCACCTGCCGCCAGCCGTTGGTGTACGCGGTGACGACGGTGCGGATCAGGTCTTCCTTCGACACCATCTTGTTGATGACCTTGCGGATCCGCTCCGACCCGCCCTCGGGGGCGAAGGTCAGCCCGGTGCGCCGGCCGTTGCGCGACAACTCCTGCGCCAGGTCGATGTTGAACGCGTCCACCCGGGTCGACGGCAGCGACAGCGAGACGTTCGTGCCCGCGTACTGCTCGGCCAGGCCCGAGCACATGTCGCCGATCTCCGAGTGGTCGGCCGACGACAGCGACAGCAGGCCCACCTCGTGGAAGCCGGAGAACTCCAGCCCCTGCTGCACCATCTGCCCCACGGTGGTGATCGAGCGCTCCCGCACCGGACGGGTGATCATGCCCGCCTGGCAGAACCGGCAACCCCGGGTGCAGCCCCGGAAGATCTCCACCGCGTACCGCTCGTGCACGGTCTCGGCGAGCGGGACCAGGGGCTTCTTCGGGTACGGCCAGGCGTCCAGGTCCATCGTCGTGCGCTTGTGCACCCGGAACGGCACGTCCGCCCGGTTCGGCACCACCCGCTGGATGCGGCCGTCGGGCAGGTAGTCCACGTCGTAGAAGCGCGGCACGTAGACGCTCTCCGTGCGGGCCAGCCGCAGCAGCAGCTCGTCCCGGCCGCCCGGGAAGCCCTCGGCCTTCCACTCCCGGACGATCGCGGTGATCTCCAGCACCGCCTCCTCGCCGTCGCCGAGCACGGCGGCGTCGACGAAGTCGGCGATCGGCTCCGGGTTGAACGCGGCGTGCCCGCCGGCCACGATCACCGGGTCGGCATCGGTGCGGTCGGCCGCCAGCAGCGGGATGCCCGCCAGGTCGATCGCGGTGAGCAGGTTGGTGTAGCCCAGCTCGGTGGAGAACGAGACGCCGAACACGTCGAAGTCGCGCACCGAGCGGTGGGCGTCGACGGTGAACTGCGGCACGCCGTGGGCGCGCATCAGCTTCTCCAGGTCGGGCCAGACCGCGTACGTCCGCTCGGCCAGCACGTCGGGCAGCTCGTTGAGCACCTCGTAGAGGATCTGCACGCCCTGGTTGGGCAGGCCCACCTCGTACGCGTCGGGATACATCAGCGCCCAGCGCACGGCCACGGCGTCCCAGCCCTTGACCACCGCGCCCAGCTCGCCACCGACGTACTGGATGGGCTTGGTCACCTGGGGCAGCAGCGGCTCCAGACGGGGCCAGATCGACGGCTCCACGGCGGGACGCGGCGTGGTGGACGGAACGCTCATGATGCCCAAGGGTACGCGGCCACCCACCGCCCGCCGCGTCGCGCCCACCGCCTGCCCGGCCCCACCCGGAAGAACGCCCGGCCGTGCGGCGCGGCCCGGCCACCGCTGGGCGGTCTCCCGGCTCGCGGCGTCCACGCGCGAACCATGAACCTGGCCACGGCCGCCCCGCACGTGGGCGGATCGCCGCCGGTGGCACGCCGGTACTAACCTCGGACCGGCGCGAGAGGAGATTGCCGCGATGCCGCACCCGCAGCCGGGAGCAGATCGACCGGCCGACGGGGGCACCCCGGCCGTCGACCGGGCCCAGGATCCGGCGGTCGCCGACGAGGCGGCCCCCTCCCCCGTACCATCGCCGGTCGCACCGGCCCCGCGCGGCTCCGCCGAGCCGACCGACAGCGGGCAGGCCGACCCCACGCAGGCCGGGCAGACCGACACCGAGCAGGTCGACACCCAGCAGGTCGAGCCGGTCGATGCCGTGCAGGTCCCCTCCGCCGAGCCGGCGACCGACGACACGGCGACCGACACGACGGCGACCGACACGACGGCGACCGGCTCCACGGCGACCGACGACACGACGGCCCCGGTCGAGACGGCGGCCGTCGAGCACGCGCCGACCGATCCGGAGACGCCGACCGACGGTGAGCCGAGGACGAACGGCGCGACAGGCGCCGACGGAGCGCCGCCGACCGGCGGCACGACGAGGGCCGACGGTGAGGTGAGGGCCGACGGTTCGGCGACCGACCGAGCGACCGACGACGAGCCGGTAGCGACCGACGACGAGCCGGCGGCGACCGGCGACGAGGCGGTGGCGACCGGCGACGAGGCGGTGGCGACCGGCGACAGGACGGAGGTGACCGACGGGGCGATCGACCACGGAACCGACGCGACCAGGACCGCCGCGCTCCCCGACGGCGGGGCCGCCGAGGCGACCGTCCCGGTCGCGGACGCCTCGCCGGAGCCCGGGTCGTCGCCGGGGCCGGAGCCCACCCGGGTCGATCCGGCCGGCGCCCACGGGGCACCTCCCGCGCCACCTCGACCGGTCGGCTCCGCCACCCCGCCGCTGTCCGGCCCGGACCCGACCAGGGTCGAGCCCACGCCGCCGCGGCCCGCCCTCGGCCGGGCCGGCGTGACCCCGCCGGCCTTCGCCCCGGGCCGCGCCAGAGCCAGCAGGCCGACCCCCACCCCGGACCCGACGAGGATCGACGCCCACCCGGACGCGAAGCTGGACCCGCGCCCGGACGCCACGAGGCTGGACACCGGCCCGGACGCCCCGGAATCCGCCGCCCGCCCGGACGCCACGAAGCTGGACCCGCGTCCGGACCGGACGACCGTCGACCCCGCCGCCGCCGAGCCGCCTGCGCCCCGCTTGCGCGGGTCCGCATCGGTCCCGCCGCCGGCCCCGCGCAAGCGGAGCTGGGGGGAGTCCGTCATGTTCACCCCGCCCGCCCCTGCGCCACCGACCCCGGCTCCGCCGCCGCCCGCACCGGTCGGGCACGGGCCGCTGCCGCCCCCGGAGAGCCAGGTTCCGGTGGACCCCTGGGCCGGCGTGGACACCGGCAGTTGGGACCTGCACGCCGCCGAGCTGCCCCCGCTGCCGCCGACCACGCCGCATCCCGCGACGCCACCCACCCGGCGGTATCCGGGGCCGGCGGCCGGCTCGGCGCCCGTCGTCGGTCGCGGCACCCCGGCGGCGTCCCACCCCGTGACCCCGCCGCAGCCGGCCCGGCCCGTGTCGCCCGCGGCCCGGCCCGTGAGCCCCCCGCCGGCCGCCCGGTCCGCGCCGCCGCCCATGGCCCAGCCGCTGCCGCCGCCAGCCCGGCAGGTGTCGCCGCCCCGACCCGTGTCGCCGCCGGCTCGGCCGGTGTCGCCGCCCGCGGCCCGCCCGGTGGCACCGCCGCCACCGCCTCCGCAGCAACGCCGGCCCGCCCCTCCCCCGCCCGCGCCGAAGGCGCCCCGCCGACGCCGGCGGCGCTGGCCGTGGGTGCTGCTGCTGAGCATCGCCTGCTGCTGCGGCTGCCCCGCGTACTGGGTGAAGCCGATGTGGGAGCAGTATCCGGCGAAGGCGGCGCTGCCGGCGCAGATCGCCGACCTGTCGCTGCGCGAGGACGCCCGCAGCAAGACCACCGCGAATCAGCTCGAGGCCGAGACGCGCGAGGCGCACCTCCTGGCCGAGGACACCTTCGCCGGCGTGTACGTCTCGTCGGCCGGCAAGCCCGCCGTCGTGTTCGGCGGCACCGGCTTCCGGCTGACCCCCGAGAGCGACGCGGACGACGAGTTGGCCCGGCTCAAGCCGCGATACCAACTCGGCGATCCCCAGGTGGTCGACACCGACGTGCGGGGGCGGTTCGCCCGCTGCGCCGTCGGCGCGCTCGACGGCACAGACGTGGTGGTCTGCACCTCGGTCGACCACGGCAGCCTCACCAACGGGATCTTCTCCCAGCTCTCCGTGGACGACAGCGCCCGGCTGCTCGACGAGATGCGCGAACAGATCATCACCCCGCAGCAGGTGGGCTCCAGCGCGACGTGACGCGCCCCGCCCGACCGGGCACCGGATTCTTGGACACTTGTCGTCCGCTCCGTACGGGAACTGTCCAAGATTCTCCGGCGGCCGGCGGCCGGCGGGGGCCAACGGCCGGCGGACGGCGGACCGGCACCGGTGGTCCCGGCGCTCGGGTTTCCGGCTTCCGGGCCGAACGGCGACCGGCCCGGGCCACAATCGGGGCATGTCGCGGCGTTGGCTCTTCGCCGATCAGCTGGGGCCGCACTTCCTCGACGACCGCCGCCAGCCGGTCCTGCTGATCGAGTCGAAGGCGGTCTTCCGCCGCCGCGTCTACCACCGGCAGAAGGCGCACCTGATCCTCTCCGCGCTGCGCCACCGCGCCGCCGAACTCGGCGCGCAAGCCACCTACCTGCGCACCGAGACGTACGCGGAGGGGCTGCGTCGGGTCCGCGAGCCGGTCGAGGTCTGCCATCCCACCTCCCGGCGGGCCCTGGAGTTCGTCCGCCGGCAGGACGGGGTGACCGTGCTGCCGCCGCGCGGCTTCGTCACCAGCCTCGACGACTTCGCCGAGTGGGCCGGCGGGGGGCGCGGCGCGCTGCGGATGGAGGCGTTCTACCGGTTCGCCCGCGAGCACCACCGGGTGCTGGTCGACGGCGACGAGCCGGTCGGCGGCCGGTGGAGCCTGGACGTCGAGAACCGGGAGCCGCCGCCGAAGGAGGGCAGGCTCGCCGTCCCCGCCGCGCCGGTGCCGAAGGAGGACGACATCGACGCCGAGGTCCGCGCCGACCTCGACCGCTGGGAACGGGAGGGCATTCGGTTCGTCGGCCGGGACGGGCCACGGCGCTTCCCGGCCACCACGAAGGAGGCCCAGGCCCGGCTGCGCCACTTCCTGCGGCACCGGCTGCCCGCCTTCGGCCCGTACGAGGACGCGATGCTCTCCACCGACCCGTGGCTGGCGCACAGCATGCTCTCCTCCTCGTTCAACCTCGGGCTGCTCGACCCCCTCGACGCGGTCCGGGGCGCGGAGCAGGCGTACCGCAGCCAGGGCGCGCCGCTGGCCAGCGTGGAGGGCTTCGTGCGGCAGATCCTGGGCTGGCGGGACTTCGTGTGGCACCTGTACTGGCACTTCGGCGCCGGGTGGCGGCGCAGCAACGCGCTCGCCGCCCGCCGCCCGGTGCCCCGCTGGTTCCAGGAGCTGGACGCCGACGCGGTGCAGGCGCACTGCCTGTCGGACGTGCTGGCCGGGGTGCGCGACCACGGCTGGGTGCACCACATTCCCCGGCTGATGGTGCTCGGCAACTACGCCCTGCAACGTGGCTGGCGGCCGGCCGAGCTGGTGGACTGGTTCCACACCCGCTTCGTGGACGGCTACGAGTGGGTGATGACCGCCAACGTGGTCGGCATGAGCCAGTACGCCGACCTGGGCCGGATGACCACCAAGCCGTACGTCTCCGGCGGCGCGTACGTCAACCGGATGAGCGACTACTGCGGCGGCTGCCGGTACGACCCGCGGAAGCGTCTCGGCGCAGGTGCGTGCCCGTACACGGCGGGGTACTGGGCGTTCCTGCACCGCAACCGCGACCGGATCCCGGCGAACGCCCGGATGGCCCGCACGATGAAGCAGCTGGACCGCCTCGCGGACGTCGACCGGGTCGTGGCGCAGGAACGCCAGCGAGGCAACGACGCGCCGTGACGATCCGCCCCGCAGGCACGGCGCGGCCCGGGAGGCCGGGCACGCCCGGGCGGCGGGTCAGGCCCCGGCCGGGGGCTCGCCTGCGGCCGGCGAGTTGGCGCGCGGCGGGGCGTAGCGCGGGACGTACTCCTGGCCGGTGAGCTTCTGGATCTCGCTCATCAGCTCGTCGGTCATCTCGCGCAGCGACGTCCGGTCGTCGGGGCGGCCGGTGAAGTCCAGCGGCTTGCCGAACCGGACGATGATCTTCGACCTACCCGGCCGGGGCACCCGGGCGCCGATCGGCTGGGCCTTGTCGGTGCCGATCATGCCGACCGGGACGATCGGCACGCCGGCCGCGACGGCCAGCCGGGCGGCGCCGGTGCGCCCCCGGTAGAGCCGCCCGTCGGGCGAGCGGGTCCCCTCCGGGTAGACGGCGACCAGGTCGCCGCCCCGCAGGGCCGGGATCGCCGCGTCGAACGCGGACAGCGCCGCCCGGCCGCCGGCCCGCTCGACGGGGATCGCCCCCAGGCCGGTGAGCACGAACTTGGAGAAGGCGCCCTTCACACCGGTGCCCTTGAAGTATTCCGACTTCGCCCAGAACGCCAGGTGCCGGGGCACGACCGTGCCGAGGAACAGCTCGTCGGCGACCGAGAGGTGGTTGCCGGCGAAGATCGCGCCACCGGTCGCCGGGATGTGCTCGAGACCCTCCACGGTCGGTCGGAACGCCAACCGGAGCGTGGGCGCCACGGTGAGCTTGCCGATGGTGTAGAGCAGCGGCACTGGTCCTCCGGGGTCGTGCTGGGACAGGCGGTCGTGCGGGGACGGCCGGTCGGGCCGGTAACCAGCGGTCGGCCGATACCGGTGGTCCGTGCTGGCACGGGTGTTGTCACGTTAGCCGACGCTGTCGAGCCCGCCCGCACGGGTCGCCGCCGCGCCCGCTCCGTGACCGCCACGCCCGCTCGGATGGCCGGCACCGCCCCGGGCCATCGCGCGACGCGGCCCGGGGCAGTTAGGAGGGGCCCCCTCCTATACAGAAAGCGTTAACAGGGGACCCCTCCTTGCACCTCAGGCGCGGCGCACCACCACCGTGACGCGGTCGCCGTCGCCGACCTCGCCGGCGAAGCCCGCGCGGTCGGCCCGGCCGGCGAGGTCGGCGTCCTCCGCCACCACCTCGATGGCGTCGGCGAGCACCTCGCGGGCCACGAAGTCCCGGTACGCCGCCACCGCCGCCCGGACCTCCGCCGAGGCCGCCAGCGTCAGCGCGATCCGGTCCGACACGTCCAGGTCGGCGTCGCGGCGGGCCTGCTGGACCACCCGCACCACGTCGCGGGCCAGCCCCTCGGCGGCCAGCTCCGGGGTGACCTCGGTGTCGAGCACGACCACGCCCTCGCCGCCGGGCAGCGGCGCGGAGTGCTCCGCGTCGGCGGCGACGAGGCGCAGCTCGTACTCGCCCTCGGCGAGGGTGACGCCGGCGGCGACGGGCGCGCCGTCGACCAGCTCCCACTCGCCCGCCTTGACCGCCCTGATCACCTGCTGCACCTGCTTGCCGACGCGGGGCCCGAGCGCCCGGGGCACCACGGTCAGCACCTGCTGGCAGTAGCTGGTGACCTCCTCGGAGAACTCCACGGCCTTCACGTTGACCTCGTCGGCGACCAGGTCGGCGAACGGGCGCAGCTGCGCCGCCACCGGCGAGGCCACGGTCAGCTTCGACAGCGGCAGCCGCACCCGCAGCCCCTTGGCCTTGCGCAGCGACAGCGCCGCCGAGCAGACGTCCCGGACGGCGTCCATCGCCGCGACGAGCTCGTGGTCGGCGGGGAACTCCTCGGCCGCCGGCCAGTCGGTCAGGTGCACCGACCGCTCGCCGGTGAGGCCGCGCCAGATCTCCTCGGCGGTCAGCGGCGTCAGCGGGGCCACCACCCGGCACAGCGTCTCCAGCACCGTCCAGAGCGTGTCGAACGCGTCGGCGTCGCCGGACCAGAACCGGTCGCGGGACCGGCGGACGTACCAGTTGGTCAGCGCGTCGAGGAACGACCGGACCGTGGCGCAGGCCCCGGAGATGTCGTACGCGTCGAGCTGCGCCTGCGCCGTGGCGACCAGCTCGTTCGTCTTCGCCAGCACGTACCGGTCGAGCAGGTGGGTGGAGTCCACCCGCCGGCGCGCCGTGTACCCGTCGGCGTTGGCGTAGAGCGAGAAGAAGTACCAGACGTTCCACAGCGGCAGCAGCACCTGCCGGACGGCGTCGCGGATCGCGCCCTCGGTGACCGGCATGTCCCCGCCGCGCAGCACCGGCGACGACATCAGCATCCAGCGCATCGCGTCGGAGCCGTACGAGTCGAAGATGTGGTAGACGTCCGGGTAGTTGCGCAGGCTCTTGGACATCTTGCGCCCGTCCGAGCCGAGCAGGATGCCGTGGCTGAGGCAGTTGCGGAACGCCGGCCGGTCGAACAGCGCCGTGGCCAGCACGTGCATGGTGTAGAACCAGCCGCGGGTCTGCCCGATGTATTCCACGATGAAGTCGCCCGGGTAGTGGTGCTCGAACCAGTCACGGTTCTCGAACGGGTAGTGCACCTGGGCGAACGGCATCGAGCCGGACTCGAACCAGCAGTCCAGCACCTCCGGCACCCGGCGCATCGTCGACCTGCCGGTCGGGTCGTCCGGGTTGGGGCGTACCAGGTCGTCCACCGCCGGCCGGTGCAGGTCGGTCAGGCGTACGCCGAAGTCCCGCTCGATGTCGTCGAGCGACCCGTACACGTCGACGCGCGGATAGTTCGGGTCGTCCGACTTCCACACCGGGATCGGCGAGCCCCAGAACCGGTTGCGGCTGATCGACCAGTCCCGGGCGTTGGCCAGCCACTTGCCGAACGAGCCGTCCTTGATGTGCCCCGGCGTCCAGTTGATCTGCTGGTTCAGCTCGACCATGCGGTCCTTGAACCGCGTCACCGCCACGAACCACGACGACACCGCCTTGTAGACCAACGGGGTGTCGCAGCGCCAGCAGTGCGGGTAGGAGTGGGTGTAGGTGTCCTGCCGCAGCACCACCCCCCGCTCCTTCAGCTCCCGGATCACCGGCTTGTTGACGTCGAACACCTGCTCGCCCTGGTACGGCGGAACCAGCGCCGTGAACCGGGTGTGGTCGTCGACGGTGACGACGGTCGGGATGCCGGCGGCGTTGCAGACGTTCTGGTCGTCCTCGCCGAAGGCCGGGGCGAGGTGGACGATCCCGGTGCCGTCCTCGGTGGTGACGAACTCCGCCCCGAGCACCTGGTACGCGTTCCCGCCGGCCGGTTCGACGAGGAAGTCGTACAGCGGGGTGTAGCGGCGGCCGACCAGGTCCCGGCCGTGCACGGTGCCGACCTGCTCGTAGCCCTCCAGCTCCTTCGCGTACGCGCCCAGCCGCGCCGCGCCCACGACGAAACGGTCGCCGTCGCGCTCCAGCACCGCGTACTCGATGTCGGGGCCGACGGCGAGCGCCAGGTTCGACGGCAGCGTCCACGGCGTGGTGGTCCACACGCCCAGCCGCACCGGCCCGCGCAGCAGCTCGGGGGCCGAGTCGTCGGCGGTCAGCTCGAACCACACCGTCAGCGTGGGGTCGTGCCGGTCCTTGTAGACGTCGTCCATCCGGGTCTCGGTGTTGGACAGCGGGGTCTCGCACCGCCAGCAGTACGCCAGCACCCGGAAGCCCTCGTAGACCAGGCCCTTGTCGTGCAGGGTCTTGAAGGCCCACATGACGCTTTCCATGTAGTCCAGGTCGAGGGTCTTGTAGTCGTTGGCGAAGTCGACCCAGCGGGCCTGCCGGGTGACGTACCGCTCCCAGTCCTGGGTGAACTCCAGCACGCTGGTGCGGCACGCCTCGTTGAACCGGGCCACGCCCAGGTCGAGGATCTCCGCCTTGCTGGTGATGCCGAGCTGCTTCTCGGCGACGACCTCGGCGGGCAGGCCGTGGCAGTCCCAGCCGAAGCGCCGCTCGACGTGCCGGCCGCGCATCGTCTGGTAGCGGGGCACCGCGTCCTTGACGTACCCGGTGAAGAGGTGGCCGTAGTGCGGCAGGCCGTTGGCGAACGGCGGGCCGTCGTAGAAGACGTACTCGTTCTTGCCGTCGTCACCGGCGGGGCGGGCCTCGACGGACGCCTCGAAGGTCTTGTCGGCCGCCCAGTGCTCCAGCACCCGGCGCTCGACCGCGGGCAGGTCGGGGCTCGCCGGGACGCCGGCGGCGGTCGGGTCGTGCAACGGATAGGCCATCGGGGGTCGCTCTCCTCGCGCAGCTCACTCAGTGTGGGTCTGCGAGGACGAGCCCTTTCCGGTACGCCGTCACCGGCGCGCCGGGGCAGGCCCGCGGTACCACCCCGCTTGACGGCCAGGATCGACCGCCCGCTCGTTGCCGGCTGTGACGGGCCGGACCCGTCCGGTTCTACTGGGCCGGTTCGCGCCGGCTGTTCTTCCGGAGGCTCGCCGGTGATGGCCGGGTCGTCGCCTTACTGAGGGTCAAGGATACGCGATCCCCGGCGTCGCCCGCCGCCGACTTGACCGCGCCCCCGCCCGCCCCCGCCCCGCCTTCAGACCTTGGACAGTTGCCGTCCGCGCGACGACAACTGTCCAAGATCAGGTCAGCGGCCCGGGGCGGGCAGGGTGGTGGTCCAGAGCGACGCGCCGTCGCGGTCGCGCAGGTGCACCGTGAACGCGCCCGACTCCCCGTCGATGGCCACCTCGCCGAAGTGCTGGAAGCCCTCCGCCGGCGACGTGTTCGCCCGCGGCGGGGCGTTCACGAAGACCGCCTTGGGGCCGAACGTGCCGTCCAGGGCGTTCGGCCCGAACGCGCCCGCGTGCGCCGGCCCGGAGACGAACTCCCAGAACGGGGTGAAGTCGGCCACCGCCGCCCGCGCCGGGTCGTAGTGGTGCGCCGCCGTGTAGTGCACGTCGGCCGTGAGGAACACGATGCCGGTCACCCCGGCCCGGTGCGCCGCCCCCAGCACCTCGGCGAACTCCAGCTCCCGCCCGGCGGGCGCGCCGGGGTCGCCCTGCGCCACGCCCTCCTGCGCCGCCCCGTCCGGCACCACCAGGCCGACCGGCAGGTCGTTGGCGATCACCTTCCACGTCGCCCGGGACCGCTTCAGCTCCCGGACCAGCCACGCCCGCTGCTCCGGGCCGAGCAGGCCACGCGACGGGTCGGCGTACGTGTTGCCGTCGTTCGGGTCCTTGTAGGTGCGCATGTCCAGCACGAACACGTCCAGCAGCGGCCCGTACGACAGCTTCCGGTACAGCGGCCCGCCCGCCGGCACGGGCAGCCACTCGCCGAACGCCTGCCGGGCCCGCGCGGCGAGCACGTCCACCCGCTGCTCGGTGTAGCGGGCATCGGCCAGGACCTCCCCGGGATACCAGTTGTTGGTCACCTCGTGGTCGTCCCACTGGTTGACCTGCGGCACCTCGGCGACGAACGCGCGCAGGTGCTCGTCGAGCAGGTTGTAGGCGAACTGCCCCCGGTACTCGGCGAGGGTCTCGGCGACCTTGCTCTTCTCCGGGGTGACCAGGTTGCGCCAGATCCGGCCGTCGGGCAGCGTCACCGACTCGGCGAGCGGCCCGTCGGCGTACACGGTGTCGCCGCTGCACAGGAAGAAGTCGGGGCGGACGGCCCGCATCGCCTGGAAGATCCGCATCCCGCCGAAGTCGGGGGCGATGCCCCACCCCTGCCCGGCGATGTCGCCGGTCCAGACGAACCGCACGCCCCGCCGGCCGTGCGCGCCGGGCGCGGTGGCGAACGAGCCGACCAGCGGCTCGCTGCGTACCCCGTGCCGGTCCAGGCTCTCCACTGACACCCGGTAGTGCAGCCGCTCGCCGCACGGCAGCCCACGCACCCGCACCCGGCCGGTGTAATCGGCGGAGGGGTCGAGCACCGGCCCGCGCAGCAGTCGCGCGCCCCGCAGGTCGGGCCGGCGGCTCACCTCCACCCACATCCGGCCCGGCCGGTCGGCGCGGGTCCACACCAGCGCCGAGTCGGCCGTGACGTCGCCGCTCTGCACGCCGTGGGTGAGCACCGGCCGGCCGGCGGGCCGCCAGGCGGGCACGCCGGCCGGCGGGTTCGCGCCGGCACCGGCAGCCTGGGCGCCGGCCGCGCCGAACAGCGCGCCGCCGGCCAGGCCCGCCCCGGTCGCGAGGCCGGCACGCAGCAGGGTACGTCGGTCGAGAGAAGTCATCTGTCCCCTCCACGGGAAGTTGGTCACCAGTGGTGTACCGGGGGCAGGTGTGCTGTTGCGGCGGACCGCATGGCCGGCGGGGGAAGGCCGGCTGACCAGTCGGGGCCGCCGGCACCCGCACGGCACGTGGATGACGCGCGTCACAACCGCGATCCGTCACATCCGGGCCCCCGCCGCCCGTCGTGACGGGTGCATGCTCACGACGATGGGAGGCACGATGAGCCGGATCGACCTGACGGCGGTGGCGCCGGACGCGTACCGGGCGGTGTCCGGGCTGGAGCGCTATGCCCGGGACAACGTCGACCACACCGTGCTGGAGCTGGTGAAGCTCCGGGCGTCCATGCTGAACGGCTGCGCGTTCTGCGTGGACATGCACAGCCGCGACGCCCTCGCGGCGGGCGAGTCCAGCCGGCGGCTGTTCGCCGTGGCCGCCTGGCGGGAGGCCCCCTTCTTCGACGAGCGGGAACGCACCGCGCTCGCGCTCACCGACGCGCTCACCCGCCTCGGCGAGCACGGGGTGCCCGACGACGTGTGGGACGCCGCCGCGAAGGTCTGGTCGGAGAAGGAGCTGGCGGACCTGACGGTCGCGATCGCCACCATCAACGTGTGGAACCGGATCGTGGCGGCCACCCGCCGCCGCCCGTCGACGGACGAGTGACGGCGGCGGGGGCGCGGCTGGCCGGGGGCGGGTGCCGGCCCGGCCGCGCGCCGGCCCCGCAGCCGGCCGGCACGACGGCAGCCGACGCGACGGGGGCGGCCGGCACGACGGGGGCGGCCGGCACGACGGGGGCGGCCGGCACGACGGGGGCGGCCGGCACGACGGGGGCGGCCGGCACGCTCGATGCGCACCGGCCGATGCTGCTCGGGCTGGCGTACCGGCTGCTCGGCAGCCTGCACGACGCCGAGGACGTGCTCCAGGACGCCTACCTGCGGTGGCTCGACGTCGACCGGGCGGCCGTGGCCGAGCCGCGCCGCTACCTGTCCCGGGTGGTCACCCGGCTCGCGATCGACCGGCTCCGCGCCCGGCAGGCGGCCCGGGAGACGTACGTCGGTCCGTGGCTGCCCGAGCCGGTGGCCACCGCGCCCTCGCCCTTCGGGCCGCCGGTCGAACCACCCTTCGGGCCACCCGAGCACGCGGAGCTGCGCGACTCGCTCTCCCTGGCGCTGCTGCACCTGCTGGAGCGGCTGACCGCGCCGGAACGCGCCGTGTACGTGCTGCGCACCGCGTTCGCGCTGCCGTTCGCGGAGATCGCCGAGATCCTCGGCCGGTCGGCGGCGGACTGCCGGCAGCTGCACCACCGGGCGACGGACCGGGTCGCCGCGGGCCGCCGCCGCTTCACCGCGAGCCCGGGCGAGCAGCGGCGGCTGCTCGACGCGTTCCTCGCCGCCGCCCGCGACGGCGACCTGGCCCGGCTGACCGCCCTGGTGGCCGACGACGTCACGGTGTGGGCCGACGGCGGCGGGCGGGTCCGGTCGGCCCGCAACCCGGTGCGCGGGGCGGACCGGGTCGCCCGCTTCTTCGCCGGCGTCCACGGGCCCCGCCGCCGGCCCGCGCCCCAGCTCGCCCCGGCCGAGCTCAACGGCCGGCCCGGGGTCGTCATCCGCTGGCCCGACGGCCGGCGGTACGCGCTGGCCGTGGCCGCCGCCGGCGACCGGATCACCGGCCTGTACCTGATCGGCAACCCGGACAAGCTGACCCGGCTGGCGGGGTGAGGCGGCCGTGGGACCGGCCCCGCCGCCCGCGCGGTCGGAAACCCGTCAGTGCGGCTCGGAGCCGGTCAACCCGCGCCGGAGCCGGTCAGCCCAGCTCGGGGAACCAGAGCGCGATCTCGCGCTTGGCGCTGTCGGTCGAGTCGGAGGCGTGTACCAGGTTCTCCCGGTTCGACAGGGAGAGGTCGCCGCGGATGGTGCCGGCGGCGGCCCGGCGGCCGTCGGTGCTGCCGATCATGCCGCGCACGACCTCGATGACCTGGTCACCGGCGAGCACGAGGGCGACCAGCGGCCCGCCGGTCATGAAGCCCTTCAGCGGCGGGTAGAACGCCTTGTCGACGTGCTCGGCGTAGTGCTGGTCGGCGAAGTCGCCGTCCATCGTCCGGGACACCATGGCGTCGATCCGCAGGCCCTTGCGCTCGAAGCGGGAGAGGATCTCGCCGACCAGGCCACGGCGGACCGCGTCGGGCTTGATCAGGACGAGGGTGCGCTCGTCCGGGCTGCTGCTGGACACGCTGGGTTCCTCCTGTGCGCGGAAGGCGGCTCGCATGGGTACGGTCAGCCTAGCGACCCGGTCCCGGCGCCGGCGCGGCGGCTGCTCTTTCCCTGGGTCGCCGATCCGGCCTAGCCTGGCCCTTGACTCCAGGGAGGTCCACTGTGGCTGACGGGAACCGACCCATCGCGCCGGTACGCAAGCTCATCGCCGCGGTGCTCGGCACCGTGGCCACCTTCGTCGTCCTGTTCGGGCTGGGCATGACGAGCTGGGCGATCGTGGCGCTGGGCGTGGCGCTGGTGGTGCTGGCGATCGCGCTGGCCACCGTGCGCGGCGGCGGGCGCACCTGGGTCGTCGGCGTCGGGCACGTGCACAGCGCCTCCGAGCCCCCCACCACGTACGCGTTCGGCCGCTGCGAGCTGCAACTGGTCATCGACGCACCGGGAATGCCGCCCCGGTCGAAGAAGATCATCGAGCCGAGGGTGTCGGTCGCGAAGTGGCCGTCGGTCGGCCAGTCCCTGCCGATCCGGGTGGCCCTCGACGACCAGCGCCACGTCCGGGTCCTGTGGGACGACGTGCCCACCCACGCGGAGACCGCCGCCGCGGCCGTCGCCGACCTGCCGCCCGAGTTCGCCGCGGCCGATCCCGTCGACGAGGTGCTCATCGGGCAGGAGGCGCCGCCGTGGGCCGACCGCGCCGCGGACGACGACTTCCACGACGACCCGCGCGACGCGCCGGCGTCCGACCCGCTGCGCGACGACCTCCACCCGCTGCGCGACGACCTCGGCCCGCTGCCGGATGATCGGGAGCCCGTCGTGATGCACCACCGCCCCGGCGGCCCGGTCGTGCTCGAGGGGACGCTGGTGGAGCCCAGCGCCGGCCAGTTGCCCCGCCGGGCCACCCCGGCCCCCCGCTCCCCGGCCGAGGAGCGGTTCACGGCGACCGAGGAGCGGTTCGCCCCGGCCGACGAGCGGTTCGAACCGACGGTTCCGGTGGAGACCATCGACGCGGGCCCCGCGCCCGCCGACCCGGTCGACGCCCGCCCGCCCCTCGACCCGATCGACGTGCCGCTGGACGACCCGGGCGCCCGGGCGGCCCCCCTGGACCAGGCGGAGCTGGACGAGGCGATCTTCGGCTACGACCCGGAGGCCGAGCCGGCCGACGCCGCCGCCCCGATCAGCGGCGTCGGCATCACCCTGCTGGTCACCGACCTGGGCCGCTCGCTGGAGTTCTACCGGGACACCCTCGGCTTCACCGAGGTCGACCGGGGCTCCGGCAACGCCGTGCTCGCCTCCGGGGCGACCCGGCTGGTGCTGCGCGAGGTCGCTGGCGCGGCCCCCATGAGCCGCCGGCTCGTCCACGTCAACCTGGAGGTCGACGACATCCAGGGCGCGTACGAACGGATGCGCGAGTCCGGCGTCCGGTTCACCTACGCCCCCCGGGTGGTCAACCGGGGCACCAAGCTGGAGGTGTGGGCGGCGGCGTTCCGCGACCCGGACGGCCACGGCGTGGCCCTCACCCAGTGGCGCACCCGCGCCGACGCCTGAGGTGCAAGGAAGGGCCCCTGTTAACGCATTCTGTAGAGCAGGGGCCCCTTCCTAACCGCCGCCCGCCCCGAAGGCGGCGGCGCGGCGAACCGCGCGGCGGCGCGGGGCGAGCGCACGGCAGGGCGACGGGGCGGGCGCACGGCAGGGCGACGGGGCGGCTCAGCGGCCGAGGATCACCCGGCGCACGTGCAGGGCGTACCCCCAGACCAGCGCGAAGATGATCCCCAGCACCAGCAGCGACCAGTGCAGCAGCCCGGCGAGCATCAGCGCCCCCTGAAGCACGGTGCCGGCGTGCCACGCCCACGGGCGGCGCATCATGCCGGCGAGCGCCACCGCCGCCACGGCCAACAACACGATCACCGCGATGGCCGCGCCGCTCAGCTCGCCGCCGACCACCCGGATCGGCTGGATGGCCAGCAGCAGCACCAGCGCTTCCAACCCCAGCGTCCCCGCGCCCAGGCCACGCACGGCCCCCTCGGGGTTACGCAGCCCGGACCGGCCCGGCCCGCCCGGCGACGGACGCTCCTCCGGCGACTGCGGGCGTTCCCCGGGGGACGTCATCGCTTGAGCAGCCGGCGGGCGTCGGCCACGGTCACCACCGAACCGGTGATCAGCACGCCGACCCCGGCCAGCTCGCCGGGCACGTCGGACTCGGCCTGTGCCACCGCCGCCTCGATCGCGTCGGGCATCTCCTCGGCCACCTCCACCCGGTCCGACCCGAAGACCTCCCGGGCCAGCTCGGCCAGCTCCTCGGCCGGCATCGCCCGGGGCGAGGAGTTGCGGGCGACCACCAGGTGGTCGAGCACCGGCTCCAGCAGCTCCAGCAGGCCCGCCGCGTCCTTGTCGCCGAGGACGGCGAGCACGCCGACGAGCTTGCTGAACGCGAACTCCTCCTGCAACGCGGTGACCGTCGCGGCCATCCCGTGCGGGTTGTGCGCGCCGTCGAGCAGGATCGTCGGGGCCGTGCGCACCTTCTCCAGCCGGCCGGGCGAGCTGACGGCGGCGAAGCCCTCCCGTACGGCCTCGACGTCGAGTTGCCGCTTCGCCCCCGCCCCGAGGAACGCCTCCACGGCGGCCAGCGCCACCGCCGCGTTCTGCGCCTGGTGCGCGCCGTGCAGCGGGACGAACACCTCCTCGTACACCCCGCCGAGCCCCTGGATGTTCAGGACCTGGCCGCCGACGGCGACCGACCGGCGCAGCACGCCGAACTCGGACCCCTCGCGGGCGATGGTCGCGCCGACCTCGGCGCAGCGTTCGAGGATCGGCCGGGCGGCCTCCTCCTCCTGCGCCGCGCAGACGACCGTGGCCCCCTTGTGGATGATCCCGGCCTTGTGCAGGGCGATGTCGGTGAGCGTGTCGCCCAGCCACTCGGTGTGGTCGAGCCCGATCGGGGTGAGCACCGCCACCCCGGCCTGGAGCACGTTTGTGGCGTCCTCCGCGCCGCCGAGCCCCACCTCGACCACCGCGACGTCCACCGGGGCGTCGGCGAACGTCGCGAACGCCAGGGCCGTCGTCATGTCGAAGTACGTCAGCGGCTCGGCGGAGCGCTGGTCGACCAGCTCGGCCAGGGGGGCGATCTCGCGGTACGTGGCCACGAACCGGTCCTCGCCCACCGGCTCCCCGTCGAGGCTGATCCGCTCCCGCACGCTCTCCAGGTGCGGGCTGGTGTAGCGGCCGGTGTGCAGCCCGAACGCCCGCAGCAGCGAGTCGATCATCCGGGCGGTCGAGGTCTTGCCGTTGGTCCCGGTGAGGTGGATCGACGGGTACGCCCGCTGCGGGCTGCCGAGCAGGTCGAGCAGCGTCTCGATGCGGTCCAGCTCGAAGTGCATGCGGGTGAAGCCGCGCCCGTTGAGCGCGGCCTCCACCTCGGCGAACTCGGTGCGGCTGTCGTCGCCCCCACGGGCGCGGTCGGTGCGGTCGGTGCGGTCGGTCACGAGGGCAGCGCCTCCAGAGCGGCGTCGATGCGGACCAGGTCGGCCTCGGCGGTGGCCAGCCGCTCCCGGATCTTGGCGACCACCGGCTCCGGGGCCTTCCCCACGAACGCCGGGTTGTCGAGCTTCGCCCGGGCCTGGGCGACCTCCTTCTCGGCCGCCGCCCGGTCCTTGGCGAGCCGGGCCCGCTCGGCGGCCACGTCGATCGACCCCCGGGTGTCCAGCGCGACGCTCACCTCGCCGGGCATGGCGAGGGTGGCGCTGGCCTGGAAGTCGTCGGCGGGCGGGTCGAGCCGGACCAGCGACCGGATCAGCCGCTCGTGGCCCGCGATGCCCGCGCCGGCCAGGCCGTCGAGCCGCGCGGCGACCCGCTGGGTGGGCCGCAGGCCCTGGTCGGACCGAAAGCGCCGGATCTCGGTCACCACCCGCTGGACGGTGCCGACCTCGCCCTCCGCGGCGTCGTCGATCCCGGTACGGTCGGCAGCCGGCCAGGCGGCCGTCATGACCGTCTCCCCGCCGGTGAGCGCGGTCCACAGCTCCTCGGTGACGAACGGGATCACCGGATGCAGCAGCCGCAGGAGCTGGTCGAGCACGTGCCCGAGCACCCGCCGGGTGGCGTCGGCCCCCGGCCCGCCCTCGGCGAGCACCGGCTTGCTCAGCTCCACGTACCAGTCGCAGACGTCGTCCCACGCGAAGTGGTAGAGCAGGTCGCAGACCTTCGCGAACTCGTACGCCTCGAACTGCTCGTCCACCTCGGCGGTGACGTGCGCCAGCCGGGACAGGATCCACCGGTCGACGGTGGAGAGCTGCCCGGCGTCGGGCAGCGGGCCGTCGACGTGCGCGCCGTTCATCAGCGCGAAGCGGGTGGCGTTCCAGAGCTTGTTGCAGAAGTTGCGGGAGCCCTGGCACCAGTCCTCGCTGACCGGGACGTCCTGGCCGGGGTTGGCGCCCCGGGCGAGGGTGAACCGGGTCGCGTCGGCGCCGAACCGGTCGATCCAGTCCAGCGGGTCGACCACGTTGCCGAACGACTTCGACATCTTCTTGCCGTGCTCGTCGCGCACCATGCCGTGCAGGGCGACCACGTCGAACGGCTGCCGGCCGTCCATCGCGTACAGGCCGAACATCATCATCCGGGCGACCCAGAAGAACAGGATGTCGTAGCCGGTGACCAGGACGCTGGTCGGGTAGAACTTCGCCAGGTCCGGCGTCTGCTCGGGCCAGCCGAGGGTGGAGAACGGCCACAGGCCGCTGGAGAACCAGGTGTCGAGCACGTCCTCGTCCTGGTGCCAGCCCGCGCCGGTCGGCGGCTCCTCGTCGGGGCCGACGCAGACGATCTCGCCGTCCGGCCCGTACCAGACGGGGATGCGGTGGCCCCACCAGAGCTGCCGCGAGATGCACCAGTCGTGCATGTTGTCGACCCACGCGAAGTACCGCTTCGCCAGCTCGGCCGGCTCGATCTTCACCCGGCCGTCGCGCACCGCGTCGCCGGCCGCCTTCGCCAGCGGGCCGGTGTTGACGAACCACTGCAACGACAGCCGCGGCTCGACCGTGGTCTTGCACCGGGAGCAGTGGCCGACGGCGTGCACGTACGGCCGCTTCTCGGCCACGATCAGGCCCTGCTCGCGCAGCGCGGCCACGATCGCCGGCCGGGCCTCGTAGCGGTCCAGGCCCTGGAACGGGCCGTGGGCGGTGATCACCCCGCGCTCGTCCATGATCGTCAGGGCCGGCAGGTCGTGCCGCTGGCCGATCTCGAAGTCGTTCGGGTCGTGCGCCGGGGTCACCTTCACCATGCCCGTGCCGAAGGCCGGGTCGACGTGCTCGTCGGCCACGATCGGGATACGCCGGCCGGTCAGCGGCACCTCGACCTCGGTGCCGATCAGGTGCCGGTACCGCTCGTCGTCGGGGTGCACCGCCACGGCGGTGTCGCCGAGCATCGTCTCGGCCCGGGTGGTGGCCACCACCACGTCGGGGGAGTAGCGGATCGAGACCAGCTCGCCCTCGTCGTCGGTGTGCTCGACCTCGATGTCCGACAGGGCGGTCAGGCAGCGCGGGCACCAGTTGATGATCCGGTTGGCCCGGTAGATCAGCCCGTCGTCGAAGAGCTTCTTGAACATGGTCTGCACGGCCCGGGAGAGGCCGGCGTCCATGGTGAAACGCTCCCGGTCCCAGTCGACGGCGTCACCGAGGCGACGCATCTGGCCCAGGATCGCGCCGCCGGACTCGGCCTTCCACTGCCACACCCGCTCGACGAACTTCTCGCGGCCCAGGTCGTGACGGGACAGGCCCTCCCCAGCAAGCTGCCGCTCCACCAGGTTCTGGGTGGCGATGCCGGCGTGGTCCATGCCCGGCAGCCAGAGCGCCTCGAAACCCTGCATCCGCTTGCGCCGGGTCAGCGCGTCCATGAGGGTGTGCTCGAAGGCGTGGCCCATGTGCAGCGACCCGGTGACGTTGGGCGGGGGGATGACCACGGCGAACGGGGGCTTGTCGCTCTGGGCCGACGCCCGGAACCGGCCGCCGGCTACCCACTGCTCGTACCGCCGCTGCTCTACCTCGCCCGGCTGGTACTGGGCGGACAGGGTCGGGGCGTCGGGGCGTCGGGCATCCAGTCTCTCGGTCACCCTCAAAGTCTACGGAGCGCTTCCGAGGACCTGACGTGCGCCACCTGTTGTTCGCGTACGGTGTCGGCTATGTCCGACGCGCATCTCACGCAGCGTTCGCTCACCGACGAGCCCGAGCCGATCGACCTCACCGAGGAACCGATCCGGCTCGGTGACCAGGGCCAGGAGGACGGCCCCGGCCGTGCGCCCCGGTCCCGGCGGCGGCGCATCGTCCTCGCGGTGGTGCTGGCTGCCGGCCTCGCCGGGGTGGGCGCGCTCGGCGTCGCCGGCTGGCGGGTGGCGCAGCAGAAGGACACCGAGCTGTCCAGCCCCGACACCGTCGCCGGCCTGCGCCGGGACGACAGCGAACGCGCCCGCAGCACCGCCGACTACCTGCGTGACGGCCTGTCCGCCGACATCGACCTGGACCGCAGCTTCGGCACCGTCTACCGGGACCCAGCCGACGACAAGCGGACGGTGCTCATCTTCGGCGGTACGACGCTGCTGTGGCAGCCGGAACGCGACCTGGACACCCTGTTCCGCCTCATGACGGACGAGACCGGGAAGGTCACCGGCCTGCGGGAGGTCTCCCCCGGCCGGCTCGGCGGGGTCATGAAGTGCGGCACGACCACCGGCGAGGGCGGCGACTTCGCGATCTGCGGCTGGGCGGACCACGGCAGCGTGGCGATGGCGATGTTCCCGGGTCGGCCCGTGGACTCCGCCGGTGACCTGCTACGCCAGATCCGCGAGGGAATCCAGACCCGCTCCTGATACCCACCGGCCCAGATCCCGCCCCGCCCCTGCCCCTGGCCCCGCCCCGCCCCCAGCTCCGGTGATCAAGAGATTTGCGTCAAAGTGGATCTCCAGCCTGACGCAAACCTCTTGATCACCGAAGATACCCCCGCCGTTCGGGGCCGGAAACGGTTCAGGGCCACCCCAACCGGGGTGGCCCTGAACGAAAGAATGTCCGGCGGTGTCCTACTCTCCCACACCCTCCCGAGTGCAGTACCA
>NZ_JBIARA010000023.1:0-99337 GCF_042889525.1 Micromonospora sp. NPDC002575 | reverse complement strand
TTATCAAGCACCCTGTTGAGTTCTCAAAGAACAACCACACACCATCCGAAACCCCCACACCCGGGGGCCCCATCCGGGGCATCTCGTTCCATCCGCGCCCCCCGCTTCCGCGCCGGGCACTTTTACTACGTTACCCTCCGGTTTCCGCACTGTCAAACCGGAGAATCCCGATCCGACCCGCTTCCACCCGAATTACGGGCACCACTCGCTCACCGGCTTGCGCCGGCTTCACCCGTGGTTTCCGGCAGGCCGGCCGCTGCGGTCTCCCGCACGCTCGCCCGGTTCCCTACCGGCGGTGAACCTTACCCGGTCGGTCTCGCCTCACCAAATCCGCCCTGCGGCAGATCCGGGGCACCGCCCGGACCGAATCATGACGGGTAGTCCCGTCGTGACTCGATGTCGATCGCCGCGCTCCGGCCTCGGGGGCTTT
Source organism: Micromonospora sp. NPDC002575 (assembly GCF_042889525.1). Classification (NCBI taxonomy): domain Bacteria; kingdom Bacillati; phylum Actinomycetota; class Actinomycetes; order Micromonosporales; family Micromonosporaceae; genus Micromonospora; species Micromonospora sp. NPDC002575. The sequence goes on along the minus strand of NZ_JBIARA010000023.1, from coordinate 98,907 downwards.
CCGCCCCGTTTCGCCCGTTCCGCGCTGGCAGAGAGAAAGTTACGCCCCCGACGGATTGGTCGTCAAATCCGCCGGGGGCGTCCCGCGTCACACTTCCCACGCGCCGCTATCCGCGCAGCTCCACGCCGGCGAACGACTTCTTCCCGCGCCGCAGGACCAGGTACCGGCCGTGCAGCAGGTCCTCCGGGGTCGGCCGCGCGTCCACCTCGGTGATCCGGGTGTTGTTGACGTACGCGCCGCCCTCGGCGATCACCCGACGCGCCTCCTTGGCGCTCGGCACCAGACCCGACTCCCGCAGCAGCCCGGCGACGTCGGGCAACTCGTCGACGTGCACCAGCCCGGCCTCGGTCAGGGCCGCCCGCAGCGTCTCCGGGGTCAGGTCGTCCAGCGAACCCCGGCCGAAGAGGGCCTGGCTGGCGGCGACGGCCTGGGCCATCTCCCGCTCGCCGTGCACGAGGGCGGTCAGCTCCTCGGCGAGGGCCCGCTGGGCCAGCCGGGCCGACGGCCGCTCCGCGGTCTCCTTCTCCAGCTGCTCGATCTCGTCCCGCGAGCGGAAGCTGAAGTAGCGCAGGTAGCGGACCACGTCCCGGTCGTCGGCGTTGAGCCAGAACTGGTAGAACGCGTACGGGCTGGTCAGTTGCGGGTCGAGCCAGACGGCGCCGCCCTCGGTCTTGCCGAACTTCGTGCCGTCGGCCTTGGTCACCAGCGGCGTCACGAACGCCTGCACGGGGCCGGCCCCCCGTCGCCGGACGTAGTCGACCCCGGCGGTGATGTTGCCCCACTGGTCGGAGCCGCCGAACTGGAGCTGGCAGCCGTGCCGGCGGTGCAGCTCGTAGAAGTCGTGGGACTGGAGCAGCTGGTAGCTGAACTCGGTGAAGCTGATGCCGGTCTCCAGCCGGGCCTTCACCACCTCCCGGGCCAGCATCTTGTTGACCGGGAAGTGCTTGCCGACGTCGCGGAGGAACTCGACCACCGACATCTCGCCAGTCCAGTCCAGGTTGTTGACCAGCCGCGCCGCGTTCTCGCCGGCGTAGGACACGAAGGGCGAGAGCTGGTCGCGGATGCGGTCGACCCAGCCGGCCACCACCTCGGGCGGGTTGAGCGTGCGCTCGGCGCTCTCCTTCGGGTCGCCGATCTGCCCGGTGGCCCCGCCCACGAGCAGCAGCGGCCGGTGCCCGCCGAGCTGGAGACGACGGGCGGTGGCGACCTGCATGAGGTGGCCGACGTGCAGGCTGGCCGCCGTCGGGTCGAAGCCCACGTAGAAGGTGGCGCTCCCGCCGTCGAGCAGCGCGCGCAGCTCGTCGAGGCCGGTCGAGTCCTGGATGAGGCCCCGCCACCGCAGGTCTTCGGTCAGAGAGTCCCGCCCGGTCGGCGGGAGGCTGCTGTCGGTCACGGTCACCGATTCTCCCCCATCGCCGGAACCGGCTGGTACCGGGTTTGCCGCTGATCACGGTTGGCTACGCTGGCCCTCCCGAGGCGAGGAGGAGCCGCCGTGGAGATGCCCGAGCTGACCGGGGGCTTCGTCGCCCTGCTCGGCCTGAAGTTCGACGAGGCGAGCGCCGACCGGGTCGTCATCCGCTGGCTGGTCCGCCCGGACCTGCACCAGCCGTACGGCATTCAGCACGGCGGGGTCTACTGCGCGGTGGTGGAGACCGCCGCGAGCGTCGGCGGGGCGCTGTGGCTGGGCCCGCAGGGCCGGGTGGTCGGCGTGTCGAACCAGACGGACTTCCTGCGTGCGGTCCGCGAGGGCGAGCTGACGGCCGTGGGCACCCCGGTGCACCGGGGCCGCAGCCAGCAGCTCTGGCAGGTGGAGATCTCCGACGACGCGGGGCGGCTGGTCTCCCGGGGCCAGGTGCGTCTCCAGAACCTCGTGGGCTGACCCTCGCCCCCGCGCCGCTGCCCGATTAGGGCCTGACGGGCGTTTCGGTGCCTGAGGCGCGTTACGTCCCTATATCGTCGCGGCGATGGCACCCGTCGACCCGCGCCCGAGGTGAGGAAGCTCCTCGCCGCGACGCTCGGCGTGCTCTCCGCCGTCGGCGGGTTCGTGGACATCGGGGACCTGGTGGCGGCGAGCCAGGCGGGGGCGCGCTTCGGCATGGCGCACGCCTGGGTGCTGCTGCTCGGGGTGGTGGGCATCTGCGCGTACGCCGAGATGGCCGGCCGGGTCGCGGCCGTGAGCGGCCGGGCGGTGTTCGACCTGGTCCGGGAGCGGCTGGGGCCCCGGGTGGCGCTGCTGAACCTGGTGGCGTCCTACCTGGTGACCGTGCTGACCCTCGCCGCCGAGTTGGGCGGCGTGGGGCTGGCCCTGCAACTGGCCTCCGGGCTGAGCTATCTGCTCTGGGTGCCGGTGGCCGCGGCGGCGGTCTGGCTGGTGCTGTGGCGGATGCGCTTCCAGCTGATGGAGCGGGTGTTCGGCCTGGCGGGGCTGGCCCTGGTGGGGTTCGCGGTGGCGCTGTTCTGGCTGCCCACCAACTGGGCGGAGCTCGGGCGCTCGGCGGTGCACGGCGGGGCGGCGGGGCAGGGCTGGGGCGCGTACTGGTTCGTGGCGGTGGCGTTGTTCGCCTCCACGGTCAGCCCGTACGAGGTGTTCTTCTTCTCCTCGGGCGGCGTGGAGGAGCGGTGGAGCGCCGCCGACCTGGCCGACGCCCGGTCCAGCGTGTTGGTCGGGTTCCCGGTGGGCGGGTTCCTCGCCCTGTCGCTGATCGCCACGGCGGCGGTCGTGTACCACCCGGGCGGGGCGTCGCCGGACTCGCTCACCCAGGTGGCGCAGCCGGCCGTCCTCGCGTTCGGGGCGGCGGGGCTGGCGGTGGCGGCGCTGGCGTTCTTCGCCGTCACGTTCGGCGCCGCGCTGGAGACGGGGCTGTCCGCCGCGTACGCCGCCGCCCAGTATTTCGGCTGGCAGTGGGGCAAGTGGGTGAGCCCCCGCGAGGCGGCCCGGTTCCACAGCGTGCTGCTGGCCAGCGTCCTGCTCGGGGTGCTGGTGCTGCTGACGACGATCGACCCGGTGACCCTGACGGAGTACATGCTGGTCCTCAGCGCGGTGGTGCTGCCGCTGACGTACCTGCCGATCCTGATCGTGGCCAACGACCGGACGTACCTGGGCGACCGGGTGAACGGGCCGCTGGCGAACCTGCTGGGGGCGGTGTTCCTGCTGGTGATCGTGGTCGCGTCGGTGGCGGCGGTCCCGCTGGCGGTGGTGACGGGGATGGGGATGGGCCGGTGAGGATGCAGCTCGGCCGGCAACTGCTCGACCGGCAGATCGTCGACCGCGACGGCCGGCTCGTCGGCAAGGTCGACGACGTGGAGTTCGGCGTCGACGGCGACGGCGTGCCGTACGTGGCCGCGCTGCTGACCGGGCAGGGTGCGCTCGGGCAGCGGATCGGCGGCCGGATCGGGCGGCTCCTCGTCGCGGTGGCCGCCCGGTTCACCGAGGACCGGGCGGTGACGCCGCTGCGCATCCCGTACCGGTTGGTGGACCGGGTGGACAGCGCGGTGCGGCTGCGGGCCTGCCTCGACGACCTGCCCCCCTCGCCGGTGGAGCAGTGGCTGCGCCGGCACCTGATCGACCGGATCCCGGGGGCCGAGCGTGCGGGCGGGTGAGTTGCTCGGCCGCACCGCGTACGACCTGCACGGCCGGCGGCTGGGCCGGGTGGTGGACGTGGTGGTGCGCGGCGCGGTCCCCGACGGGCGGCTGCGGCTGACCGACGTGGTCGTCGCCGGGCGCTGGTACGCCCGGGTCAGCGGGCGGCTGATCGGCGCGGAGCGGCACCCGTCGGGGCCGTGGCTGATCCGCCTGGTCGCCCGGGCGCTCAGCGGCAGCAGCCGCCAGGTGCCCGCCGACGCGGTCCGGTTGGTGCCGCCCGTGCCCGGCTTCCCGTTCGGCGCGGCGCAGCCGGGGCAGCCGCATCCGGGGCAGCCACCACCGTCGGAGGGGCCGCCTGCGCAGCCGGAGGGACCGGCGGGGCCGGAGGGGCCGGAGGGGCCGGGCTGAGGGTCAGCCCCGGGCCGGGTCGAGGGCGGGCTGGGCGTCGGGCTCCGTGTCGGATTCCGTGTCGGGCTGTGCGTCGGCGTCGGGCTCGGCCGGGGCGGGGACGCGGCGCAGCCGTACCGCCGTGATGGCCCGCTGGTCGATGTCGGCGACCTCAAGGGCCCAGCCGTCGATGGCGACGTCCTCCCCGGGCACGGTGGGGATGTGCCCCAGCAGGGTCAGGACCAGGCCGGCGACCGTCGTGTAGTCGCCGGAGGGGCGGCCGGGCAGCTCGACGCCGACGTCGACAAGGTCGTGCACGGGGAAGGTGCCGGGCAGCAGCATCGCGCCGTCGGCCTCGGTGCGCACGGCGCGCACGTCCCGGTCGGTCTCGTCGTAGATCTCGCCGACGATCTCCTCGAGGATGTCCTCCAGGGTGACGATCCCGTCGACCGCGCCACGCTCGTCGACGACCAGGGCGATGTGCTGCCGTTCCGCCTTGAACTGGCGCAGCGCGTCGACCACCGGCAGCGAGTCGGGCAGCAGCATCGGCGGGCGGGCGCACTCGTCGACGGGCCGGTCGTCGGGCACCCCGACCAGGTCGCGCAGGTGGATCACGCCGACGGCGTCGTCGAGGCCACTGTGGCGCACCACCGGCGCGCGGGAGTGCCCGGTGGCGGCCAGCACCAGCCGCGCGGCCTCCGCCGTGGTGCCGCTGTCGAGCGTGAAGACCTGCAACCGGGGTACGAGCACCGCGCGCAGCCGCCGGTCGGTGATCTCGACCGCCCCGGCGATGATGGTCCGCTGTTCCTTGGTGAAGCCGTGGTTGCCGGCGACGATGTCGCGCAGCTCGTCCGGGCCGATCTCGTCCGGCTCGTGCCGGGGGTCGAGCCCGACGAGGCGGACCACCAGGTCGCTGGTCGCGCCGAGCGCCCAGACGGCGGGGCGGGTGAGGCTGGCGAGCAGGTCCAGGGGGCGGGCCACCAGCAGCGCCCAGCGCTCGGCGGCCTGCATGGCGATCCGCTTGGGGGCCAGCTCGCCGAAGACGAGGGTGACGAACGTCAGCACCAGGGTGACCGCGACGATCGCGACCGTCTCGGCGGCGGAGCCGAACACGCCGAGCAGCGGCACGAGGGGCTTGGCCAGGGAGACCGCCGCGGCGGCCGAGGCGAGGAAGCCGGCGAGGGTGATGCCGATCTGGATGGTGGCGAGGAAGCGGTTCGGGTCCTTGGCGAGGCGGGCCAGCACCCGGCCGGCCCGGCCGGTGCGTTCGAGTCGCTGGACCTGGCTGTCGCGCAGCGAGACCAGCGCCATCTCGCTGCCGGCGAAGATCGCGTTGAGGACGACCAGGACTCCGACCAGGGCCAGTTGGCTCCAGTAGCTCTGCACGCCCGGTTCTCTCCCTCGCTCCGACGGCCCCGGTCGGCGACGACCGGTGGTGACGCCGTCCGGCGGGCCCGGGCCGGCGTACGCCCCTCTTTGCCCCGTCGGCGGGTCGGCGAATCCTCCGGGCCGCCGAGCGCGGGCCAGGCCCGGTGTGTCCGCCGGCCGGCCGCGCCGTCGGGGACGGTCAGGCCCGGGCGGCGGCGGGCAGGTCGAGCACGTACGCGTCGTCCTCGGCGCGGAAGCCGAGCCGGTGGTAGTAGGGGGCGACCATGCCGGGCGGGCTGACCACGCGGCGGAAACCCCGGTCGGTGAACAGGCTGCTGCGCCGGTAGACGAACTCGCCGGGGGTGAAGTCACGAAACGGCGGGGTGACGTAGTCGAGGTCGACCTGGGCGGTGTCGCCGCCCTCGGCGTGCGCGAGGACCACCCCGACCACCTCGTCGGCGCGGACCACCAGGAACGCGGAGCGGCGGGCGGTGTGCTCGCCCCAGTGGAAGCCGGGGTTGAACCGGGCGATGTCGGCGGCGTGCACGCGCAGGGTGTGTGCCAGGAACTGGTCGTCGACGCCGACCTCGACCACCTGGTACGTCTGCTCGTCGTGCCGGGTCGCGAGCATCCTGCGCAGGTACCACACGTTGATGACGGCGAGCACGACGTTCAGCCCGACCATCGGCCACACGGCGAGGGCGGCGTTGTAGCCGATCAGCACGACGCAGCCGACGAGGTTGAGCGCGCGCAGGCGGAGGATGCGCGCCTGAAGCAGCGACCAGACCAGCAGCGCGGATCCGGTCCAGCCGATCATGTCCAGCCAGTTCACCCCGCGAGACTAGTGCCCGCCCAGCTCAGGCGGCCAGTTCGAGGACCCACTCCTCGACGACGGCGCGGCGGCCGTTGGCGTACCCGCTGTCCTCGCCGACGACGACGAAGCCGCACTTGCGCAGCACCGCGAGGGAGGCGGCGTTGTCCTTGGCGGCGCGGGCGCGCACCGGGCGGCGCGGCAGCTCGGCCAGCAGGGCGGCGAGGGCGCCGGTGGCGTGGCCGCGACCCCAGCGGGCCCGGTCGATCCAGTAGCTGACCTCGGTCTGGTCGTCGACGGGGAAGGCGGCCACGTGGCCGACGACGGCGTCGTCGACGGTGACGGTGCGGGTGACGATCGCCGGGTCGGCGCGGATGCGCCGCCAGTGCGCGTCGAACGCCGCCCGGTCCGCCGGGTCGACGGGGCCGAACGCGGCCACCCAGTTGGCCTGCGCGTCCTGCTCGAAGGCGAAGAAGTGCGGCAGGTCGTCGTCGCGCACGGGGCGCAGGCGCAGGGCCTCGGCAGGCGCGGCGCTCGGGCGCAGATCCTCGGCGGTCACGCAGGCAGGGTACCGGCGGGGTGGGACAGCCCGTGACCCGCCGCTCCACCGACCGGAATGCCTGACCGCCAACTGGGCGCCCGGTGGTCCCGCGACATCATTCCGCCGGGTGGCGTGATGATGACAGGATCGGGTGCCATGAGGAGATCACGGACGTCTCATCGGCTCCTGGGCCGGTTGACCCCGGCGCGGGCGACGGGCGCGGCGGCCACCGGCGCCCAGGCGACCGGGGCCCAGGCGACCGGGGCGCGGGCGGCGGGCGCAGCCGCCGTGGGGGCGATGGCCGTGGGGGCGATGGCCGTGGGGGCGACAGCCCTGGCCGTCGCCGCGATCGGTCGGCTGGTGGTCCGCCGGGCGATCATCCGAGAGCTGCGCATCGGTCGGCTGGAGGTCGACGAGTTGATCGTGCACCGCCGCGTCGACGGCGACGCCACCCGGCACCCCACCGAAGACGGGTAACAGCGGAGCCCCGCCCCGGCGGCACGGCACACGGTGATCAAGAGGTTTGCGTCATCGCCGAGGTCAATCCGGACGCTTTTCTCTTGATCACCCCCTTCCGGGGCGAGCCGGGCCAGAACCCCCGCCCGATGTCCCGGGTCAGCCCGTCGGGGGCAGGGCCATCGGGTAGCCGTACAGGTCGAGCAGGCGGATGCGGGCCGACTGGAGCCGGTCCACCACCACGCTCATGAACCGGGTGGTGAGCTGCCGGCCGAACGCGTCGTCGTACTCCATCATCCGGCGCACCCCGGCGGCGGTGAACTCCACCGCGGGGGTGCGGCGCACGGCGACCGCGCCGAACTGCCACCGGTACGGCGGGAACAGCCAGGACCAGCCGAGCACCCCGCCCGGGCCGATCGTGTCGATGCCCACGTCGCCGCGCCCGGGGACGGGGAAGTCCAGGGCCACCTCGCCGCCCCGGACCAGCCAGAACCGCTCGGCGGGCTGACCGGCCCGGAACAGCCTGTGCCCGGGGTGCCACACGACGGGGCGGGCGTACCCGGTGAGCCGGGGCAGCCACTCCTCGGGCACGCCGGTCAGGAACGGGTGTTCGCGGAGCATGTCCAGCGGGGTCATGGCGGCTTTCCTCGTCGTGGAAGGGGCCCGGCGCGCGGGCGCGAGCGTGTCGCCGCCCCTGAACCTCGTGACGGTGGACATCTTCGACCTCCTTGTCGATGTCCTGCCTCCCATCCGACTCCTCCGCGGCCTGCGGCGTCAGGGCCGTTGGTCCCGGGCCACGCGGGAGGAACGCCTCTGCCGCCAGGCCGGACGGCGGCGCGACCGTGGAGGCGGCGCGACGTGGAGGCGGCGCGGCGTGTCCGGGCAAATGCCGGTGCTGGGCGGGGGCCCACGCCGACAATGACCTGTGAGCGAGCACCGGGAGAGCTGATGAACCTACCTGTCGTGGCAGGGGTGGACGGATCCCCGTCGAGCCTGGTCGCCGCCGAGCACGCGGCGCAGCAGGCCGCCTGGCGGTCCCGGCCGCTGCTGCTGGTGCACGGTTACCTGCACCCGCTCGGCTACGGCGTGCCGCTCAACCCGTACGACATGGGGTTGCCCGCGCCGACCGAGGAGGCCCGGCGGATGCTGGACCGGACGGCGGAGGACCTGCGCGGACGCTGGCCCGGCGTCGCCGTCGAGGTGCGGCAGGTGGCCGGCGGTCCCGCCGCGACCCTGGTGGCGGAGTCCCGCCGGGCGGAGCTGGTCGTGGTCGGCAGCCGGGGGTTGGGCGGCTTCGCCGGCCTGCTGCTCGGCTCCGTCGGCGCGCAGGTGGCCGGGCACGGGCACTGCCCGGTGCTCGTGGTGCGGCCCGAGGAGCAGCCGATCCCGGCCGGTGGCCCGGTGGTCGCCGGGGTGGACGGGTCGGAGCCGGGGCGGCTCGCCGCCGGGCTCGCGGCCGACGAGGCGGCCCGCCGGGGCACCGGCCTGGTGCTGGTGCACGTGGCGACAACCGACGACGCCCGCGCGGTGCCGGACGAGGTGGCGGAGTCCGGGGCGGCGGCGCGGGCGGAGTCGGCGGACCTGCTGGACGCCACCGCCGCCGAGGTGACGGCCGCCCACCCCGGCCTGGCCGTCGAGCGGCGGCCGATGCGGGCCGCCAAGCCCGAGCGGGCCCTGATCGAGTTGAGCGGCGACGCGGCCCTGATGGTGGCCGGCTCGCGCGGGCGCGGCGGCTTCGTCGGCCTCGTGCTCGGCTCGGTCAGCCAGGCGCTCGTACAGCATGCGCACTGTCCGGTGCTGGTCGCCCACCCGCAGCCGGCCGACGCGGCGTGACCTGGACGGCCGCCCCGCCGGCCCCGGGCGGTCAGGAGGGGTCGCGGCCGGCGAGCAGTTCGTCGAAGCCGGCGGTGAGCGCGAACGGGTCGGGCGGCGCGGCGGGGGGCCGGCGCGCCACCTGGTCGGCCAGTTCGCCGGCCGCGCGCACGATCCGGGAGCGCAGGGCGCCCTCGGCCGACGCCTGCGACCAGTCCTCCGTGGCGGCGAAGACCGCCGTGGGCACGACCACCGCCCTGAGGTACGCGAACATCGGCCGGACGGCGTGTTCCAGGGCGAGGGAGTGCCGGGCGGTGCCGCCGGTGGCGGCGATCAGCACGGGCCGGTCCGCCAGCGTCGTGGCGTCGAGCACGTCGAAGAACGACTTGAACAGGCCGCTGTAGGACGCGTTGAAGATCGGCGTGACCGCCACGACGCCGTCGGCCGCGGCGAGCGTGTCCAGCGCGTCGCGCAGGGCGGGCGGCGGGAAGCCGGTGAGCAGGTGGTTGACCACGTCGTGGGCGTGGTCGCGCAGGTCGATCGGGCGCAGCTCGACCTCGACGCCCCGCCGGGCCAGCTCGTCGCGGGTGGCCGCGGCGAGCTGGTCGGCGAGCAGCCGGGTCGACGAGGGCTGGGAGAGCCCGGCGGAGACCACGGCGAGGGTACGGCGGCTCATCGCCCCACCTCCGCGCCGGTGCCGACGGCGTCGGCGGGGCCGGCAGCCGGGTCGACGGCGGCCTCGGCTGCGGCGGCGTCCCGGGCGGCCTTCAGCGACGCGTGCGTCGGGGCCTCGGGCACGTGCGCGGGCCGCAGGGCGGCGAACTCCCGGCGCAGCACGGGGACCACCTCCTCGCCGAGGAGGTCGAGCTGCTCCAGCACGGTCTTCAGCGGCAGGCCCGCGTGGTCGATCAGGAAGAGCTGCCGCTGGTAGTCGCCGACGTAGTCGCGGAAGCCGAGCGTGCGGTCGATCACCTGCTGCGGGCTGCCGACGGTCAGCGGGGTCTGCGCCATGAAGTCCTCCAGCGCCGGCCCGTGGCCGTAGACGGGGGCGTTGTCGAAGTACGGGCGGAACTCCCGCACCGCGTCCTGCGAGTTGCGCCGCATGAAGACCTGGCCGCCGAGGCCGACGATCGCCTGGTCCGGCGAGCCGTGCCCGTAGTGGGCGAAGCGCTCCCGGTAGAGGCCGACCATCCGCTGGGTGTGCTCCTTGGGCCAGAAGATGTGGTTGGCGAAGAAGCCGTCGCCGTAGTAGGCGGCCTGCTCGGCGATCTCGGGGCTGCGGATCGAGCCGTGCCAGACGAACGGCGGCACCCCGTCGAGGGGGCGCGGCGTCGAGGTGAACGACTGCAACGGGGTGCGGTGCTTGCCCGACCAGTCGACCACGTCCTCGCGCCAGAGCCGGCGCAGCAGGTCGTAGTTCTCGATGGTCAGCGGGATGCCGGCCCGGATGTCCTTGCCGAACCACGGGTAGACCGGACCCGTGTTGCCCCGGCCGAGCATGAGGTCGACCCGGCCGTCGGCGAGGTGCTGGAGCATCGCGTAGTCCTCGGCGATCTTCACCGGGTCGTTGGTGGTGATCAGGGTGGTGGCGGTGGAGAGCAGCAGCCGCTCGGTGCGGGCCGCGATCCAGCCCAGCATGGTGGTGGGCGACGACGGCACGAACGGCGGGTTGTGGTGCTCGCCGGTGGCGAAGACGTCGAGGCCGACCTCCTCGACCTTGCGCGCGATGGTCACCATCGCCTTGATCCGCTCGTGCTCCGACGGCTCCCGCCCGGTGGTCGGGTCGACGGTCACGTCTCCGACGGTGAAGACCCCGAACTGCATGACGACTCCTCGTGTGGCTGCCGGACCGTTCCGGCCCCGGACGCAGCGCACAACATATTTGACGAGTCAACTATTCCGCCGCTCGGGGGGTCCCGGTCCCGCTGACCGGACGCGGCGGCGGGCCGGGGCAGGTGGGCGGGGCGGGCGCGGATGGGGACGCGGGTCAGCCGCCGGCCACCGACGGGAGCACCTGCACCTCGGCACCCGGCGGGACGGGCGCGTCCAGCCCGCCCAGGTGGCGGCAGTCCTCGCCGTCGACGTAGACGTTGACGTGCCGGCGCACCTCGCCGCGCTCGTCGCGCAGCCGCCGGGCCAGTCGGGGCCACCGCACCGCCAGCTCGTCGAGGACGTCGCGCAGCGTGCCGGCCGCCGCGACGGTGAGCCGCGTCGCGCCCCCGACCTCGCCGCGCAGCGGCCCCGGCACCAGGACGGTGACCACTCAGACCTCCGCCGCGCGGACGCAGAGCACGTCGGGCAGGTGGGCGGCGACCAGCGACCAGGAGTCGCCCTCGTCGCGGCTGGCGTAGACCTCGCCGGAGCGGGTGCCGAAGTAGACGCCGGTCGGGTCGGCGTCGTCGGCGCACATCGCGTCGCGCAGCACCGCCGGATAGAACGGCCCGGCGGGCAGGCCCGCCGAGAGCGCCTCCCACGTCCCGCCCGCGTCGGCCGAGCGGTAGACCCGGCACCGCTCGTCGACCGGGAAGCGCCGGGAGTCGGCGGCGAGGGGGAACGACCAGATCACCCCGGGGCGGCGGGGGTGGGCCACCATCGGGAAGCCGAAGTCGCTGGGCAGGCCGGCGGCGATCGACACCCAGGTGTGGCCCCCGTCGTCGGAACGGTAGACGCCGTGGTGGTTCTGCGCGTAGAGCCGCTCCGGGTCGCCGGCGTCCCGGGCGACCTTGTGCACGCACTGGCCGAACTCGGGCCACTCGTCGGGCAGGAAATAGGCCCGGATGCCCGTGTTGCCCGGCGCCCAGCTCGCGCCCGCGTCGGCGGAGTGGTAGACCCCGCCGGTCGACATGGCCACCGTGATCCGTGCCGGGTCGTGCGGGTGCGGCAGGACGGTGTGCACCGCCTGGCCGCCGAAGCCCGCGCCCCACTGCTCCCGGTGCGGGTGCTCCCACAGCGCGCGGACCAGCGCGAAGGTGCGCCCCGCGTCGGTGGAGCGGAACAGCGCCGACGGCTCGGTGCCGGCCCAGAGCACGTCCGGCTCCGCCGGCCCGGCGGGCGCGAGCTGCCAGACCCGACCCAGGATCGCCCCGGTGTCGACCGGGAACGCGACCGGGGCCTGCTCCGGCTCCTGCCAGGACGCGCCCAGGTCGTCGCTGGTGGCCACGCTGGGCCCGAAGTGGGAGCTGGTCACCCCGGCGAGCAGGCGGGGCACGTCACGCCGCGCGTCCACCGCCACCGCGTATACCCCGGTCATGGGGTGGTAGGGGCCGCTGAGCTGCCAGGTGCGGCGGCCGTCGGTGCTGGTGGCGAGGAAGAGGCCCTTGCCGGTGCCGATCGCGAGCAGGGTCGTCATGGCGCGTCCTTCGCGGAGCCGGGAGCCGGATGGCGTGATTATCGCCACCGGGTCCGACAGAAACCGGCCGACGCACCGGCAGCGCCGGGGCCCAGCCGCAGGTCAGCGGCACCAGACACCTTGAGGGCGGCCCCGGCCGGTGTTCCATCAGACGGGGTCGATCGCGAGATCAATGACGTGGTCATCCTCGATGCCGAAGACGAACGCGAAGGACAGCGGCCCGCCGGGGAAGTCACCATCCCCGGAGGCCACCAATCGGTGACCTGTGAACGAGGTCGGCGTGATCACGACCTTGGGGTCGATCAGGTGCGACTGGATCCACGCGCGGATCTCGGCCTCGCCGGCCCAGGTTCTCCCGTCATCGCGCACGGTGGCACCGTCGCCGAAGACCGCGGCCAGCGCGGTCGCGTCGTGCGCGTTGTTGGCCGCGATGAAGTTCTCGACGGCCTTGGGCAGGATGATGTCGTTCATTCCTGTTCTCCGGTTCTTTCAGCCGTCAGGATGCGGTCACGTCCTGGCGGATTTCTGCCGCGCCTCAGCAGCACGGTGACGATGCGGGCGGCGACCCCCGCGAGTGGCAGACGCCGACTTCGGGAAACGGGCTCAGAAGTCCGCGCTGCGGGAGAGCTTCTCGTTCGCGCGCAACTCGGCGAGGGCGTTCTCGTGCATCGCGACAACGACGTCGTAGCCGGAGTTGCCGAGCACGATCCGGTGTGGCGGAACGGGTGCGTTCATCGCGGTGATCACGGCCTGCACCCCGCGTTCGGGGTCGCCCGCCTGCTTGCCGTCTTGGTCCACGAACGCCGCCTTGACGCCCTCGACCATCGGCACGTAGGCGTCGACGGTCTCGTTGACGGGCTCGTTCTGGAAGCCGGCGTAGGCCCTGGTGCGGAACGCTCCCGGCTCCACGACGAGCACGCGCACCCCGAACGGCTCCACCTCCTGGCGCAGTGTCTCCGACAGTCCTTCGAGCGCGAACTTTGCCGCCGAGTAGTAGCCGAAGCCTTGTGCGCCGACGAGGCCCGCCACCGACGACATGTTCACGATCCAGCCGTCGCCGCGCGCCCGCATACCGGGCAGCACCGCGCGGATCACGTCGACCACGCCGAACAGGTTGAGGTCGAACGCGCGGCGGACCGTCTCGTCCGGGGACCCCTCGACCGAGCCGAACCAGCCCCGGCCCGCGTTGTTGACGAGCACGTCGATCCCGCCGAACCGCTCCTCGGCCGCGTCGACCGCCGCTCGCACCTGCTCGGCATCGGTGACGTCGAGCGGAAGGACCTGCACCCGGTCGCCGTACGTTGCAGCCCATTCCCGCAGTTCAGATGGCCGGCGCGCGGTCACCACGACCTGATCGCCCCGTTCCAGTGCAGCCTCGGCGTAGGCCAGGCCGAACCCGCCGGGCGTCCCGCCCGTGATGAACCAGGTCCTCATGGACTTCCCCTCTCGCTATAGCAAACAATGTAGCGCTATGTAAGCTACTATAGCAAGTATGCAGAACGCACGAGATCGACTCCTGCTGGCCGCGGCAGAACTGCTGCAAGCCGGCGGCACGGTGTCCACGAGGGCGGTGTGCGACCGCGCCGGGGTGCAGGCCCCGACGCTGTACCACCACTTCGGCAGCAAGCAGGGCCTGATCGACGCCGTGGCGAACCACGGATTCACCCAGTACACGGCGGTCGAGAGCTCCGGCAACCCGCTGGACGACCTGCGCGAGGGCTGGGACAGGCACGTGCGGTTCGGGCTGGAGCACCCGTCGTTCTACGGTCTGCTCTACGGCCGTGTCGAGCCGGGAAAGCCCTGCGCCATCACCGCTCCCGCACACGCCGCGTTGCGGGAGCGATTCACCGCCGCCGCCGCCCAGGGCATGCTCAAGGTGCCGGCGGACGACGCCGCCGAGCAGGTGCTCGCGGCCAACGTTGGCGTCACGCTCACCTTGATCAGCCAGCCGGAGCCGGACTTCGGGCTGTCCGGACGCGTCCGCGAGGCCGCGCTGGCCGGCGTCCTGCACACACCTTCCGCCGACACCCCCACGACCCGCGCAAGCGCGGCCCTGACGTTGCGTGCGCTGACCGACAACGACCCGGGCGACCTCACCCCCGGCGAACGCGGACTGCTCGGCGAGCTGCTGGACCGCCTGGCCCGCTGAAGCACGCGATGCTTCTCCGAGGGGCCGCACGCCCTCGTCACCCCGGACGCGCGGCCCCACCCGGATGTGCCACTGCGCCACGTGGCCAGCTGGGGCTCGATGCCCACAAAGCAGGTGACCCCACCGTCTGCTTTCCTGGAAGCATGACCTACGCCTGGCTCGGCGCGCCCGCGGCTGCTGTCGCCGAAACGGCACGCGCCCTCCTCGGCTGGCTGGCTGTCGCCAACGGCGTCACCATCCGGATAACCGAGACCGAGGCGTATCTGGGTTTGGGGCAAGACCCCGCCAGCCACGCCCACCGCGGCCGCACCGCGCGTAACGCGGCCATGTTCGGCGCAGCGGGTCACCTCTATCTCTACCGCATCTACGGGCTGCATACCTGTGCGAACGTGACCTGCGGACCGGTGGGCGAGCCTGCGGCGGTTCTCTTGCGGGCTGGGCATGTCGTGCTTGGTGTCGACCTGGCCCGCTCCCGGCGGCCTGCGGCCAAACGCGACGTCGACCTCGCCTCAGGGCCGGCCCGCTTCGTTGAGGCGCTTGGCTTGCAGATGACGGCCTACGGGACGTCGGTCGTTGATGGCACCGGCCCGCTGACCCTGCATCCTCCGACTGAGCCGGTCCCGGACGAACGCGTCCTGGCCGGCCCTCGAGTCGGCGTAACCGCTGCACACGATCTGGCGTGGCGATTCTGGGTCGCCGGCGACCCGACCGTCAGCGCCTACCGTCGGCACGTGCCCCGTAGCCGGGCGGGGCGTCGCCATGTCGGCGACATGGGGGCTTCCCCGAGCCGGGACCACCCCATGTCGCCGACCTGGAGTCGATCACCCTTGAACGACACGTTGACAACGTATCGTTCAAGTGATGGCATCGGGGCATGAGTCTGGAGCAGCAGAAGTCGTTCGCCGCGCCCGATCCGGGGCGCGCACGGGCGCACCGCACCCACGCCGCGCTGGCCCGGATCGCCGAGCGGCACGCGGGCGACGAGGCGCGCCGCCGCCGCTACGCCCACCCGCACGTGCTGGACCCGTACGAGGCGGTGGCCCTGGTGACCGCGCTCGCCGCCGGTGGCGCGGAGCTGGCCGACGGCGAGGAGCCGGTCGACCAGGCCGACCTGGTCGCCGCGCTCACCCTCGTGCCGCACCTGCGCGCCGAGGTGGACGCGCTGGAGGCCGGCCTGCTGCGGCTCGCCCGCGACCGGGGGCTGACCTGGCAGGGAATCGCCCACGGGCTGGGGCTCGGCTCGGCGCAGGCCGCCCGGCAGCGCTACGAACGGCTCACCGGCCGGGTCGGCGGCACCCCGGACACCGGCGACCACAGCGACGGGGAGGCGTGATGGACCGCGCGGAACTGATGGCGTACTGCCTGGGCAAGCCCGGCGCGTGGCTCGACCAGCCGTGGGACGCCGAGGTCGTGGTGAAGGTCGGCAGCAGGATCTTCGCCTTCCTCGGCCCGGACTCCGACGACCGGGTGGGCCTCAAGTGCGCCCCGACCCGGGAGCTGGCCGACGAGTGGCTGCACCGGTTCCCCGGCGACGCGGTCGCGTCCTCGCACGTCGGCCGGTTCGGCTGGAACAGCCTGCGGCTGGCCGGGGCGATCGACGACGACGAGCTGCGCGAGGCGGTGGACACCTCGTACGAGGCGGTGGTGGCGAAGCTGCCGCGCCGCGAGCGCCCGACGACGCCGGCCTGATCCCGGCCTGACCCCGGCCGTCGGGGCGGGGTCAGCGATCCGGGTCGCCATCGGGGGCGGGGGCGGCACCGCCCCGGGCCCGGTTGAGGAAGCGTTCGCGCAGGTCGGGGCCGCGCCCGGGGCGAAGCTGGGCAAGCTGGGCGCGCGCCTCCACCTCACCTCCACCGCCACCCGGACCACCACTGCGGACGCCTGCCGGGCGAGCTGCCTGAGGCTGGCGCGCAAGATCGTGCTCAGTCCCGGAAACAGTGGTATCGCCGCCACGTTGATCCCACTCTTTCCCTGATCGAGCGGGCTCCCCGGCAGCGCGCCGGGGAGCCTTCGTCGTAGCAGGGTCGTAGGCGGGGAGGTCAGCGGGGCACGACGGTCTCGGCGGCCCACTCCCGCCAGCCCGCCAGCCTGTCGGCGGCGGTGGCGAGCTGGTCGGCGACCGGCCCCGGGCCGGTGGAGCCGGGGGTGGTCCGGGCGGCCAGGGCCGACCGCACCGACAGCACGTCGCGCACCGACGGGTCGAGGTGCTCGCTGACCGCCGCCAGGTCGGCGTCGGAGACCTCGTCGAGGGCGCAGTCCCGGACGGCGCAGAGCGCCACCAGCTTGCCGGTGATCTCGTGCGCGTCGCGGAACGGCACGTTGCGCCGGACCAGCCAGTCGGCGACCTCCGTGGCCAGGGAGAAGCCGACGGGGGCGGCGGCGGCGAGGCGGTCGACGCGTACCGTCATCGTGGAGATCATCCCCGCGAGGGCCGGCAGCAGCAGTTCCAGGGTGTCGACCGCGTCGAAGGCCGGCTCCTTGTCCTCCTGCATGTCCCGGTCGTACGTCATGGGCAGGCCCTTGAGCATGGTGAGCACGGCCATCAGCCCGCCGACGAGCCGGCCGGACTTGCCCCGGGCCAGCTCGGCGATGTCGGCGTTCTTCTTCTGCGGCATGATCGACGAGCCGGTGGCGAACGCGTCGTCCAGCTCGACCCAGCCGAACTCCTGCGACGTCCAGAGCACCACCTCCTCGCCGAGGCGGGACAGGTGCACCCCGATCAGCGCGGTGACGAAGAGGAACTCGGCGACGAAGTCCCGGTCGGCGACGGCGTCCATCGAGTTGGCGAACGACGTGCGGAAGCCCAGCTCCTTCGAGACGGCCACCGGGTCCAGCGGCAGCCCGGAGCCGGCGAGCGCGCCCGCGCCGAGCGGGCTGACCGCCGTGCGGTGGTCCCAGTCGCGCAGCCGTTCCAGGTCGCGCAGCAGCGGCTGCACGTGGGCCAGCAGCCAGTGCCCGAAGGTGACCGGCTGGGCGTGCTGGAGGTGGGTCATCCCCGGCGCGGCCGTGTCGACGTGCCGGGCGGCCTGCTCGACCAGGGCCTCGGCCAGCTCGACGAGGCGACCGGCCACGCCCCGGGCGTGGTCGCGCAGGTAGAGGCGCAGGTCGGTGGCGACCTGGTCGTTGCGGGACCGGCCGGCGCGCAGCTTGCCGCCGAGGCTGCCGAGGCGTTCCAGCAGCCCCCGCTCCAGGGCGGTGTGCACGTCCTCGTCGTCGACGGTGGGCCGGAACGCGCCGGAGGCGCAGGCCGCCTCCAGGTCGTCCAGGGCCGCCAGCATCCTGCCCAGTTCCTCGGGGTCGAGCAGGCCCGCGCCCGCGAGGACCCGGGCGTGCGCGCGGGACCCGGCGATGTCGTACGGGGCGAGGCGCCAGTCGAACTGCACGCTGACCGACAGCCGGGCCAGCGCCTCGGAGGGGCCGCCGGCGAAGCGGCCACCCCACAGGCTCGTACGGTTGGTCGCGGCGCTGTTCTCGGTGAGGCTCTTGTCGTCCACGCCGCCCATTGTCGTTGCCACGGTCAGCAGCCTCCCCACCGGGCGTCCCGCGCGGCGGCCAGCCTGCTCGGCAGGCCCCACAGCTGCACGAATCCCCTCGCCAGGGACTGGTCGAAGGTGTCGCCGGTGTCGTAGGTGGCCATGCCGAAGTCGTACAGGCCGGCCTCGGAGCGCCGGCCGGTGACGGTGGCCCGGCCGCCGTGCAGCACCAGCCGCACCTCACCGCTGACCTGCCGCTGGGCATCGTCGATGAACGCGTCCAGGGCCCGCTTCAGCGGGGAGAACCACAGGCCGTCGTAGACCAGCTCCCCCCAGCGCTGGTCGACGCCCCGCTTGAACCGGGCGAGGTCGCGTTCGACGGTGACCGCCTCCAGCTCCTGGTGGGCGGTGATCAGCGCGATCGCGCCCGGGGCCTCGTACACCTCGCGGCTCTTGATGCCGACGAGCCGGTCCTCGACCATGTCGAGCCGGCCGACGCCCTGCGCGCCGGCCCGCCGGTTGAGCTCCAGGATCGCCTGGTACGGGGTGACGGTCTCGCCGTCGATCGCCACCGGCACGCCCGCGTCGAAGGTGATCACGACCTCGTCGGGGTCGCGCTCCAGCGCCGGGTCGGCCGTGTACGCGTACAGGTCCTCGACCGGGGCGGTCCAGATGTCCTCCAGGAACCCGGTCTCGACGGCCCGGCCCCACAGGTTCTGGTCGACGGAGTACGGCGACTTCGCCGACACGTCGATCGGCAGGCCCTTCTCCTCGGCGAAGGCGATCGCCTTGTCCCGGGTCCACGCGAAGTCCCGGGCCGGGGCGATGATCTTCAGGTCGGGGGCGAGCGCGCCGAGGCCGACCTCGAAGCGGACCTGGTCGTTGCCCTTGCCGGTGCAGCCGTGCGACACGATCGTGCCGCCGTGCCGGCGGGCGGCGGCGACAAGGTGCCTGACGATCAGCGGCCGGGACAGCGCGGAGACCAGCGGGTAGCGGTCCATGTAGAGGGCGTTGGCGCGCATCGCCGGCAGGCAGTAGTCGGCGGCGAACTCGTCGCGCGCGTCGACCACCTCCGACTCGACGGCCCCGCAGTCCAGGGCGCGCTGCCGGATCGTGTCGAGGTTCTCGCCGCCCTGCCCGACGTCCACCGCGACGGCGACGACCTCGGCGCCGGTCTGCTCGGCCAGGTAGGGAATCGCGACGGAGGTGTCCAACCCCCCGGAGTACGCGAGGACGATCCGCTCGGTCATGGTGTGGCGTTCCCTTCCGCGCTCTCCTCGCGGCGGGACCACGCGGTGAGCTTCTCGCCCAGCGCGGCCCCGCCGACGGCCTCGCGGGCCACCACGAGGATGGTGTCGTCGCCGGCGATGGTGCCGACGACCTCGGGCAGGCCCGCCCGGTCCAACGCGCTGGCCAGGTAGTGGGCTGCGCCCGGCGGGGTGCGCAGCACGGCGATGTTGCCGCTGGAGTCGACCTCGTTGAGCAGCTCCCGCAGCAGCCGGATCAGCCGCGCCGGGGCGGCCTCGGCGTCGCGCAGGGGCCGGTGGCCGTCCTCCGGGATGACGTACACGGGGCGGCCGTCGCCGCCGCGGGCGGTGACCGCGCCGAGTTCCTTGAGGTCCCGCGACAGGGTGGCCTGGGTGACGGCGACGCCGTCGCCGGCGAGCAGATCGGCCAGCTCGGTCTGCGAGCGGACCGCCCTGTCGCGGATCAGCTCGACGATGCGGGCGTGCCGGGCGGCGCGGGTCAGCGGGCCGGTCACGCCGACTGCTCCAGCAGGTACGTCAGCACGGCCTTCTGCGCGTGCAGCCGGTTCTCCGCCTGGTCGAACACGGCGCTGGCCGGGCCGTCGAGCACCTCGTCGGTGATCTCCTCGCCCCGGTGCGCCGGCAGGCAGTGCAGCACGATCGCGCCCGGCGCGGCGTGCGCGAGCAGCTCCGCGTTGACCTGGTACGGCAGGAACGGGGTGATCCGGTCCAGCCCGTCGTCCTCCTGCCCCATCGAGGTCCACGTGTCGGTGGCCAGCACGTCGGCGTCGCGGGCGGCGGCGACGGGGTCGCGCAGCACGCGCACCGACCCGCCCGTGCCGGCGGCGATCTTCTCCGCGCGGGCCACCACGTCGGGGTCGGGGTCGAACCCGTCGGGGCCGGCGACGCGCACGTGCATGCCGGCGGTCGCCCCGGCCAGCAGGTACGACTGGGCCATGTTGTTCGCCGCGTCCCCCACGTACGCCAGGGTCCGGCCGTGGGTGCCGCCGCACCGCTCGCGGACGGTGAGCAGGTCGGCGAGGAGCTGGCAGGGGTGGAAGCCGTCGGTGAGGGCGTTGATCACCGGGACGCTCGCCCCGGCGGCGACCTCGGCGATCCGGTCGTCGCCGTGGGTGCGCAGCACGATCGCGGCCACGTAGCGGGAGAGCACCCGGCCGGCGTCGGCGAGGGTCTCGCCCCGGCCGAAGTGGGTGACCTGGGTGTCCACCACGAGGGGGTGGCCGCCCAGCTCGGCGATGCCGGCGTCGAAGGAGATCCGGGTGCGCAGGCTCTGCTTGTCGAACAGCACGGCCACCGACCTCGGCCCGGCCAGCGGCCGGTGGGCGAACCGTTCGGCCTTCATCCGGGCGGCGAGGTCGAGCACGGCCGCCTGTTCGGCGGGCGAGAGGTCGTCGTCGCGCAGCAGGTGGCGGGTCACGCGGGGGCCTCCTCGGTGGCGGCGGGGGCTTCCTCGTCGGCCGCCGCAGCGGCGGCGAGGGCGGGGGTGTCGGGAGTCGGTGCGGCGGCGTCGAGGGCGGCGGGCAGGGCGGCCAGGAACGCGTCGGCCTGCTCGACGGTGAGAATGAGCGGCGGGGCGAGCCGGACCACGCCCGGCTGCACCGGGTTGACCAGGAACCCGGCGTCGCGCAGGGCCGCCGCGAGCGGGCCGGCGGCGTCGGCGGTGAGCACGATGCCCAGCAGCAGGCCCGCGCCGCGCACCTGCGCGACGAGGGGGTGGCCGAGCGCCTCGACGCCCCGGCGCAGCCGCTCGCCGACCCGCTTGACGTGGTCGAGCAGCCCCTCGCTGGCGATGGTGGACACCACCGCGAGGGCGGCGGCGCAGCTGACCGGGTTGCCGCCGAAGGTGGCGCCGTGCGAGCCGGGGCGCAGCAGGTCGGCGGCGGGGCCGAAGGCCAGGCAGGCGCCGATCGGCAGGCCGCCGCCGAGGCCCTTGGCGAGGGTGACGATGTCGGGTTCGACGCCCTCGGCCTGGTGGGCGAACCAGTGCCCGGTGCGGCCGACGCCGGTCTGCACCTCGTCGAGCACCAGCAGCGCGCCGTGCCGGGCGGTGATCCGCCGGGCCTCGGCCAGATAGCCGGGGGGCGGGACGACCACGCCGTTCTCGCCCTGCACCGGCTCCAGGATGACCATGGCCGTCGCGTCGGTCACCGCGGCGGCGAGGGCAGCCGCGTCGCCGTACGGGACGTGGGTGACGTCGCCGGGCAGCGGGCGGAACGGGTCCGCCTTGGCGGGCTGCCCGGTGAGCGCGAGCGCGCCCATGGTGCGGCCGTGGAAGCCGCCGACCGTGGCGACCACGTGCGAGCGGCCGGTGAGCCGGGACAGCTTGAAGGCGGCCTCGTTGGCCTCCGCGCCGGAGTTGGCGAAGAACACCCGGCCGGGGCGGCCGGCGAGGGCCAGCAGCAGCTCGGCGAGGGCCACCGGCGGCTCGGCGACGAACAGGTTGGACACGTGCCCGAGGGTGGCGACCTGCCGGGACACGGCGGCCACCACGGCCGGGTGGGCGTGGCCGAGGGCGTTGACGGCGATGCCGCCGAGCAGGTCGACGTACTCCCGGCCGGCGTCGTCGACCACGACGGCGCCCGAGCCGGAGACCAGCGCCAGCGGAGGCGTGCCGTAGTTGTCCATCAGCGACTGCCGCCAGCGCTCCACCAGCGTGCTCACGACGGAACCACCATTGTGCCGAATCCTTCCGAGGTGAAGACCTCAAGCAGTGTGGAGTGGGCGACCCGGCCGTCGACGACGTGCGCGGCGGGCACCCCGCCGCGTACCGCCCGCAGGCACGCCTCCATCTTGGGGACCATCCCCGATTCCAGGGACGGCAGCAGCTCCGCCAGTTCGTCGGCGGTGATCTCGCTGACCAGGCTGTCGGTGTCCGGCCAGTTGGCGTAGAGGCCCGGCACGTCGGTGAGGACGACCAGCTTGCGGGCCCCGAGTGCGATCGCCAGGGCGGCGGCGGCCGTGTCGGCGTTGAGGTTGTGCAGCACCCCGTCGGCGTCCGGCGCGACGGTGGAGATCACCGGGATGCGGCCGGCCGCGATCAGGTCGGTCACCGCCGACGGGTTCACCGACTCGACGTCGCCGACCTGGCCGACGTCGACGGCCCGCCCGTCCACGTACGCCGGGCGGCGCACGGCCGTGAACAGGTTGGCGTCCTCGCCGGAGAGGCCGACGGCGAACGGGCCGTGCGCGTTGATCAGCCCGACCAGCTCCCGGCCGACCTGGCCGACCAGCACCATCCGGACCACGTCCATCGCCTCGGGGGTGGTGACGCGCAGGCCGCCGCGGAACTCGCTGTCGATGCCGAGCCGGCCGAGCATGGCCGAGATCTGCGGGCCGCCGCCGTGCACCACGACCGGCCGGATGCCGACGTAGCGCAGGAAGACCATGTCGGCGGCGAACGCCCGCTGCAACTCGGGGTCGATCATGGCGTTGCCGCCGTACTTGACCACGAGGGTGGCCCCGGACAGGCGGGCCAGCCAGGGCAGCGCCTCGATCAGCGTCTCGGCCCGGGCCTGGGCCCGGGCGAGGTCGTCGACGGCGCTCACGTCGAGTACGCCGAGTTCTCGTGCACGTACGCGTGGGACAGGTCGTTGGTCCACACGGTGGCCCGGGCGTCCCCGGCGTGCAGGTCGATGCGGATGACGACGTCGCGGCCGGCGAGGTCCACCTTGGACCGGTCCTCGGCGGCGGCGCCCGAGCGGCACACCCAGACGCCGTTGACGGCGACGTCGAGGGCGTCCGGCTCGAACGCGGCGGCGGTGGTGCCGACGGCGGCGAGGATGCGGCCCCAGTTCGGGTCGTTGCCGAACAGCGCCGTCTTGACCAGGTTGTTGCGGGCCACCGACCGGCCCACCTCGACCGCGTCGTCCTCGTCGGCCGCGCCGACGACCTCGATGGCGATCTGCTTGGTCGCGCCCTCCGCGTCGGCGACCAGTTGCTGGGCCAGGTCGTGACAGGCGGCGGTGACCGCCGCCGTCAGCTCGGCCTCGGTGGGCTCGACGCCGGACGCGCCGCTGGACAGCAGCAGCACCGTGTCGTTGGTGGACATGCAGCCGTCGGAGTCGACCCGGTCGAAGGTGACCCGGCAGGCGGCGCGCAGCGCGGCGTCGAGCGCCGCCGGCCCGGCCACCGCGTCCGTGGTGAGCACGCACAGCATGGTCGCCATGGCCGGGGCCAGCATGCCGGCCCCCTTGGCCATCCCGCCGACGGTCCACCCGCCGCCGGCCGCCACGGTGGTCTTCGGGCGGGTGTCGGTGGTCATGATCGCCTCGGCCGCCGCCGCGCCGCCGTCGCGGGACAGGGCGCGGATCGCCGCGCGTACGCCGGGCAGCAGCTTGTCCATCGGCAGCCGCTCGCCGATCAGGCCGGTGGAGCAGACCGCCACGTCGCCGGCGCCGAGCCGCAGCCGGGGGCTGGCCGAGGTGAGCGCGGCGGCGGTGTGCTCGGCGGCGGCGTGGGTGTCCTGGAAGCCGGCCGGGCCGGTGCAGGCGTTCGCGCCGCCGGAGTTGAGGATCACGGCCCGGGCCACCCCGCCCCGGACGACCTGCCGGGTCCAGAGCACGGGGGCGGCCTTGACCCGGTTGGCGGTGAAGACCCCGGCTATCCCGGCGTCGGGGCCGTCGTTGACGACGAGGGCCACGTCGGCGGCTCCGCCGCTCTTGAGGCCGGCGGCCACGCCGGCCGCCCGGAACCCCCGGGGCGTGGTGACGGTCACTGGGCCTGCCTTTCGTTCGCGGCTGCGGGACTGCGCTGCGCTGCGCTGCTCGCGCTCACGGTGCGACTCCGTAGGTGGACAGGCCCGTGGTCTCCGGAAGCCCGAGCATCAGGTTGGCGCACTGCACGGCCTGGCCGGCGGCGCCCTTGCCGAGGTTGTCGATGGCGCTGACCACGATCACCCGGCCGGAGTCGACGTCGACGGTCGCCTGGAGGTGGCAGGAGTTGACGCCGAGGGTGGCGGCGGTGTGCGGCCACGTCCCCTCGGGCAGCACGTGCACGAACGGCGAGTCCGCGTACGCCGCCGCGAGGACCGCCCGGGGGTCGGCGTCGCCGGCCGGCACGGCGGTGACCGTGGCGAGGATGCCGCGCGGCATCGGCGCGAGCACGGGGGTGAAGGACAGGCTGGTCGCGCCGGTGGCCTGCTTGATCTCCGGCACGTGCTGGTGCGCGCCGACCTTGTACGGCGACAGGTCGCCCATCACCTCGCTGCCGAGCAGGTGCGCCTTGGCGGCCCGGCCCGCGCCCGAGGTGCCGGAGGCGGCGACCACGACCACGTCGGCGGGGGCGACCGCGCCGGCGGCGACCAGCGGGGCGAGCGCGAGGATGGTGGCCACGGCGTAGCAGCCGGTGTTGGCCACCCGGGTCGCGGCGGCGATCTCCGCGCGCTGGCCGGGCAGCTCGGGCAGGCCGTAGACCCAGGCCCCCGCGTGCTCGCCGCCGTAGTACCGTGACCAGGCCGCGGCGTCGCGCAGCCGGTGGTCCGCGCCCAGGTCGACGACCCGGACCGACTCCGGCAGGGCGGCGGCCAGCGCCGCCGACTCGCCGTGCGGCAGGGCCAGGAAGACCAGGTCCGCGTCGGCCAGGGCCGCCGGTTCGGTCGCCGCGAACACCAGGTCCAGCCCGGCGAGCTGCGGGTGTACGGCGGTGACCGGCGCGCCGGCCTGGCTGTGCGCGGTGGCGGTGACCAGGTCGAACTCGGGGTGGCCGGCGATCAGGCGCAGCAGCTCGCCCCCGGCGTAGCCGCTCGCCCCGGCGACCGCAACTCGGATACCCATTCTAACCTCCGCATGACTATGCAGAGAAGGTTACCCGTTCATTACGCCGCATCGCAAGGTCATACACCCCACTGCATGAGCATGAGGAGCGGCTGCTGGCGTGCCAGCGTCCCGCCGCGTGCCCCGCGCACCGCCCCGATGCGGTTAGCAGGGGCCCCTTCCTATACAGAAAGCGTTAAGAGGGGGCCCCTGCTTACACCTCAGGCGCCGCGGAGGGTAGCGCCGAAGCGCTCGGCCGCGCGGGCCACCGCCGCGTCGCGGGCCGCCACCGCCTCCTCGACCGTCAGCGTGCGGTCGGGGGCGCGGAACGTCAGCTTGTACGCCAGCGACCGCCGCCCCGCCCCGAGCTGCTCGGAGGCGTAGACGTCGAACAGCCGCACGCCCTCCAGCAGCTCGCCCGCGCCCTCGACGAGGGCCTGCTGCACCTGCGCCGCCGGCACCCGCTCGTCCACCACGAGGGCCACGTCGATCAGGGCCGGCGGGAAGCCGGAGATCGTCGGAGCCGGGGCGACCGGGGCGGCCGGCAGCGCGTCGAGGTCCAGCTCCATGGCGCTGGTGCGCTTCGGCAGCTCCAGCGCGGCCAACACCGCCGGGTGCAGCTCGCCGGCGTGCCCGACCACGACACCGTCGACGAGCAGCTCGGCGCAGCGGCCGGGGTGCCACGGGGCGTGCTCGGCGGCGCGCACCTCGACCCGGTCGGCGGGCAGGTCTGCGGCGGCCAGCACCGCCCGGCCGGCCTCGATCGCGTCCGCCCAGCCGGCCGGGCGGCCCGCGCCCCACCAGCCGGCCGGCTCGACGTCCCCGGTCAGCACCACGGCGACGTGCCGGGGCTGGTCGGGCACGACCGCGTCGGCGGCGGCGAACTCGGCGTCGGTGGGCCGCCGGTCCACGCCCATGGCGGGCGGGGCGCCGACGCCGGGGCGCGGGTGGAAGACCGCCCCGATCTCGTACAGGGCCAGGTCGCGGTGGCCCCGGCCGAGGTTGCGCCTGAGGATGCCGAGCAGCGGGCCGAGCAGCGTGGTGCGCAGCAGCGGCTCCTCCTCCGACAGCGGGTTGGCCACCCGCACCGCCGCCCGGCGCGGGTCGTCGGCGGGCAACCCGAGCAGGTCGGCCAGCGAACCGGCGACGAACGGGTGGGCCAACACCTCCACGTACCCGCGTTCGGCCAGCGAGCGGGCCACCGCCCGGCGGCGGCGCTGCTGCCAGGTCAGGCCGCGCCCGGGGGGCGCGGTGGGCAGCACCGACGGCACCCGGTCGTACCCGTCGAGGCGGACCACCTCCTCGACCAGGTCGGCCGGGTCGGTGAGGTCCGGCCGCCAGCTCGGCGGGACGACGGTGAGCACGTCCGCGCCGCCGGCCGGCACGCCGGCGGTGCCCGGGTCCTCGCCGAGCCGGTCGACGCCCCGGGTGACGTGGCAGCCGACCTGCTCCAGCAGCGAGACCACCCGCTCCGGGGAGTAGGCGACGCCGACCCGCCGGCTCGGCAGGTCCACCGGCAGGGTGACCGGGTTACGCGGCCGGACGTGGTCGAGGTCGAGGATCTCGGCCCCGGCGGTGCCGCCCGCGTGGGCGGTGAGCAGCCCGACGGCCCGTTCGATGGCGACCAGCGGCAGGGCCGGGTCGACGCCCCGCTCCCAGCGCTTCGCCGCCTCGCTGAACAGCTTGTGCCGGCGGGCGGTGCGGCCCACCATCACCGGGTCCCAGTGGGCGGCCTCGAAGAGCACGTCGGTGGTGGACGCGACGACCTCGCTGGTCTCGCCGCCCATCACGGCGGCGAGCGAGACCGGACCGGTGTCGTCGCAGATCACCATGTCCTCGTCGGTGAGGGTGCGGGCCACCCCGTCCAGGGTGGTCACCTTCTCCCCCGCCGCGGCGCGGCGCACCACGAGCGGGCCGCTGATCCGCGCGGCGTCGAAGGCGTGCATCGGCTGGCCCAGTTCGAGCATCACGTAGTTGGTGATGTCGACCGGCAGCGAGATGCTGCGCACCCCGGCGACGGTGAGCCGCTGCCGCATCCAGCCGGGGGTCTGCGCGGTCGGGTCGATGCCGCGCACCATCCGGGCGGCGAACCGGTCGCAGCCGACGGTGTCGCGGACCTCCACCGGGTACGCCGGCTCGGCCGTCGCGCCGGGGGCCGGGGCCAGCCCCGGGTCGCGGAACGGCACGCCGAGGGCGTGGGCCAGCTCCCGGGCGATGCCCCGGACGCTGAGCGCGTACCCCCGGTCGGGGGTGATCTCCACCTCGACGACCACGTCGTCGAGGCCGACGACCGGGCGGGCGTCGTCGCCGGGCTTGGCGGGGGTGTCCTCGGGCAGCACGATGATGCCCGAGTGGTCGTCGCCCAGGCCCAGCTCCTTGGCGGAGCAGATCATGCCGTTGGAGTTGCGCCCGTACGTCCTGCGCGCGCCGATGGCGAAGCCGCCGGGCAGCACGCCGCCGGGGAGGATCACCACGACCCGGTCGCCGGGGGCGAAGTTGCGCGCCCCGCAGACGATCTCCTGTGGCTCGCCGGTGCCGTTGGCCGCGCCCACGTCGACCCGGCAGAACCGGATCGGCTTCTTGAAGCCGGTCAGTTCCTCGATGTCGAGGACCTCGCCGACGACCAGCGCGCCGGTGACCGTGGCCCGCAGGTCCACGATCGACTCGACCTCGATGCCGAGGTCGACCAGCGCCTGCTCCAGGTCGGCGGCGGGCAGGTCGGCGGGGAGGTCGAGGTACTCCCGCAGCCAGCTGACAGAAACTCGCATGACTCTCAGACCACCGTCTCGTTGTCTCGTGCCCGCACCGTCTACGCCCCGGCCCCGAACGCGCGGGTGAACCGCACGTCGCCCTCGGCCATGTCCCGCATGTCGCTGACCCCGTGGCGGAACATCACGGTGCGGTCGATGCCCATGCCGAACGCGAATCCGGAGTAGACCTCCGGGTCGATCCCGCAGGCGCGCAGCACCCGGGGGTTGACCATGCCGCAGCCGCCCCACTCGACCCAGCGCGGCCCGTCGCGGTGCTCGGGGAACCACACGTCGAACTCGGCCGACGGCTCGGTGAACGGGAAGTAGTGCGGCCGCCAGCGGGTCTTCGCGCCCTCGCCGAACATCGCGCGGGCGAAGTGGTCGAGGGTGCCGCGCAGGTGGGCCATGGTGATGCCCTTGTCGACCACGAGGCCCTCGACCTGGTGGAAGACCGGCGCGTGGGTGGCGTCGAGCTCGTCGGTGCGGTAGACCCGGCCGGGCACGACCACGTAGATCGGCGGCTTGCGGGCCAGCATGGTGCGCGCCTGCACCGGGGACGTGTGGGTGCGCAGCACCAGCCCGGAACTCTGCGCGCCGGCGGGCGGGGCGATGTGGAAGGTGTCCATCAGGCCCCGCGCCGGGTGGTCGGCGGGGATGTTGAGGGCGTCGAAGTTGGTCCACTCCAGCTCGACCTCGGGCCCCTCGGCCACCTCGTAGCCCATCCCGACGAACAGGTCGCTGATCTGCTCCATCAGGGTGCTCAGCGGGTGCCGGGCCCCGCGCGGCCGGCGGTCGTAGGGCAGGGTGACGTCGACCCGCTCGGTGGCCAGCACCCGCTGCGCCTGCTCGCGGTCGAGGACCTCGGCGCGGGCGGCGTAGGCGGCCTCGATCGCCCGGCGGGACTCGTTGACCCGCTTGCCGGCGTCGGCCTTCGCGGCCGGCGGCAGCGCGCCGATCTCGCGGCGGGCCAGGGCGACCGGGGACCGGTCGCCGAGGTGCGCGGGGCGCAGCGCGGTCAGCGCGTCCGGGTCGGCGGCGGCGGCGAACGCCTGCTCGGCGTCGGCCACGGCGCCGGCCAGGGCGTCCGGGTCGAGCAGGGCGACCTGCTTCGGGTCGTACGGATCGTTGCGGTAGGTCATGGCGTACGGGCACTCCTCACGGCGGCGCCGGCCCTGCGCGGGCGGCGAGGCGAGTCTACGGACGCGCGGCTTCGCCGCAGCCCGCCGGTGGGGAGTTCGCGCAGGGGAAGGGTCAGGCCCGCCGCCCGCCGACACCGGCGGGCTGGCTAAACGAACGCCGTGGCGCGTTCATCATCTCGGGCGACTCCCTGCTGGATGGCCGCACCGCACCCGTCAGGGGCGGCGGCGCAGTGCTCTGGCTGAAGCGTACAGGCAGACGGCGGCGGCCGCAGCCAGGTTGAGGCTCTCGGCGCGCCCGTGCAGGGGCACCCGGACCCGGGCGTCGGCGGCGGCGGTCAGCCCCTCGGGCAGCCCGTGCGCCTCGGAGCCGAACAGCCAGGCGGTCGGCGTCGCGAGGGCGCCGGCGTCGGCGAGGTCGTCGAGGTCGCGGTCGCCGTATCCGGTGGTGGCGAGGACCGCCAGGCCCGCGGCGCGCAACGCGGCGACGACCGCGAGGGGGTCGCCGGCCCGGACCACGTCGACGTGGAAGAGGCTGCCGGCGGAGGCCCGCACGCACTTGCCGTTGTACGGGTCGACGGCGTCGCCGGCGAAGACCACCGCGCCGGCCCCGGCGGCGTCGGCGGTGCGCAGCACCGTGCCGGCGTTGCCCGGGTCGCGGATCTCGGCGAGCACCGCCACGAGGCGCGGGCCGGCGGCGAGGGCTTCGGTCAGCGGCACGTCGAGGTGCCGGCAGACGGCGACGAGGCCCTGCGGGGCGACGGTCTCGGCGAGCGCGGCGAGGGCGTCGTCGGTGACGTCGGACACCGGCACGTCGGCGGCGACGGCGCGGGCGGCCAGGTCGGCGTGCCGGTCGAGGGCTGCGGGGGTGCCGAACAGCTCGGCGACCGTGCCGGGGCGGGCCAGGGCCTCCCGGACGGCCTGCGGGCCCTCGGCGAGGAACCGGCCGGTGGCGTCGCGGTCGCGGCGGCGGTGCAGCCGGCGGGCGGCGACGACCCTGGGCGTACGCGGGGTGAAGGGCATGGTGTGCGGCTCCACAGCGCGACCGAGGCGCCCGCCGCGCGTCGTGGACGACACGGGGGGCGCCTCGGTCGGGTGCTGGCGGATCAGGCGGCCTGGGCCGCCGCGCCACCGGTGCCCTCGGCCGCCACGGCGGCGCGGGCGACCTCGACGATCGCGGCGAAGGCCGCCGCGTCGTTGACGGCCAGGTCGGCGAGGATCTTGCGGTCGACCTCGACGCCGGCCAGGCGCAGGCCCTGGATCAGCCGGTTGTAGGTCATCCCGTTGGCGCGGGCGCCCGCGTTGATCCGGGTGATCCACAGCTGCCGGAAGTCGCCCTTGCGGTCGCGACGGTCCCGGTAGGCGTACTGCATCGAGTGCAGCACCTGCTCCTTGGCCTTGCGGTAGAGCCGGGAGCGCTGACCGCGGTAGCCGCTCGCGGTCTCCAGCAGGGTACGACGCTTCTTCTGGGCGTTCACAGCCCGCTTGACGCGTGCCATCTCAACTCCTTCTTCGGTTCAGGTGGCGCGCGTCAGCGGCCGAGCAGCTTCTTGATGCGCTTGGTGTCGGCCTTGGCCAGCTCGACCGTGCCGGTCAGCCGACGGGTCCGGGTGGAGGACTTCTTCTCCAGCAGGTGGCGCTTGCCGGCCTGCTCGGCGACGACCTTGCCCTTGCCGGTCACCTTGACCCGCTTGCCCATACCCGTGTGGCTCTTCATCTTCGGCATGTGGAACGTCTCTCCCCTGTTACTGACCGCTGGTGTCGGCGGTCGTGCCGGTCTCGCCGGCTGCTGCGGTCTCGCCGGCCGCCGGGGTCCCGCTGGCCGCCGGAGCCGCGGACTCCTCCGCGGCCCGCTCCCGGCCGGCGCCGCGGGACGCCGTGGCGGCGACCGCGGATGCCTTGACGGCCCGGTGCGGAGCGAGAACCATGATCATGTTTCGGCCGTCCTGCTTCGGGGCGGCCTCCACGTAGCCCAGCTCCGTGATCTCGGATTCGAGGCGACGCAGGAGCCGGTAACCCAGCTCCGGGCGGCTCTGCTCCCGACCGCGGAACATGATCGTCACCTTGACCTTGTCGCCGGCCTTGAGGAACCGCACCACGTGACCCTTCTTGGTCTCGTAGTCGTGCGGGTCGATCTTCGGCCGGAGCTTCATCTCCTTGATGACGGTCTGCTGCTGGTTACGCCGCGCTTCGCGCGCCTTGAGTGCGCTCTCGTACTTGAACTTGCCGAAGTCCATGAGCTTGCACACCGGCGGGCGCGCCATCGGCGCAACCTCGACCAGGTCCAGGTCGACGTCCGCGGCCAGCTGAAGGGCGCGCTCCAGCGGGACGATGCCCACCTGCTCACCCTCGGGACCGACCAGTCGGACCTCACGTGCCCGGATCTGCTCGTTCACGCGTGGTTCGACGCTGATGGGGCCTCCTCGAGTCGAGTGCTCTGCGGTGGCCGACTCCCGCGGCCCCCGTGGTGGGGGCCGACCCGGAAAGCAGAAGGCCCCGGCGCATGCCAGGGCCCGCTCGACCGGTCGGCACGATCACAGGATCGCGCATCCGGGCCCGGGACGTGCCCGAAACCGGTGACCGGGACCCGGCCACCGACTGGGGCGACTCGGGTGGGAGCAGGCGCTCCGCTTCAGGACTGCCCACACGTGCAACACGGGGGCAGTCTGGTCGACTCAGCAACACTACACCCCCGCCGGCCCGACGCCCAAACCGGGCACCCGGGCCCGGCGCGGCGGGTCAGCGGCCGGCCGCGCCCTCGGCCAGCGCCTCGAGGTGGGCCCGGTGCAGCCGGCGCAGGGCGCGCACGCCCTCGACCGCCAGCTCCTTGTCGGCCGCCTGGAGGGCCATCATCGGCACCAGGTCGTCGTCGTGCAGCTCCAGGCTCGCCCACGGCGCGCCCCGGTCGAAGCGCACCCCCCGCACGACCTCCCAGGGCAGCTCGTACGAGCCGAGCACGTTGCGCACGCGCACGCCCAGCGCGTCGGCCTCGACGCGGGGCCGGGTGAACAGCAGCACGCCGAGCGCGCCGAGGACGCCCAGGCCGATCATGGCGAGCTGGTCGCCGCGCTGGAAGGTGCCGTAGCCCTCGCCGGTGGGGCCGGTCAGGGACGTGGCCACCAGGCTGAACACGACCAGCAGCGCGGCGGCCGACACCCAGCAGACCAGTCGGATCCGGCGGGGACGCAGGGTCAGCGGTGCGGTTTCGCTCACCCGCCCAGTCTGCCACCCACCGGCGCGGGGCCGGTGCGCGGTCCCGCCGTGTCGCCGGCCCGACGGGGTGCGGGGCTGCGGCCGGCGACCACCACCGCCAGCAGGGTCAGCAGCGCGCCGGCCAGCACCGGCCAGCGCAGCCCGGCCCCGCCGGGCAGCACGACGTCCAGCAGCAGCGCGCCGCCGAGCTGCCCGGCGACCAGGGCCAGCCCGGTGCGCAGCACCCCCACGGCGCGCACGCCGAGCATCAGGGCGAGGACGATGCCGACGCCGTACAGGCCGCCGACGTAGAGGAACCAGTCGTGCGGCCAGGTCGGCGGCGGGCCGGAGAAGGCGCCGACGAACGCGGCCACCAGCACGACGACGGGGGTGCCGACGGCGAAGTTGACCGCGATCGCGGCGGTGGTGGTGCCCGCCGCCGACACCCGCCCGTTGAGGGCCGACTGCACCGCCACCGCCGCCCCGCCTACGACGGCGATCAGGACCCCGCCGACCGCGACCCCGCCCACCGGACGGCCGAGCTGGGCCAGGGCCACGGCGAGGACGCCGAGCAGCGCGCCGGCCACCCGGGGCCCGGTCAGCCGCAGCCGGCCGAGCGGGGCCAGGCCCGCCCGGTCCGCCGCGAGCCCGCCGAGGCTGCCCCCGGCCACCTGGGCGATGGTGAAGACCGCGATCCCGAGCACCGGGACGACGTACGTGGCGACGGTCACGACCGCCGCCCCGCCGAGCCCGCCCAGGTACGACCACCACGGCAGCCGGGCCCGGCGCAGCGCGTCGAGCCCGGCCCGGGTCGACGGCAGGCCCAGCAGGCCGACGAGGATCACCAGGCAGCCGCCGAGGTTGTTCACCAGCGCGCCGAGGACCGGTTCGCCGAGCCGCTCCCCCAGCACCGCGTTGCCCGCCGCCTGGGCCGCCGACGCCGCCCCACCGAGCACCACGGTGGCGAGGGCGGCGGCCGGCGGCAGCGGCCTCACAGCCGACAGGCGTGGATGTTGGTGACCAGGATGGCGCGGGCGCCCAGCTCGTACAGCTCGTCCATGATCCGGTGCACGTCGTCGCGCTGCACCATCGCCTGCACCGCCACCCAGCCCTCGCGGTGCAGGGGCGAGACGGTCGGCGACTCGATGCCGGGGGTCAGCGAGCTGGCCCGGTCCAGCAGCCCGGCCGGCACGTCGTAGGCGAGCATCACGTAGCGGCGGGCGACCAGCACCCCGTGCAGCCGGCGCAGCAGCTGCGCGGCCTGCGGGTGCTCGGGGGCGTCGACCCGGCGCACCAGCACCGCCGAGGAGCGCAGCAGCGGGTCGCCGAAGACGACCAGCCCGGCCTGGCGCAGCGTGGCGCCGGTCTCCACCACGTCGGCGACGACGTCGGCGACGCCGAGCCGGATGGCGTTCTCGACCGCGCCGTCGAGCCGGATCACGTCGGCCTTGACGCCGAGGTCGGCGAGGTACCGCTCGACCAGCCCCGGATACGCGGTGGCGATGCGGTGCCCGCCCAGCTCCTGGACGCCCGTGACGTCCTGCGGGCGGGCGGCGAACCGGAAGGTGGCCCGGCCGAACGCCAGGTCGACCACCTCCTCGGCGGGCGCGCCCGAGTCGATCAGCAGGTCCCGGCCGGTGATGCCGACGTCGAGGTCACCCGAGCCGACGTAGGTGGCGATGTCCTTCGGCCGCAGGTAGAAGAACTCGATGTCGTTGGCCTCGTCCGGGCAGACCAGGTCCTTGGGGTCGGCGCGCTGGCGGTAGCCCGCCTCGCGCAGCATCTGGGCGGCCTTCTCGGCCAGGGCGCCCTTGTTGGGTACGGCGACACGCAGCATGACGGAGTGCTCCCTCGATCGGTGGAGATGATCAGCGGACGGCGCACTCACAGATGTCGGTAGACGTCCTTCAGCTCCAGCCCGGTGGCGAGCATCAGCACCTGCGCCTGGTAGAGCAGCTGGGAGATCTCCTCGGCCGTCCGCTCCGGGCCCTCGTGCTCGGCCGCCATCCACGACTCGGCCGCCTCCTCGACGACCTTCTTGCCGATGAAGTGCACCCCCTTCTCCAGCGCGGCCACCGTGCCCGAGCCGGGGGTGCCGGCAGCGGCCTTGGCCTGCAGCTCGGCGAACAACTCCTCGAACGTCTTCACGGGGTGCGATTCTTCCAGCACCCGCCCGCCCCGGCGCGCGGCGGGTCCGCCGGTCCCACCGGCCCGGGCTCCCCGCCACGGCGGCGGGACACACCTGCGCGACGGCCGTCGATGGCTCTACGCTGTCCGCCATGCTCAGCTCCCGTACCGTCGCGCTCGCCGCCGCCGGCACCGTCCTCGTCGCGGTAGCCGCCTGCGCGCCCCAGGACGACGACGCCCCCGTCACCGCACCCACCCCCGCCGCCACCGCGGGCCCGGACTGCCAGAAGGACAAGCTGCCCACCCGGACCCCGGGCAAGCTCACCATCGCCACCGACGAGCCGGCGTACGAGCCGTGGTTCGTCGGCAACAAGCCGGAGACCGGCGAGGGCTTCGAGGCCGCCGTGGCCTACGCGGTGGCCGAGAAGCTCGGGTACGACCGCGCCGACGTCACCTGGACCCGGGTGAAGTTCGACGTCGCGGTCGCC
Organism: Micromonospora sp. NPDC002575; assembly: GCF_042889525.1. Classification (NCBI taxonomy): domain Bacteria; kingdom Bacillati; phylum Actinomycetota; class Actinomycetes; order Micromonosporales; family Micromonosporaceae; genus Micromonospora; species Micromonospora sp. NPDC002575. Next base: position 64,267 of record NZ_JBIARA010000023.1, on the reverse strand, counting down.
CCCGGCCCCAAGGAGTTCGACTTCGACATCAACCAGTTCTCCATCACCGAGGAGCGCAAGAAGGCGGTCGACTTCACCGGGCCGTACTACCTGGTCCGGCAGGCCGTGATCGCGCGGAAGTCGGCGAAGATCGCCGGGAAGACGTCGCTGGCCGACCTGCGGGACGCCAAGCTCGGCGCGCAGGTCGGCACCACCAGCTACCAGGCGATCACCGACATCATCAAGCCGAAGGCCAAGCCGCAGGTCTACAACAGCAACGACGACGCCAAGAAGGCCCTCCAGAACGGGCAGATCGACGGCCTCGTGGTGGACCTGCCGACCGCGTTCTACATCACCGGCGCGGAGATCACCGACGCGACGGTCGTCGGGCAGCTTCCGCAGGTCGGCACGCCCGAGGTGTTCGGGCTGCTGCTGGACCACAACTCCCCGCTCACCCCCTGCCTCAGCGGCGCGGTCGGCCAGCTCACCGCCGACGGCACGCTCAAGAAGCTGGAGCAGAAGTGGCTGACCCAGGTCGCGGGGGCGTACGAGCTGACGTGATCCTCGCACCGCACGAACCCTCCGCGGCGCAGCGGCGGCGGCAGGCGCACCGCCGCCGCCAGACCGTCACCAGCGTGCTGGTCGCCGCCGCCTCCACGGCGGCGCTCGGCACGCTGCTCGTCGTCGCGGTCACCGGCGCGCCCGGGTGGGACCGGGTCCGCGCGTCCTTCGCCGACCCGGCGATCGCCTGGAACGCGCTGCCCGAGGTGCTCGCCGGGCTCTGGCTCAACGTGCGGCTGCTGGTCTGCTGCGCGGCCGGCGCGTTGCTGCTCGGCCTGCTCGTGGCGATCCTGCGCACGCTGCGGGGCCCGGTCTTCTTCCCGGTCCGGGCCCTCGCGGCCGGCTACACGTACACGTTCCGGGGCCTGCCCCTGATCATCGTGCTGTACGTGCTCACCCTCGGCGTGCCCGGCCTGCGGTTGCAGGGCATGCCGCCGGTGCTGGTGCTCGGCGGGCTGGCGCTGGTGCTCACCTACGGCGGCTACCTGGCCGAGGTGTTCCGGGCCGGCATCGAGTCCGTGCACCCCAGCCAGCTCGCGGCGGCCCGGTCGCTCGGGCTGACCTACCGGCAGACGATGCGGCACGTGGTGCTGCCGCAGGCCGTCCGCCGGGTGGCCCCGCCCCTGCTCAACGACGTGGTCGCGCTGCAGAAGGACGTCGGGCTGGTCTCCCTCGCCGGGCCGATCGACGCGGTACGCGCCGCGCAGATCGCCACCGCCGAGACGTTCAACTACACGCCGTACATCGTGGCCGGGGCGCTGTTCGTGCTGCTCGCGATCCCGCTGATCGCCGTCACCGACTGGGTGACGCTGCGGGCGGCCCGCCGGCAGGGAAGGGGCTGACCAGATGACGCTGCTGCGGTGCCGGGGGCTGCGCAAGACCTTCGGCGGCCACGTGGTGCTCGACGGGCTTGACCTCGCCGTCGACGAGCACCGGGTGGTGGCGCTGATCGGCGCGTCCGGGTCGGGCAAGTCGACGCTGCTGCGCTGCGTCAACCTCCTGGAGGAGTTGGACGACGGCACCATCGAGCTGGACGGCCAGGACATCTCCGACCCCCGGGTCGACCCCGACCGGGTGCGCCGGCGCATCGGGATGGTGTTCCAGGCGTACAACCTGTTCCCGCACCTGAGCGTGCTGGACAACGTCACCCTCGCCCCGGTGCGGGTGCACCGGCGGCCCCGCGCCGAGGCGGAGGCGCAGGCCCGGGAGCTGCTCGACCGGGTCGGGCTGGGGGCCAAGGCGAACGCCTACCCCGACCGGCTCTCCGGCGGGCAGCAGCAGCGGGTGGCGATCGTACGGGCGCTGGCCAACTCGCCCCGGCTGATGCTGCTCGACGAGGTCACCTCGGCGCTGGACCCGGAGCTGGTCGGCGAGGTGCTGGCCCTGGTGCGCGAGCTGAAGGCCGACGGGATGACGATGGTGCTGGCCACCCACGAGATGGGCTTCGCCCGGGAGGTCGCCGATCAGGTGTGCTTCCTCGACGGCGGGCGGGTCGTCGAGTCGGGGCCGCCGGAACGGGTGCTCGGCGACCCGACCGAGCCCCGCACCCGCCAGTTCCTGCGCCGCATCATCGAGGCGGGACGCCTCTGACGGGCCGACCATCTGGTCCTCGACGTGCGGATCTGCCGATGACGGTGCACAGGTCCGGCCGGCGGCGTGCCGGCAGCCGTCGGATGTCGTCGGCGCTAGTCGCCGGGCCGGGTCTCGGGCGGCGAAGGCGAGAGCGCCGCGCTGAAGCGGGCCGCGACCGTGGCCACGGCGGCATGGAGTTCGGGGCCTTCTTCCACCGAAAAGTCGAAGGGGACAACGGCGAGCCACTCCTGGGCGTACATCGCGGGGTTTCGGGTGCTGCCGACCAGTACGCACCGGTCGCCGTCCGGCGCGAGGCGGCCCATCGGCGGCCGGATCCACGGTGCCACCTTCTCCCGCGGCGCGTGGAACACCACGCGGGTGGGATACTTCCAGCCCGCGCCGAGATTCTCCTCGAGTGCGGCAACAGGATCCAGGTCGTCAGGCGGCGTGAAGCCGTGCGGCATCTGCCGCACGGCCCGAACCCGGTCGATACGGTACGTGCGGATCGCGTCCGCGCGGTGCGAGTGGCACAGCAGGTACCAGCGTCCATACCGCACCACGACTGCCCACGGGTCGACCTCGGCGTCCCACTCCTCGCCGCTCTCGCCTCGATAGGTGACCAGGACGCGGCGCCGGTCGGCGACGGCGGCGACCAGGGCGCTTGTGATGGCGGGGTCAGGGCGGGCCGAACGTCGGTCAGGGGCGGCCGAGGCGTACGCCCGCAGCGCCGCCGCCTGCCGTCCGACGCTGTCGGGGAGAGCCCGGATGACCTTGCTGAGCGCCGAGCCGACCAGGTCGTCGGCGTCGATGGCGGCCGGCTGCCCGTCGAGCACGGCCATGACCAGGCCGAGCGCTTGCTCCTGGGTGAAGACGACCGGCGGCAGCCGGGTGCCGCGGCCCAGCCGGTAGCCCCCGTGCGGCCCGCGGGCCGACTCGACCGGGATGCCGGCCTCGCGAAGGATGCCGACGTAGCGTCGCGCGGCCCGCTCCGTCACGCCCAGGAGAGAGGCGAGCTGGTCGGCAGTCACGCCGGGACGTGCCTGCAGGATCTCGAGCGCGCGCAGAGCCCGGGCGGTAGGGCTCGGACCGCTTCGCACAGCGGAAAGAGTACCGGAAGTAGAACGTCCGGAATCGCCTCTAGGGTGATTCCATGACTGCGGAACAGATCGTGCTCCTGGGTGGCCTGTGGCTCGACGGGTCGGCGTGGACCAGCGTCGCGGGCGAGCTGGAAGAGAGGGGCCGCCGTGCGGTGCCGGTGACCCTGCCGGGGCAGGGCGACGGAAACATGGCGGCGACGCTGGCCGACCAGCTGACCGCGGTGCTTGCCGCCGTGGACGCGGGTCCCGGCAGGTCGGTGGTGGTGGGGCACTCCGCAGCCTGCACCCTGGCCTGGATGGCGGCCGACGCGCGGCCCAGGCGCGTAGCCAAGGTCGTGCTGATCGGCGGATTCCCCGCAGGCGACGGGCGGCCGTACGCCGACTTCTTCGAGATCAGCGACGGTGTCATGCCGTTCCCCGGCTGGAAACCGTTCGACGGGGCGGACGCAGCCGACCTGGACGAGCAGGCCCGGCATGCCTTCGCGGCGGCGGCGATCCCGGTTCCCGAGGGCGTGGCCAGGGGCATCGTACGGCTGACAGACGAGCGGCGATTCGACGTCCCGGTCGTGGTGGTGTGCCCGGAGTTCACGCCTGCCGAGGCGCAGGAGTGGATCGCCGCGGGAGACGTACCGGAGCTGGCCCGGGCCAAGCACGTCGAGCTGGCCGACATCGACTCCGCACATTGGCCGATGATGACGCGGCCCACAGAACTGGCGCAGATCCTCGCCGCGGTCTGACAGGGCACGGAGAGCGCACGTGCGGCGTCGTGGTCTGCTGCCGGCTCCACAGCGTGACTCTGCGCTGGCTGACTCGGCGCGGAGAGGGTCAGCTATGCCGGCTTCGGGGGCGGTGTGAGCCAGGCCAGGGGTTGACCGGCGAGCGCGGCGTCCGCGAGGCGGTGCGCGGAGTCGGTCCTGAGCGCGGCGCGGCTGCTGTCGATCCAGCGTTGGACGTTGTCGATGCCCTGGTGGCGATACTCGACGGCTTGGACGAGGCATTCGAGTTTGTCGGCGTCGCGGGCGACGATGGCGTCGAGGGTTTCGCCGGCTTCGTACTCGGTGACGGCGGCGGTGATGGTGTCGATGACGGCGGGTGGGCAGCCGGCGACCTGGTCTGCGGTGATGGCGGCGTTGGAGGTGGCAGACAGGTAGCGCTTGGCGATGTGGGGCAGGTCGGTGGTGCGGGTCTCCTGGGTGTCGTGCAGGACGCAGAGCATCGTGACCCGGGCGGGGTCGGCTCCTTCCATGGCGGCGAGGATCATGCCGACCAGGGCGGTGCGGTGGGAGTGTTCGGCGATGGTTTCGGGGTGCTTGACGCCGGCGAACCACCAGCCGGTGCGGGCGGCGCGTTTGAGCACGCCGGCCTCGAAGATGAACCTCATCGCGGCGGCGTGCTGGTCCTCGCTCATCTCCCCGTCCCCGTGCCGGTGATGCCCTCTGTCCGCAGGCTGTAGACGATAGCGGCCTGGTTTCGCCTCAACGTCTCCGCAGCGACTTCCCCGAGTCAGGAGGCCGCAGCGGGTCCTTACGGGGTAAGCCATCGACAGCGGCGGTGTCGAGCGTCGACCGAAGAGGTCGGACCGCTCGTGGGGGTGGCAGTGGGCTATGTCGCCGTCGTGTTGTAGCGATCGAGGGTCGTCTTGGATGTCGAGGCGTCGCGGAAGACGAGTTCCCACGGGCCGGTGTTGATGTCCATGTCCTTGCCGAACCCGACCCACTTTCCGGCCATCCGTCGGCCGGTGGGCTCGGCCAGCAGTTGGATCGCGCCGTGGTATCGGGCACCCCGGTAGTAGCCCGTCGGGTCGGTCTGCTCCACCCACGTGCCGGTGACGACGGCGCCATCCACGGTGAGGTCCAGGGAGAGCGACGATGCCGCCGAGCCGGGCAGGCTGCGCGCGGTCAACCGGTCGCCGTGTTGAAGCAGCACCACGAAGTGCTGCCCGGCGAAGGAGTCGCCGCGACCACTGGAGTGGTACTGGTAGCGGCTGAGCCACACGCCCTCGTACGACCTGTGGGCTGGGGGCGGGCTGGGCTTCGGTGTCGGCGTGGCCAGGCTGGACATGGGGGAGGTCAGGTCGTGGCCGCCGTGCTGGTCCTGGGTGACGTGTTCGCCGGGCACCGCGGCGAAGCCGAGCAGCGAGATGGGTAGGCCGGTGACGACCTCCAGCGCGCGGGCGTAGACGGGTCGTGGTGCGGCAATAGCGCCGGATTCCCAGCGTTGGACGAGTCGCTTGTTGGCGTCGTTGGGCTCGCCGACGCGGTGACCGGCGGCCTGGAGCGCGCGGGCGAAGTCGTCCTGGCTCATGCGCATCCCGGTGCGGACGGCGCGGAGCGCGGTGTTCGGGGTGGTCACGCCCGCCACGATACCGGCATGTCGCCGAAACGTCGCCTCCTAAGTGTCTGGATTGTCGCTTCGTGTGCCGTCGCGTCCAGCGACGTTACGGCGTCATCGTTGATGGCGCGTCGGCATGCTGCCGCCGCGCCGACGGAGGTTGGGGCGATGCGCAGTCACGGCGAGGAGCCGCCCGGCGGCCACCGCCACCCGCGACGTCCTGCGCGCCGCCCGACGCCCGCGTCATGTCGGCGACATGGCGGTATCAACCGGCCCGGAATACCGCAATGTCGCCGACATGGCGACGCCCAAACACCGCCCCGCCCGACGCCCAAGCGCCCCACGCACGCCGACACCCCACGCCCAGCCCAGCCGGGCCAGGGCGGGTCAGTGGCCGAAGCCGACCCGGTGGCCCGCCGCCGCGTCCAGGCCGCGGACCGCCAGCGCCGCGTCCAGCGCCGCCACCGTCGCCGACCAGCCCTTGTCCTCGGCGGAGCCCGGCAGGCCGGCCCGGTCCCGGGCCTGCTCGATCGTGTCCACCGTGAGCACGCCGTGCGCCACCGGCTTGCCCTCGTCGAGGGCGACCCGGGTCAGCCCCTCGGTGACCGACTTGCACACGTAGTCGAAGTGGGCGGTGGCCCCGCGCACCACCACGCCGAGGGCGACCACCACGTCGAAGCGGCGGGCCATCGCCTGCGCCACCACCGGCAGCTCCACCGAGCCGGCGACCCGAGCCACCACGGCCCGCGCCCCGCACGCCTGCGCGGCGGCCACCGCCCGGTCGAGCATGTGGTCGGTCAGCTCACCGTGCCAGCGGGCGGCGACCACGCCGACAGTCATCCCGGCGGCGTCGACCGCCGCCACCCCCGGCTCACCGAAACCCGCCATCGCCCTACGCTCCGATCTCGTCGCTCGCCACCGGGCGGCCCAGCGGCCCCTCGGTCGTCTCGTCCAACTCGCCCAGCAGGTGGCCCATGCGGTCCCGCTTGGTACGCAGGTAGCGCACGTTCTCCGGGTGCGGCCGGATCGGCAGCGACTCGCGGCCGGTGACGGTCAGGCCGTACCCCTCCAGCCCGGCCCGCTTGGCCGGGTTGTTCGTTAGCAGCCGCATCGACCGCACGCCCAGGTCGTGCAGGATCTGCGCGCCGGTGCCGTAGTCGCGGGCGTCGGCCGGCAGGCCCAGGTCGAGGTTCGCGTCCACGGTGTCGCGGCCCAGGTCCTGCAACTGGTACGCCCGCAGCTTGTGCAGCAGGCCGATCCCCCGCCCCTCGTGCCCGCGCACGTAGAGCACCACCCCGCGCCCCTCCGCGGCGACGCGGGCCAGCGCGGCCTGCAACTGCGGGCCGCAGTCGCAGCGCAGCGAGCCGAACGTGTCGCCGGTGAGGCACTCGGAGTGCACCCGCACCAGCACGTCCTGCCCGTCGCCGAGGTCGCCCATGACCAGGGCGACGTGCTCGGCCGGGTCGTGCTCGGCGCGGTAGCCGAAGGCCGTGAACACCCCGTGCGGGGTGGGCATCCGGGCCGCCGCGACCTGCTCGACCTGCTTCTCGGTGCGCCGCCGGTAGGTGATCAGGTCGGCGATGGTGACCAGGGTCAGGCCGTGCTCGGCGCAGAACTTCTCCAGGTCCGGCAGGCGCATCATGGTGCCGTCGTCGTTGACCAGCTCGCAGAGCACGCCGGCCGGGCGCAGGCCGGCCAGCCGGGTCAGGTCGACGGCCGCCTCGGTGTGCCCGGGGCGGCGCAGCACCCCGCCGGTGCGGGCGCGCAGCGGCACCACGTGCCCGGGCCGGGCCAGGTCGGTCGGGTCGGTGGACGCGGCGGCGAGCAGCCGGATGGTGTGCGCCCGGTCGGCCGCCGAGATGCCGGTGTCGACGCCCTCCCGGGCGTCCACCGTCACCGTGTACGCGGTGCCCCGGCGGTCCTGGTTGGTGTGGTGCATGGGCGGCAGGTCCAGCCGGTCGCACTCGTCCTCGGTCAGCGGCACGCAGACGTAGCCGGAGGTGTAGCGGACCATGAACGCGACCAGCTCCGGGGTGGCCAGCTCGGCCGCGAAGATCAGGTCCCCCTCGTTCTCCCGGTCGGCGTCGTCGACCACGACGACGGGCCGGCCGGCGGCGATGTCCGCCACGGCCTGCTCGATGCTGGCGAAGGTGGTCATGCCACGACCTCCGAGTAGGTGGGTGACAGGGTGGCGGGGGCCGGGCGGGCGGCGCGCGAGGTGCGCCACCAGGAGACGAAGCCCCACACGCAGAGCGCCCCGTAGACGAGATACATGGCCGCCGACGGGTAGAACCCGCCGCGCAGCAGCAGCGGCACGCCGACGGCGTCCACGGCGATCCAGACCAGCCAGAACTCGACCCACCCGCGGGCCATGCCGTAGGTGGCGAGCAGGCTGCCGGTGAGGATCCACGCGTCGGGCAGCGGCCCCCACGAGCCGAGCGCGGCCAGCACGGGGTACGCGGCGGCGGTGCCGGCCGCGGCGGCCAGCAGCAGGCCGAGGCGCTCCCGCCGGGTGGCCCAGCGCGGGGCGACCGCCCCGGCGTCGCCGCCGGAGCCCGAGCGGCGGTTGCGCGTCCAGCGCCACCAGCCGTAGCCGCTGACGGCGAAAAAGAACACCTGCCGGCCGGCCTGGCCGTAGAGGTCGTGGGCCTGCGGGGTGGCGAACGCCCCGCCGAGGAAGACGGTGAGCAGCAGCGCGTTGCCGACCATGCCGACGGGCCAGGCCCAGACCAGCCGGCGCAGCCCGAGCAGGGCGGAGGCGAGGCCGAAGGCGTTGCCGACGATCTCGCGGACCAGCACGGGCGAGCCGGCGACGTGCACCTGGGCGTCGAGCAGCCAGCCGAGCGGCCCGGTCATTGGGTGCCCCCGCCGGCCGCGCGGTCGCCGAGGAGCCGCTCGACGTACTTGGCGAGCACGTCGACCTCCAGGTTGACCGGGTCGCCGACGGCGCGCTCGCCGAGGGTGGTCAGCTTGAGGGTGGTGGGGATCAACCCGACGGTGAACCAGTCGGGCCCGACGTCGGCCACGGTCAGCGACACCCCGTCGACGGTGATCGAGCCCTTCTCCACCACGTAGCGGGACAGGGCGGCGGGGAGCCGGAAGCGGACCGTCTCCCACTGCTGCGCCGGCTGGCGGGACAGCACCTCGCCGACGCCGTCGACGTGGCCCTGCACGAGGTGCCCGCCGAGGCGGCTGTTCAGCGCGGCGGCGCGCTCCAGGTTGACGCCGACGCCGGGGCGCAGCCCGCCGAGGGCGGAGCGGCGCAGCGTCTCGCCCATCACGTCGGCGGTGAAGACGTCGCCGTCGACGTCGACCACGGTCAGGCAGACCCCGTTGACGGCGATGGAGTCGCCGTGCCGGGCGTCGCTGGTGACCAGCGGTCCCCGGATGGCGACCAGCGCGGAGTCCGCGCCGGTCTCGGCCGTCCGGACGACCTCGCCCAGCTCCTCGACGATGCCGGTGAACATGTCAGCCCTCCCTCTTCCGGGGCAGCGCGGTGATGCGCAGGTCCGGACCGACCTGCGTAACGTCGGTGATCTCCAGGTCGATGGCGTCGGCGATGGTGGTCACGCCGGCGTCGGCCAGCGCGGTCGGCCCGGCGCCGAGCAGCTTCGGCGCGACGTAGGCGACGACCCGGTCGACCAGGCCGGCGGCGAGGAACGCGCCGGCCAGCTTCGGGCCGCCCTCCAGCAGCGCGGCCCGGACCCCCCGGTGGTGCAGCTCCGCGAGCAGCGCCGGCAGGTCGACCCGGCCGTCCGGGCCGGCGCCGACCTCGGCGGCGGTGGCGACCCACGTGCGGGCGGCGCCGTCGCGGACCCGGGCGTCGGCGGGGGTACGCCCGGAGGTGTCCACGACCACCCGCAGCGGCTGCCGGATGGCCAGGGTGCCGTCGCGCAGGTTGCGGGCGGTGAGCCGGGGGTCGTCGGCGAGCACGGTGCCCACCCCGGCGATGACCGCGTCGACCGTGCCGCGCAGGGCGTGCACGTCGATCCGGGCGGCCTCGGAGGTGATCCACATGCTGGTGCCGTCGGCGGCGGCGGAACGCCCGTCGAGGGTGGCGGCATACTTCCAGACGACGTACGGCCAGCCCCGGCGCATCGAGGTCAGCCAGGCGACGTTGCCGGCCTCGGCCTCGGCGGCGCGCACCCCCATCTCGACGTCGACGCCGCCGGCGCGCAGGGTCGCGGCGCCGCCGGAGGCGACCGGGTTCGGGTCGGGCACGGCGATCACCACCCGGGCGACGCCGGCGGCGATGAGCGCGTGGCTGCACGGGCCGGTGCGGCCGGTGTGGTCGCAGGGCTCCAGGGTGACGACGGCGGTGCCGCCCCGGGCCCGCCGGCCGGCCTGGGCGAGCGCGACGATCTCGGCGTGCGGTCCGCCCGCGTACGCGTGGAATCCCTCCCCGACGACCTCGCCGTCGGGGTCGAGCAGCACGCAGCCGACCACGGGGTTGGGGCTGGTGGTGCCGAGGCCACGGGCCGCGAGCGCGATCGCCCGACGCATCGCGTCGTCCACGGAGACGCTGGCCATCGCCCTGTCCTGCCCTCTCACTCGCCGGTCCGCGCGGGCAGGACACGGGAGGCCGCGGGCAGGCGGCGGCGGCCGGGGACGGCAGAGCCGACCCCGGGGAGCCCACGCGGCGGCCGAGGACAGCCGTCGGCACAGGGCCCGCCCCGTCCCGCGCGCTGTCTCCCATCCGGACTGTCTGGGGGTGGGTTGGCCCGCCCCCAACCGTCGGCCCCGGAGTCTCACCAGGTCCACCGGGCGGCAGGGCCGTCCGGGTCGCGGGCTTGCCACGGCCGCAGCCGTGGATCACCGCCGGTTCGGAATTACACCGAGTCCCGCCAGCGCGTGGTGGGTACTGTGAGAAGTGTGGCACGCCACCCGCCGCGCGTCTTCCCTCGGGGAGCTACCTCACACAGGTGGGCAAGATTCAAGAAAGGCTGCGCCGCCGGTCGACCGCCACGTACGAGCCGGGTTGGCTCTTGGCCACGGATTTCATCTCGGAGGCAACCGCGATCGCGTCCAGCGGGTTGGTCAGGCGCTTGCCGGCGTCGGAGACGGACACCCCGATCGACAGGGTGACCAGGGCGGCCCGCCGGATGTTGCCCCGCCGGTCCTTCAGCTCGACGTAGCCGCGCGCGGCGTCGGACGGGTCGTAGAGCTTGTCGGCAGCGGTCTCGAAGTCGACCACGGCCCGGGAGGTCAGCGGGCGCACCTGGTCGGGGGCGCAGACGATGACGAAGTCGTCACCGCCGACGTGGCCGAGGAAGGCCGGCGGCAGCCCGATCGCCACGACCGCCCGGTGCAGGCTGCGGGCCAGGGCGGAGATGAACTCGTCGCCCCGGACGAAGCCGTACCGGTCGTTGACGCTCTTGAACCGGTCGATGTCGACGTAGCCGACGGCGTAGTCGACGCCGCTGCGGACGCGGTCGCTGATCTCCCGCCGGATCCGGGAGTTGCCGGGCAGGCCGGTCAGCGGGGAGACCTCCCGGAACTCCTTGTTGCGGCGCAGCGTGGAGCTGACGCGGGCGACCAGCTCGGCGGTGTCGAAGGGCTTGACCAGGTAGTCGTCCGCGCCGGCGCTGAGCCCGTGGACCTTGTCCACGGTCATGCCCTTGGCGGTCAGCATGATCACCGGCAGGGCGGAGGTCATCGGGTTGGCGCGCAGCCGCCGGGTCAGCTCCAGCCCGTCGACGCGCGGCATCATCAGGTCGACGACCGCCAGGTCTGGCCGCTGCCGCTCGATCACCTCCAGGGCCTCCTGGCCGTCGCCGGCGTGGATCACCTCGAAGCCGTGCAGCCGCAGGTTGAACTCGACGAACCGGGCGATGTCGGCGTCGTCGTCGACGACGAGGATGAGGTCGGGTCGCTCGTCGGCCGGGTCCACCTCAGGCCCCGGCGGTCGCGCGCTCCGCCAGGCCCCGCAGGCGGCGCACCGCCTCGGCGGGATCCTCGGCGCCGTAGACGGCGGTGCCGGCGACGAACGCGTCCGCGCCCGCGCCGGCGGCCTGCTCGATGGTGTCGGCGGCGATGCCGCCGTCGACCTCGATGCGCAGCTCCAGGTGGCCGGCGTCGACGTGCCGGCGGGCGGCGCGCACCTTGTCCAGCAGCTCGGGGATGAACCGCTGCCCGCCGAAGCCGGCCTTGATCGTCATGATCAGCAGCGTGTCGAAGCTGGGCAGCAGCTCCAGGTAGGGCTCGATCGGGGTGTCCCGGTCGATCGCCAGCCCGGCCTTCGCACCGGCCGCCCGCAGGTCCTTGGCCAGCGACACCGGGTCGTCGCACGCCTCGGCGTGGAAGGTGACGTTGTGCGCCCCGGCGTCGGCGTACCCCGGGGCCCACCGGCGCGGGTCGGTGATCATCAGGTGCACGTCGAACGGCAGCTCGGTCGCGGCGCGCAGGCTCTGCACGACGGGCAGCCCGATGGTCAGGTTGGGCACGAAGTGGTTGTCCATGACGTCCACGTGCAACCAGTCGGCGGCGCCCTCGACGGCGCGGACCTCTTCGGCGAGGCGGGCGAAATCGGCGGCGAGGATGCTGGGCGCGATGATCGGCGGCGGTACGGTCACGAGGTCAGTGTACGAACGCGGCCATCAGCCGCCCGCATCGCGGCACCTTCTCGGACGCGCTGTGACCCAGCCGTGACCGATGGTGCAAGATGAGCCGGTCCGGACGGGCATCCCGGACGAAAAGTCAGCAGCGACTGGCCGATCGAGGCAAACGCGGCAAGACTCCATGCAGGACGGTCACGTAAGCTGCACGCCCGGTGGCGGAAACGCCCCCACGGGCCGTGGCGCCCGACCGTCAGCTCCCGGAAAGGGCGGACGATGCGACGGTGGCTTGTGGCGCTGGCGCTGGCCGGCACGGTGACGATGCTGCTGGGCGGCTGCGCCCGCCCGCACGGGGCGGACGGCGATCTCACCGACGACTGGCCGACGCTGCGGGAACCGCAGATGTTCATCCCGGCCACCGACGCCTGCCTGCCCCGGATCACGGCGGTCGTGCAGGCCGGCACGTACGAGACGGTGGACTGCGCCCGCAGCCACCTGGCCGAGACGATCCACGTCGGCATCTTCACCGACCCCCGCATCGACGCCGGCCCCCGCCCCGAGGCGGGCACCGCCGTCCTGCGCGTCGCCCGCGCCGAGTGCGACCAGCGGGCCCGCGAGGTGCTCGGCGGCGACTGGCACTCGGCCCGGCTGAGCCTCACCATCGCCCTGCCGTCGACCTCCGCCTGGGCGAGCGGCGCTCGCTGGTACCGCTGCGACCTCAGCGAGACCGACAGCATCGACAACACCCGGCCGGTCAACCGCGTCGGCAGCCTGCGCGGCGCGATGGTCGGCGACTCGCCGCTGACCCACCGCTGCTTCGACCCGAAGCTGATCGGCGCGAACCTGAACTACATGGCGCCCGTGTTGTGCACCGAGCCGCACCGCGCCGAGTTCGTCGGGGTCTACACCGAACGCGACATGACCTGGGCCGAGTTCATCCGGTCCAACCAGCAGGTGCACCGCCGCTGCATGGCGTTGATCGCCGAGTTCGCCAAGGTGCCCAACAACAGCGAGCTGCCGTACCGGGCGGGTTCGATCTTCTATCCCCCCTCGCAGCGGGAGTGGGACGAGGGCGACCGCGGGGTGCGGTGTTTCCTGTGGAGCGACGACCGCAAGCTCACCCGGTCGATGCGCGGCGCTGGGCCGAAGGGACTACCCGCGAGCTGAGCGCCGGTGCCGTAAAGTGCCGCTCCGTGGCGCGCCCGGCGACGGAGGCCGGTCTCCGCGACCACCGGCGACGGGGAGGTCGGCTGATGCGGCGAAGGTGGACGGCTCTCGCCGTGTCGGCGGTGGCGGCGCTGGCGCTGGCCGGCTGCGGCACACCCGCCGGGCTGGACGGCGACCTCGCCGACGACTGGCGGGCGATGGCCGCGCCGACGCAGTTCGTGCCCACCGCCGGGGCCTGCCACACCGTCTTCGCCGACGTCGGCTACCTCAGCGGCTACAACCCGGTGGACTGCGCGACGTCGCACCGGGTGGAGACCCTGCACGTCGGCACGCTGACCGGGCCCGCCGCCGAGCTGAGCGCGCCACCCGCCGCCGGCTCGGCCGGGATGCGGGCCGTCCGCGCCGAGTGCGACCGGGAGGTCAACAAGGCCCTCGGGGCCGACTGGCGCGCGGGCCGGCTGTTCCTGTCCCCGGTCTTCCCGTCCCGGGCGGCCTGGTCCGGCGGGGCCCGCTGGTTCCGCTGCGACGTGAGCGAGGTGGCCAGCGTCGACGACCCCAGCGCCGTGCCCCGCACCGGCAGCCTCGTCGGCGCGTTGAAGGGTTCCTCGGCGCTGGCCCACCGCTGCTTCAACCCCAAGATCAAGAAGGACGACGTGCAGGAGATGACGCCCGTCGCCTGCACCAGGAAGCACCGCGTCGAGTTCGTCGGCGTCTACCAGGCCCCCGACATCTCCTTCGCCCAGGTCGACAAGAACCGGATGCGCATCCACAAGGGCTGCCGCACGCTCATCGCCTCGTACGCGAAGGTGCCGAACAACGGCGACCTGGAGTACCGCGCGGGCACCATCTTCTACCACCCCTTCGAGGAGGAGTGGAAGGACGGCAACCGGGGCGTGCAGTGCTTCCTCTGGGTCGACCGCGACCTCACCCGCTCGGTGAAGGGCATCGGCACCAAGGGCCTGCCGGTGCAGTGACCCGCCCGGCGGGCGGCTGACGCGGCGGGGCGGCCCGGGAGGGCCGGCCCGCCGCGGTTTCGGCTCAGCCCCGGCGCAGGACCGCCAGGAACATGGCGTCGGTGCCGTGCCGGTGCGGCCACAACTGCACCGACGGCCCGTCGCCCAGCCCCGGCATGCCGGCCGGCAGCAGCGGCCGGGCGTCGACGAAGTCCGCCGGCACCCCGGCGCGCCGCGCCGCCTCGGTCACCGTCACGTGCGTCTCCACCGTGTGCGGGGAGCACGTCACGTACGCCACCAGGCCGCCCGGCCGGGCGGCCCGCAGCGCCGCCGACAGCAGCTCCCGTTGCAGACGGGTCAGCGGCGGCAGGTCCGACGGCTGCTTGCGCCAGCGGGCCTCCGGGCGGCGGCGCAGCGCGCCCAGGCCGGTGCACGGGGCGTCGACCAGGACCCGGTCGAAGTGCCCCTCCGGCAGCTCCGGATCGACGCCGACGGTGCGCCCGTCGGTGTGCAGCACGGTCACCGGCAGCCCCCGCGTGGCCTGGCCGACCAGCCGGGCCCGGTGCTCGGAGACCTCGACCGCGGTCAGCCGGGCCCCGCGCTGGGCGGCGAGCGCCCCGAGCAGGCCAGACTTGCCGCCCGGCCCGGCGCACAGGTCCAGCCAGTGGGCGTCCGACCCGTCGAGGGGGGCGACCGCAAGGGCGTTGGCCACCAGTTGGGAGCCCTCGTCCTGCACGTGCGCCCGCCCCTCGGCCAGCGCCGGCAGGTCGCCCGGCGCGCCGCCGGAAAGATAGACCGCATACGGCGAGAACGCCCCCGGCGCGCCGCCGACCTCGTCGGCCAGGGCGGCCGGGTCGGCCAGGCCCGGCCGGGCGCACAGGTGCACCGGCGGGCGCTCGTTGTCCTCGATCAGCAGCCGGGTGGTCTCGCCCAGGTCGCCGCCGAGCGCCTCGGCGAAGGACCGCACGATCCACTGCGGATGGCTGTACGCCAGGGCCAGGTGCCCGATCGGGTCGGTCTCGAAAGCCGGGGCGAGCTTCGCCACCCAGGCGTCGGCGTCGCGGCCGGCGACCTCGCGCAGCACGGCGTTGGCGAAGCCGGTCGCCCCGGTGCCGACCGCGCGCACCAGGTCGACGGTCGAGGAGACCGCTGCGTGCGCCGGCACCCGCGTGTGCAGAAGCTGGTAGGCGCCCAGCCGCAGCGCGTCGCGCACCGGCGGATCGATCCGGGCCACGTCGCGGCCGGCGGCGTCGGTGAGGATCGCGTCGAGGGTGCCGATGTGCCGCAGCGTGCCGTAGGTCAGCTCGGTGGCGAAGGCGGCGTCCCGGCCGGTCAGCCGCTCCTGCCGCAGCAACGCCGGCAGCACCAGGTTGGCGTACGCGTCGTCGCGGTGCACCGCCGCGACCGCCTGGTAGGCGACGTGCCGGGGCAGGTCGACGGCGGGCCGCGCCGGCCGCCGCGCGTCCCGGCGGTCGTCGCCCCGACCGGGGCGGGCCGGGCGGTCGCCGTACGCCGGGCGGTCGCCCCGGGGGCCGCCGGGCGACCGGTCGGGGCGGGGGGCGCGCTGCTCGTCGTACCGTCGTTGGGGCCGCTCCACGGGCCCCGTCACGCGAGCTCCTCCCCCGCGGTGACCCGGGCGCCGCGCGCCCAGTCGCTCGCCGGCATGGCCTTCTTGCCCGCGGCCCGCACCTCGCCGAGGGCCACCGGGACGGTGGCCGTCCCGGCCAGCACGCGGGACTTCTCCGCCAGCAGCTCGCCGGGCTTCAGCTCGGGGCCGTCGGGCACCGGGACGACCGGGCCAAGCTTGACCCGCTCGCCCCGGAACGTGGTCCACGGGCCGGGCGCGGGGGTGCACGCGCGGATGCGCCGGTCCACCGCGAAGGCGGGGTCGCCCCAGCGCACCCGGGCGTCGTCGACGGTCAGCTTGGGCGCGAGCGACACCCCGTCGGCCGGCTGCGGCTCGGCGCGGGCGGTGCCCGCCTCGATCGCGTCGAGGACGGCCACCAGCAGCCCGGCCCCCGAGTGGGCGAGCCGCTCCAGCAGGTCGCCGGAGGTGTCGGTGGGGCGGATCTCGTCGGTGACGGTGCCGTAGACCGGGCCGGTGTCCAGCCCCTCCTCCAGCGCGAAGACGCTCGCCCCGGTCAGCTCGTCGCCGTGCAGGACGGCCTGCTGGACGGGGGCCGCGCCCCGCCAGGCGGGCAGCAGCGAGAAGTGCAGGTTGATCCAGCCGTGCCGGGGGATCTCCAGGGCGACCGGGGGCACCAGCGCGCCGTAGGCGACCACCGGGACGCAGTCGGGGGCCAGCTCGCGCAGCCGGTCGAGGAACTCCGGCTCGCGCGGGCGGGCCGGGGTGAGCACCTCGACGCCGCGCTCGTCGGCCCAGGCCCCGACGGGCGAGCGGACCAGGCCCCGGCCCCGGCCGGCGGGGGCGTCGGGGCGGGTGACGACGGCGACGAGGTCGTGGCCGGAGGCCGCGATGGCGTCCAGGGCGGGCAGGGCGACGGCCGGCGTGCCGGCGAAGATCAGGCGCACCGGGTCACCGCCCCAGGCCGAAGGGGCTGCCGGCGTGCGGGTCGAGCTTCACCGTCGGCGGGGCCGCCGCGTCGTACCACTCGGCCTGGCGGATCGCCTTCATCGCCTCCTTGCGGCCGGCCGGGTCCAGCCGGTCGACGAAGAGCACGCCGTCGAGGTGGTCGGTCTCGTGCTGCACGCAGCGGGCCATCAGGCCCGTGCCGACGATCTGGACGGGGTCGCCGTAGCTGTTGTAGCCCTTGGCGACGACGTTCTGCCGGCGCTTGGTGTCGAAGTAGAGCCCGGGGATGGACAGGCAGCCCTCGGGGCCGTCCTGCTCCTCGGCGTCGGGGAACTCCAGCACCGGGTTGACCAGGTGGCCGAGCACGTCGTCGACGTCGAAGGTGAACACCCGCAGGCCCACTCCGAGCTGGGGCGCGGCGAGACCCGCGCCGTTCTGCTCGCGCATCGTGTCGGTGAGGTCGGCGACGAGCCTGCGCAGCTCGGCGTCGAAGTCGACCACCGGATCGGCCGGCGTGCGCAACACCGGATCCCCGAACAGACGGATGGGCTGGACGGTCACGCGGGACGACTCCTTCGGTCGGGCGGGTCAGGGCCGTACCAGTCTACGGACTGCCCGGGGCCTCCCCCGCCCGCGACCGGGACGGGTCAGGCGCCGGGGGCCGGATCGCCGGCGAGCACGGCGTCGCCGGCCAGCAGGCAGTGCGCCGGCAGCGGCAGGGTGATGCCGTGGGCGGCCTCCCAGTCGTACACGGTGCCGGGGCGGACCTGGGCGGTGAAGTAGTCCGCCGCGCTCGTCCCGCCCACCACCGGCTCGTCGACCTCGGCGACCAGCCGGGCGGGGACCAGCGGGAAGCCGCTGCGGATGGCCGCGCTGAGCCGGCGGTGGCCGTCGACGACGAAGAAGTATTCCCCGGTGAAGCCGATGGTCAGGGGCTCCAGCGCCTCGTCGCCGGCGGCGGCGACCTCGTCGACGAAGCCCGAGTCCCACAGCCCGCGCAGGGCGCCGACGTCCTCGGTCGGGTAGACCCGGGTCGGGTCGAGCAGCAGCAGCGGCGGGGCGTCGCGCAGCACGTCCGCGCCGAGCCGCCCCTCGTACACGTCGATGATGTGGCCGATCACCTGCTCCGGGTTGGCCCGGGTGGAGTCGCAGATCAGGTCGTAGTTGCGCAGCCGGGCCTTGTCGACGCCGTAGCGGACGATGAACCGGCCCCGCTCGCTCTCGCTGCGCTCGCGCAGCTTGGCCCGGGCCTCCTCCAGCGAGGTGTAGCTCTCGGCCGGGCCGGAGGGGCGGGCCAGCACCCGGCGGGCCGCCTCGGTCGGCTCGGTGATCATGTGCACCTTGAGCGCGTCGGTGAAGAAGTGCCAGGCGAGCCGGGAGTCCATGACGAGGCTCTCGCCGGAGGCCGCGATGTCCTGCTGGAGCTGGTCGACGTAGCCGTCGACGGCCTGGTCCAGCTCGGCGTGCAGGTTGAGCTGGAGCGCGGTCATCTGCCGCTCCTGCGCCATCTGGCGGTAGAGGTCGCCGACGCTGACCCGGCGCAGCCCCAGCCGCTTGGCGATCTCGACGGACACGGTGCTCTTGCCGCTGCCGAGGTCACCGTTGAAGACGATCGATTGACGAACGGTCACGACTGGTCCACCCCTGATCACCGGCTGACTGACGTCATCGACGTGGCGTCGTACCGACGCGCCGTCGTGCGCCCGGGCATGACGGGCGATGCTATCACGCACCGGCGACCACGGATCGTGACCGCCACTCCGATCCCCTAGAACAGCGAAAGAGGGTCGATCTGGACGCGGACCGGATCGGTGGCCTTACGGAGCGTGCGCGCCCCGGCGGCGGCGTGCAGCGCCTCGGCGAGGGCCGCCGCCCGGGCCCGGGGCACCCGGACCAGCATCCGCTCCTTCTCGCCGTCGGCGGGCACCGGGCCCAGCACCTCGGCCGCCTCGGGCAGCCGGGCCGCGGCCAGCAGGTCGGCCACCGCGTCGGCCTGGCCGGTGACGCTGGCCATCCGCACCGCCGGCGGGAACCCCAGCTCGCGGCGCTCGGCCAGCTCCCGGGCGGCGAACCAGGCGGCGTCCCAGCGCAGCAGCGCCTGCACCGGCGCGAGGGCCCCGTCGGCGACCACCACCACCCGGCCGCCGGCCGCCGCGGGCCGGGCCAGCGCGGCGGCGGCCAGCCAGCGGCGCAGCGCCTCCTCGCCGGCCCGCAGGTCGGCCCGGGTGAGCAGGGCCCACGAGTCGAGCAGCAGCACCGCGCCGTAGCCGCCGTCGGCGACCGGCTCGGCCCCCGGGGTGGCCACCACGAGGCCGGCGCCGCCGGGCACGGCGGTGAGCACCTCCTCCCGGCCGGAGGTGCGCACCGGCACCCCGGGGAAGGCCCGGCCCAGCTCCTCGGCGGTGCGCCGGGCGCCGGTGACGGCCGCGCGCAGCCGCCGGCCGCCGCACTCCGGGCAGGCGTACGCGGCGGCGATGCGGCCACACCAGCGGCAGGCCGGGGCCCCCCGCGCCGACGGCAGGGCGAGCGGGCCGGCGCAGTGCGGGCAGCGGGCCGGGGTGCGGCAGTCCGCGCAGGAGATCGACGGCAGGTAGCCGCGCCGGGGCACCTGGACCAGCACCGGCGCGTCGCCGCCGAGCGCGTCCCGGGCGGCGGCCCAGGCCAGGCTGGGCAGCCGGGCCGTCGCCGCGCCGGGGTCGCGGGCCAGCTGCGGGTCGTCCCCGGTCGGCGCGACGGCGGGGGTACGCGCCCGCACGGTGGCCCGGTCGGCGACCACCTCCCGCGCCCAGCCGGTCTCCACCAGCAGCTGCGCCTCGGCGCTGCGGGCGTACCCGCCGACCAGGGCCGCCGCGTCGGCGAGCCGGGCGCGGGTGAGCAGCACCTCGCGGGCGTGCGGGTAGGGGGCGCGCGGCTCGGCGTGCAGGTCGTCGCCGTCATCGACGATGGCGACCAGGCCGAGCCGGGCCACCGGGGCGAACATCGCCGCGCGGGTGCCGATGACGACCGGCACGTCCCCGCGCCGGGCGGCCAGGAAGGCGCGGTACCGGCGGGCGGGGCCGGCGGCGGCGGAGAGGGCGACGTGCCGCCCGGGGCCGAGGGCGGCGGCCAGCGCCGCGTCGAGGCGGTCGAGGTCCCGGGCGTCGGGCACGACCACCACCGCGCCCCGCCCGCCGGCCACGGTCGCGGCGACCGCCTCGGCGTACCGGGCGGGCCAGTCCTCCCCGGGCAGCGCGGACCAGACCGCCCGGGCGGGCCGGCCCTCGGCCAGCGCGCGCAGGAACGCCGGCCCGGCCGGGTACGCCCGCCAGCCGGCCGCCTCCGGCGGGGCGAGGGGCGCGGGCGGCGCAGGCGGGGCGTGCGGCTCCTTCTCCACCCGGGCGTGCCGGGGCGGCACGGCCAGCCGGAGCACGTCGGCGAGGCTGCCGGCGTACCGGTCGGCGACGGCCCGGGCCAGTTCGGCGATCTCGCCGGCCAGCACCGGCTCCGGAGAGACGAGCCGGTCGAGGTACGCCAGCTTGCCGGTGTGCCCCGAGTCGTCGGCCCGTTCCAGCAGCCAGCCGTCGACGAGCTGGCCGGCGAAGCGCACCTTCACCCGGGTGCCGGGGACCGCGGTGTCGGCCAGCTCGGCGGGAACCAGGTAGTCGAAGGGGCGGTCGAGGTGGGCCAGGGGCACGTCGACGCAGACGCGAGCGACCGGCGACCCGTCGGCGGGTCGCCGGTCGCGGCGCGTGTTGCCGGTCAGGCTCCCGCGGCCGACTTGAGGTCGGCGGCCCGGTCGGTGCTCTCCCAGGTCAGCTCGGGCAGTTCCCGGCCGAAGT
The DNA here is from genome assembly GCF_042889525.1 of Micromonospora sp. NPDC002575. Taxonomy (NCBI): domain Bacteria; kingdom Bacillati; phylum Actinomycetota; class Actinomycetes; order Micromonosporales; family Micromonosporaceae; genus Micromonospora; species Micromonospora sp. NPDC002575. Next base: position 43,702 of record NZ_JBIARA010000023.1, on the reverse strand, counting down.
GGCCGTACGCCGCGGTCTGCCGGTAGATCGGGCGCAGCAGGTGCAGGTCCCGGATGATGGCGGCCGGGCGGAGGTCGAAGACCTCGTTCACGGCCTTCTCGATCGAGGCGACCGGTACGGTCTCGGTGCCGAACGTCTCGATGAACAGGCTCACCGGGTGCGCCTTGCCGATCGCGTACGCGACCTGCGCCTCGCAGCGCTCGGCGAGGCCGGCGGCCACCACGTTCTTGGCCACCCAGCGCATCGCGTACGCCGCCGAGCGGTCCACCTTGGACGGATCCTTGCCGGAGAACGCGCCGCCGCCGTGCCGGGCGTACCCGCCGTAGGTGTCGACGATGATCTTCCGGCCGGTGAGGCCGGCGTCGCCCATCGGGCCGCCGATCTCGAACCGCCCGGTCGGGTTGACCAGCAGCCGGTAGCCGTCGGTATCCAGGCCGAGGCTCTCCAGCTCCGGCGCGATGACGTGGTCGCGCACGTCCGGGGTGAGCAGCGAGTCCAGCGAGATGTCGGCCGCGTGCTGGCTGGACACGACGACCGTGTTCAGCCGGACCGGGCGCAGCCCCTCGTACTCGATGGTGACCTGGGTCTTGCCGTCCGGCCGCAGGTAGGGGATCGTGCCGTCCTTGCGGACCGCGGTGAGCCGGCGGGCGAGCCGGTGCGCCAGGGCGATCGGCAGCGGCATCAGCTCGGGCGTCTCGGAGCAGGCGAACCCGAACATCATGCCCTGGTCGCCGGCGCCCTGGGCGTCCAGCGCGCTCTCCGACGAGCCGGTGCGCAGCTCCATCGCGTTGTCGACGCCCTGCGCGATGTCCGGGGACTGGGCGCCGATGGAGACGCTGACGCCGCAGGACGCGCCGTCAAAGCCCTTCTTCGACGAGTCGTAGCCGATGTCGAGGATCGTCTCCCGCACGATGGTCGGGATGTCGGCGTACGCCTTGGTGGTCACCTCGCCGGCCACGTGCACCTGGCCGGTGGTGATCAGGGTCTCGACGGCGACGCGGCTGTGCGCGTCCTGAGCCAGCAGTGCGTCGAGAATGCCGTCGCTGATCTGGTCGGCGATCTTGTCCGGGTGGCCTTCCGTGACCGATTCGGACGTGAAGAGGCGGCGTGTCACGGCACTCCTAAGTTATGGAAAAGTCGTTCCGCGGAAGTGTAGTCACCCGGGCTAAACGCGCGCTGGAACGGTCGCTACCCCGTCACTCCTCGGGAAGATGGCCAGCGCGCCACGACGAGGTCCCAGACGCCGTCGGCCAGCTCCTCCTTGGACTGTTCGGCCATCGGGTGCACCGAGCCGTCCGCGCCGATGACGGTCGCCGCGTTGGTCTCGGCGCCGAAGACCTTGTCCGGCCCGACCTCGTTGATGACGATGAGGTCGGCCCGCTTGCGGGCGAGCTTGGCCCGGCCGTTGGCCTCCGCGTCGTTGGTCTCCGCGGCGAACACCACCAGCACCTGCTCCGGTCGGCGTTGCCGGCCCAGCTCGGCGGCGATGTCCGGGTTGGTGACGAGCTCGATCGTAGGTGCCCCGGCGTCTGTTTTCTTCATTTTGGCCGACGTGTAGGTGGCCGGCCGGAAATCCGCGGGCGCGGCGGCCATCACGACGGCGTCCGCGCCGGCCGCCGCACGAAGCGTGGCCGCGCGCAGCTCCTCGGTGGTGCCGACGCGCACCAGGTCCACGCCGGCCGGGTCGGCGAGCGCCACGTTGGCGGCGATGAGGGTGACCCGGGCGCCCCGGGCGACCGCCGACCGGGCGAAGGCGTAGCCCTGCTTGCCGGAGGAGCGGTTGCCGAGGAACCGGACCGGGTCGAGCGGCTCGCGGGTGCCGCCCGCGGTCACCACCACGTGCCGGCCGGCGAGGTCGGCCGGGGCGTGCGGGCCGCGAGCGAGGGTCCGCCGCGCGACGGCGAAGATCTCCGCCGGGTCGGGCAGCCGGCCCTTGCCGGTGTCGACGCCGGTGAGCCGGCCGACGGCGGGCTCGATGACGCGGACGCCCCGGGAGCGCAGCGTGGCGACGTTGGCCACGGTGGCGGGATGCTCCCACATCTCGGTGTGCATCGCCGGGGCGAGCAGCACCGGGCACCGGGCGGTGAGCAGGGTGTTGGTGAGCAGGTCGTCGGCGAGGCCGTGGGCCGCCCTGGCGAGCAGGTCGGCCGTGGCCGGGGCGACCACCACCAGGTCGGCCCGCTGGCCGAGCCGGACGTGTGGGACCTCGTGCACGTCGGCCCAGACGTCGTCGGCGACCGGCTGGCCGGACAGGGCGGCCCAGGTCGGCGCCCCGACGAAGCGGAGCGCCGACGCGGTGGGCACCACGCGGACCCGGTGGCCCGACTCGGTGAAGAGCCGCAGCAGCTCACACGCCTTGTAGGCGGCGATGCCGCCGCCGACCCCGAGGACGATCTCGGCGGACATCGGCGCGGGGCGCGGTTACGGCTGGTCGGTCGGCTCGGCGGTGAGCAGGCCCGCGTTGATCTCGCGCATGGCGATGGAGAGGGGCTTCTCCTGGGGAGTGGTCTCCACGAGCGGGCCGACGTACTCCAGCAGGCCCTCGCCGAGCTGGCTGTAGTAGGCGTTGACCTGGCGGGCGCGCTTGGCAGCGAAGATCACCAGGGCGTACTTCGACGTCGTCTTCTCGAGCAGCTCGTCGATCGGCGGGTTGGTGATGCCCTCGGGGTTGGCGATGGATCCCACGAAATAACCTCTGCGTCTGTCGTCACCGCGCGGACGCGGTTCGTCTGGCCAACCACGCGGACGCGGTTGGTGCGGTCACTCAGCCGCTCCGCCGCGGTCGGGCCGGAGCCAGATGGGAAGAACCGAACAAGCCTACCAGCTCATCCACCGCCCGCTCGGTGCGGTCGTGCGCCACGACGTGCGCGTCGCCGGCCGGGCCGACCGCCTCCGGCCGCCAGCCGGGCGGGGCGAGCAGGACCAGCCGGGCGTCGGGGCGCGCCGCGCGGACGGCGAGCGCGCCGGGCAGGTCGAGCGGGAGCAGCACCGGCCGGCCGGCGGCGAGCCGCTCGGACACCGGCGCGGCCGGGGTGCCGCGGTCGTACGGCCCGATGCGGGCCCACTCCAGCAGCCCGCCCGCGGCGACCAGCCGGTCGAACTCCGCCGGGGCGAGGAAGACCCGGTCGACGCCGTCCACCTCGCCCGCTCGGCGGGGCCGGGTGGTGGCCGGCACCGGGATCCAGACCGACGGAAAACGCGCCCGGAACGGCTCGACGACACTGCCCACCCCGGCCCCGGAGGGACCGGTCAGGACGGTGAGCCGAGCCGCCGGGCGCGCCTCGTCATCCGTGCTCACGGCTCGTTTCTACACGGCGCCGTGCGCGGCCGGCGGCGAACCGCCGGGCTCAGTTGGCGGCGAACTCGCCGAGCAGCGCCTTGCGCTGCTGCTCGCCCAGGCCACGCAGGCGACGGCTGTCGGCGATCTTCAGCTTCTCCATGATCTGGGTCGCCCGGATCTTGCCGATCCCCGGCATCGCCTGCAGGACGGCCGAGACCTTGAGCTTGCCGACGACGTCGTCGCCCTCGGCCCGCTCCAGAACCGCGGCGAGGGTGGTCTTGCCCTGCTTGAGCTGCTCCTTCAGCTCAGCACGGGCCTTGCGGATCTCCGCGGCCTTCTCGAGCGCAGCTGCGCGCTGCTCGGGGGTAAGTGACGGGAGGGGCACCAGTTCTCCTCAGGTCCTTGTCGCGACGGGCGGGACGCCACGCCGCAGATGTGAAACGTGGAGTCGCCGGAAACCAAAGGGGTCCGTGGTTCCCAGCGCGGGGAAAACTAGCGGTCGCGGACGCATTCGGCAACGTGGGCACGCCACGACCACGGCAAAATGACCGAGCCTTCACTCAGTCAGGAGCCGCCGAGGGCCGCCCGGCAGTCGGCCAGGGCCCGCTGTGCGGCGGCCCGCAGGGCGGCCACGTCGGGCCCGGCGTGCAGCACCTCGCGGGAGTACGACGGCAGGACCCACGGCAGGCTCGCGCCGAACACGGTCCGTAGGTCGGCGGCCGTGGCGCCCTGCGCGCCGAGCCCCGGGGCGAGCAGCGGGCCCCGCACCACCGACAGGTCGTGGCCGGTGTCGCCGATGGTCGCCCCGACCACCAGACCGAAGCTGCCCATCGTCTGCGCACCCCGGTTGAGCTGGGCAATCTCGTCGATCACCGCCTGCGCGACGGTGCGCCCGTCGGCGCTGCGGGCGCGCTGCACGGCGGCACCCTCGGGGTTGGAGGTGAGCGCCAGGACGAACACCCCGCCGCCGTGCGTGGCGGCGAGCTCGAACATCGGGGCCAGCGACATTACTCCCAGGTAGGGGCTCGCGGTGACCGCGTCGACATACAGCGGGCTGGATGGATCGAGGTACGCGGAGGCGTACGCGGCGACGGTGGAGCCGATGTCTCCGCGCTTGACGTCCAGCAGAACGAGCGAGCCAGAATCCCGCAACTGTCGGATAGTTGACTCTAGCACCGCCACGCCCCGCGCTCCGAAGCGCTCGAAGAACGCAGACTGGGGCTTGACCACCGCGACCCGGTCGCCTAGGGCCTCCACCACCGTGCGGCAGAACCGCTCCAGACCGTCGACGTCGTCCGTCAGCCCCCAGCGGGTCAGCAGCCCCGGGTGCGGGTCGATGCCCACGCAGAGCGGACCGCGCTGCGCCACCGCCCGGTGCAACCGGTCACCGAAGCTCTCCATCCGCGCCTCTTCCTCTCGACTCCTCCGGGCGTCCGGCGTCCGCCGGCCCGCCATGCCTATCCGATCGCGCTCACGCGGCCACCCGCGAGGGGGCACCGGTCAGCCGGCCGCCGCGGCGGCGGCCATCCCGGCGGCGATCCGGGCCACGTCCGCGTCGTCGGCGACGTACGGCGGCATGGCGTAGACCAGGTCGCGGAACGGCCGCAGCCACACCCCCCGGTCCACCGCCGCGGCCGTCGCCCGCGCCACGTCCACCTCGTGGTCGAGCTGGACCACCCCGATCGCGCCCAGCACCCGCACGTCCGCCACGCCGGGGGCGCCCCGCAGCGGCTCCAGGCCGGCCCGCAGGGCCGCGCCCACCCTCGACACCTCGGCCGCCCAGTCTCCGGCCCGCAGCAGGCCGATGGAGGCGTTCGCGACCGCACAGGCGAGCGGGTTGGCCATGAACGTGGGCCCGTGCGCGAGCACCCCGTCGCGGGAGATGCCCGCCGCCACCTCCGCCGTGCACAGCGCGGCGGCCAGCGTCAGGTAGCCGCCGGTGAGCGCCTTGCCGACACAGAGGACGTCGGGGCTCACCCCGGCGTGCTCGGCGGCGAACATCGTGCCGGTGCGGCCGAAGCCGGTGGCGATCTCGTCGAAGACCAGCAGCACCCCGTGGGCGCGGGTCACCTCGCGCAGCACCCGCAGGTAGTGCGGGTGGTGGAAGCGCATCCCGCCCGCGCCCTGGACCACCGGCTCCACGACCACGGCGGCCAGCTCGTGCGCGTGCCGCGCCACCGCGTCGACCAGCGCCGCGCAGTACGCCGGGTCGGGCGGGGTGTCGAAGCCGGCCGGCGGCACGGGCGCGAAGACCTGCCGGGGCAGCACGTCGCCCCACAGGTGGTGCATGCCGCCCTCGGGATCGCAGACGCTCATCGGGTGGAACGTGTCGCCGTGGTAGCCGCCCCGCCAGGTGCCCAGCCGCCGGCGCTCCGGCCGCCCGAGCGCCCGCTGGTACTGCAGGCACATCTTTACCGCCACCTCGACGCTCACCGAGCCCGAGTCGCACAGGAAGACCCGCTCCAGCCCCTCCGGGGCCAGCTCGACCAGCGTCTGCGCCAGGCGCACGGCCGGCTCGTGGGTGAGCCCGCCGAACATCACGTGGCTCATCCGGCCGAGCTGGTCGACCACCGCCGCGTCCAGCACCGGGTGCCGGTAGCCGTGGATCGCCGCCCACCACGACGACATCCCGTCCACCAGCTCCCGCCCGTCGGCCAGCCGCAGCCGCACCCCCCGCGCGCCCGCCACCACGTACGGGGGCGTCGCGGGGGGCAGCGGCGCGTACGGGTGCCACACGTGCTCCCGGTCGGCGGCGAGGATCTCCTCCGGCGTCACCCGCGCCCCCTCCGGCCCCCGGCGGGACCCGCTGTGGCCGGCTCCCCGGTCACGACCGGCCGCCCGACGGCACGGGCGCGGGCGTCGGCCGGCCGGCCCGGACGGCGGCGCGGACGAGGGCGGGGCCCCGGTAGATGAAGCCGGTGTAGAGCTGCACCAGGGCCGCCCCGGCGTCGAACATGCGCGCGGCGTCGTCGGGGTCGACGATGCCGCCCACCCCGATCACCGGCAGCCGCCCGCCGGTCTCCCGGTGGACGAAGGAGACCACCGCGCGGGCACGCGCGGCCAGCGGACGCCCCGACAGGCCGCCCGCCTGCCCGCCGCGCTCCCGGTCGGCGGGGGCGAGCCCGTCGCGGGCCAGGGTGGTGTTGGTGGCGATCAGCCCGGCCGCCCCCCGGTCGAGGCAGACCTCCAGCAGCTCGGCGATCGCCGGCTCGGTCAGGTCCGGGGCGATCTTCACCAGCACCGGCTTCTCCCCTGCCAGGGCTGTCAGCAGCGCGTCCAGGTGGGCGCGGTCCTGCAGCGAGCGCAGGCCCGGGGTGTTGGGCGAGGAGACGTTGACGGCGAAGTAGTCGCCGTGGTCGCGCAGCGCCCGGTAGGAGGCGAGGTAGTCCTCCACGGCCTCGTCCAGCGGGGTCACCTTGGACTTGCCGAGCGAGATCCCCAGGGGCGCGCCGACCGGGCGGGGCAACGCCGCCAGCCGGTCCGCCAGGGCCCGCGCCCCGGCGTTGTTGAACCCCATTCGGTTGACCACGGCCTCGCTGTCGCGCAGCCGGAACAGCCGGGGCCGGGGATTGCCCGGCTGGGCGTGCGCGGTGACCGTGCCGACCTCGACGAAGCCGAAGCCCAGCGCCGGCCACGCCGGCAGCGCCGCGCCGTCCTTGTCCATCCCGGCGGCCAGCCCCACCGGGTTCGGGAAGTCCACCCCGAACACCGTCCGGGGCGCCCGCACGGCGTAGCGGGCCCGCAGCGCGGCGAGCGCCACCGGCGACCGCGACACGGCGGCCAGCCGGCGCAGCGTCCACTCGTGGGCGGCCTCGGCGTCGCCGCCGCCGAGGCGGAACAGGCCGGGCCGCACCACCCGCTCGAAGATCACCGGACGCCCCCGGGTCCGTCGGCGATCACTCGCCCGCCCGCAGGGTGGCGTGCAGGTCCTGGAGGGGACGCACGGTCATGTCGCCGCGGATACGGGCCTCGATGCCCATCACCGCCGCCGCCGCGCCGGGCACCGTGGTGATGCACGGGATGTCGGCCGTCACGGCCGCGCTGCGGATCTCGTAGCCGTCGGAGCGGGCGCTCGCCCCGGAGCCCTGCGGCGTGTTCACCACCAGCGCCACGTCCCCGGCGAGGATCATCGACACCGCGTCGGCGCCCGCCCCGGCCTCGTAGTGCTTGCGGATCTGCTCGCAGGCGATGCCGTGCCGGCGCAGCACCTCCGCCGTGCCGGCGGTCGCCACGATCTCGAAGCCCAGGTCGGCCAGGCGCTTGATCGGGAAGATCATGCCGCGCTTGTCCCGGTTGGCCACCGAGACGAAGATCCGGCCGGACGTCGGCAGCGATCCGTACGCGGCGGACTGGCTCTTGGCGAAGGCGTGCCCGAACTTGGTGTCGATGCCCATCACCTCGCCGGTGGACTTCATCTCCGGGCCCAGCAGCGAGTCCACGCCCTTGCCGGCCGGGGTGCGGAACCGCTTGAACGGCAGCACCGCCTCCTTCACCGCGATCGGCGCGTCGGCCGGCATCGTGCCGCCGTCACCCGTCGGCGGGAGCAGCCCCTCGGCGCGCAGCTCGGCGATCGTCGCGCCGAGCGCGATCCGGGCCGCCGCCTTGGCCAGCGGCACCGCCGTCGCCTTCGACACGAACGGCACCGTCCGCGACGCGCGGGGGTTGGCCTCCAGCACGTACAGCACGTCGTCCTTGAGGGCGTACTGGACGTTGAGCAGGCCGCGCACCCCCACGCCCCGGGCGATGGCCTCGGTGTAGCGGCGCACCTGCGCCAGGTGCGAGCCGGCCAGCGTCATCGGCGGCAGCACGCAGGACGAGTCGCCGGAGTGGATGCCGGCCTCCTCGATGTGCTCCATCACCCCGCCGAGGTAGACCTCGCCGTCGGCGTCGCAGAGGGCGTCCACGTCGATCTCGATGGCGTCGTCGAGGAACCGGTCCACCAGCACCGGGTGGTCCGGGGAGATGTCGGTGGCCCGCCCGATGTAGTCGCGCAGCGTCGGGTCGTCGTAGACGATCTCCATGCCCCGCCCGCCGAGCACGTACGAGGGGCGCACCAGCACCGGATAGCCGATCTCGGCGGCGATCGCCTTCGCCTCCTCGTAGGAGGTGGCCATGCCGTGCGCCGGGGCGCGCAGCCCGGCCCGGGCCAGCACCGCGCCGAACGCGCCGCGCTCCTCGGCCAGGTGGATCGACTCCGGGGAGGTGCCGACGATCGGCACGCCCGCGTTCTTCAGCCGCTGCGCCAGGCCCAGCGGGGTCTGCCCGCCGAGCTGCACAACCACCCCGACCACGCCCGGCCCGCCGGCAGCCCTGCCGGACGAGTCCTCGGCGTGCCAGACCTCCAGGACGTCCTCGAAGGTCAGCGGCTCGAAGTAGAGCCGGTCGGCGGTGTCGTAGTCCGTCGACACGGTCTCCGGGTTGCAGTTGACCATGACGGTCTCGTAGCCGCCAGCGCCACCACCGGCAGTGTCGTGGCCGCCACCGCCGGCGGCCGGGCCGACGGGCGCGGCGCGCAGCGCCTGGACGGCGTGCACGCACGAGTAGTCGAACTCGATGCCCTGGCCGATCCGGTTCGGCCCCGAGCCCAGGATGATCACCTTGGGCCGGGCCGACGGCGCGACCTCGGTCTCCGAGTCGTACGTCGAGTAGTGGTAGGGCGTGGTCGCCTCGAACTCGGCGGCGCAGGTGTCCACGGTCTTGTAGACGGGGCGGACGCCGAGCCGGTGGCGCAGGGTGCGTACCCCGTCCTCGGCGGCCAGCTCGGGGCGCAGCGCGGCGAGCTGCCGGTCGGACAGGCCGGCCCGCTTGGCGTGGCGCAGCAGGTCCGCGTCGAGCACCGGGGCGGCGACGATCTCCGCGCGCAGCTCCACCAGGGCGGCGATCTGGTCCAGGAACCACGGATCCATCCCGCCGGACGCGGCGGAGACCTCCGCGACCGACGCGCCGAGCCGCAGCGCCCGCTCGACGGTGTAGAGCCGGCCGTCGTGCGGCGTGCCCAGCGCGGCGAGCGTGTTCTCCTTCGTCGCGCCCTCCGGGTCGGGGACGGTCCAGAACCCGGCGGACTTGGTTTCCATCGAGCGCATCGCCTTGTTCAGCGCCTCGGTGAAGTTGCGCCCGAGGCTCATCGCCTCGCCCACCGACTTCATGGTGGTGGTCAGCTCCGGGTCCGCGCCGGGGAACTTCTCGAACGCGAACCGGGGGATCTTCACCACCACGTAGTCCAGGGTCGGCTCGAACGCCGCCGGGGTCTTCAACGTGATGTCGTTGGGGATCTCGTCGAGGGTGTAGCCGATGGCCAGCTTCGCCGCGATCTTCGCGATCGGGAAGCCGGTCGCCTTCGACGCCAGGGCCGACGAGCGCGACACCCGGGGGTTCATCTCGATCACCACGATCCGGCCGTCGGCCGGGTTCACCGCGAACTGGATGTTGCAGCCGCCGGTGTCCACCCCGACCTCGCGCAGCACCGCGATGCCGAGGTCGCGCAGCCGCTGGTACTCCCGGTCGGTCAGCGTCATCGCCGGGGCCACCGTCACGCTGTCGCCGGTGTGCACGCCCATCGGGTCGACGTTCTCGATCGAGCAGACGACCACCACGTTGTCGTGACGGTCGCGCATCAGTTCGAGCTCGTACTCCTTCCAGCCGAGCACGCTCTCCTCGATGAGCACCTCGTGCACCGGGCTGGCGGCCAGGCCCGCGCCGGCGATGCGCTCCAGGTCCTCGTCGGTGTGCGCCATGCCGGAGCCGAGGCCGCCCATGGTGAACGACGGCCGGATGACCACCGGCAGGCCCAGCTCGGCGACCGTCTCGCGGACCTCGGCCATCGAGTGGCAGACCCGCGACCGCGGCACCAGCGAGGCCGGGTCGTCCCACCCCAGGCGTACGCCGGCCTTGGCGACGATGTCCTTGAACAGCTGCCGGTCCTCGCCCCGGTTGATGGCCTCGATGTTCGCGCCGATCAGCTCGACGCCGTACTTGTCCAAAACGCCCGCCGAGTGCAGGGCGACCGCCGTGTTCAGCGCGGTCTGCCCGCCGAGGGTGGGCAGCAGCGCGTCGGGGCGCTCCTTGGCGATGACCAGCTCGACGAACTCCGGGGTGATCGGCTCGACGTACGTGGCGTCGGCGAACTCCGGGTCGGTCATGATCGTCGCCGGGTTGGAGTTGACCAGGCTGACCCGGATCCCCTCGCTGCGCAGCACCCGGCACGCCTGGGTGCCGGAGTAGTCGAACTCGCAGGCCTGCCCGATGACGATCGGCCCCGAGCCGATCACCATGATGTGCTTGAGATCGGTCCGCTTAGGCATGCGCGCGCCCCTCGCTGTGGGTCCGGCCCTCGCTGGGCCGCTGGTCGGGGGCACGGCCCTCGATCAGCTCGGCGAAGCGGTCGAACAGGTAGTCCGCGTCGTGCGGGCCGGCCGCCGCCTCCGGGTGGTACTGAACGGTGAAGGCGGGCACGTCGAGCGCCCGCAGCCCCTCGACCACGTTGTCGTTGAGGCAGACGTGCGACACCTCGACGCCGCCGAACTCGGTGTCGATCACCTGGTCGGGCACGACCGCGCCGGCCTGCGCGCCCGGCGCCTGCACGGCGCTCCGCCCCTGTTCGCGGCCCGGCCAGGCGACCGCGAAGCCGTGGTTGTGGCTGGTCACCTCGACCTTGCCGGTGGCCCGGTCGAGCACCGGCTGGTTGATGCCCCGGTGGCCGTAGCCGAGCTTGTAGGTGCCGAAGCCCAGCGCCCGGCCGAGGATCTGGCTGCCGAAGCAGATGCCGAACAGCGGGATCCGCCGGGTCAGCACCTCCCGGGCCAGCCCCACCGGGCCGTCGGCGGTCGCCGGGTCGCCCGGGCCGGGCGAGAAGAAGACGGCGTCCGCGCCGGTGGCGAGCAGGTCGTCGATGCTCGACCCGGCGGGCAGCACGTGGGTGGTGACGCCGCGCGCGGCGAGCCGGCGCGGCACGTTGCGCTTGATGCCCAGGTCCAGGGCGGCCACCGTGAACCGGTGCGTGCCCTCGGCCGCGACGACGTACGGCTGCGCGGTGCTCACCTCGGCGGAGAGGTCCGCGCCGACCATCTGCGGCGACTGGCGGACCCGGGCCAGCAGGGCGCGCGGGTCGTCGTCGACGCTGGAGATGCCGACCCGCATCGCGCCGCGCTCACGCAGGTGCCGGGTCAGCGCCCGGGTGTCCACGCCGCTGATGCCGACCACGCCCTCGGCGGCGAGCCGGTCGGCCAGCGCGCCGGTGGACCGCCAGTTCGAGGCGACCCGGGCCGGGTCGCGCACCACGTAGCCGGCGACCCAGATCCGGGCGGACTCGTCGTCCTCGGCGTTGACGCCGGTGTTGCCGATGTGCGGGGCGGTCTGCACCACCACCTGCCGGTGGTAGGACGGGTCGGTCAGGGTCTCCTGGTAGCCGGTCATGCCGGTGTTGAAGACCGCCTCGCCGAACGTCTCGCCGACGCTGCCGTACGCCTCGCCGTGGAACGTGCGCCCGTCCTCCAGCACCAGGATCGCGCTCCTGCGCTTCTCCATAATCAGTTAACAGCCTTTCCGTCCAGGACCGTCGGCTCGCCGCGCAGGAAGGTCGCCACGATGCGACCCGGCAGCGTCATGCGGGCGTACGGGGTGTTGCGACTGCGGCTGGCCAGCTCCGCGGGCTCGATCACCCGGCGGGCGGCCGGGTCGACCAGGGTCAGGTTGGCCGGCACGCCGGGGGCCGGGTCGACGCCGTGGCCGTCCAGCCCGGCGATGCGGGCCGGGGCGCGCGACATGCGCTCGGCGATCAGGTCCCACTGCGGGCCGAGCACGTCGAGCGCGATCGACAGCGCCGTCTCCAGGCCGAGCATGCCCGGCCGGGCGTACGCCCACTCGCACTCCTTGTCCTCCACGGCGTGCGGGGCGTGGTCGGTGGCGATGACGTCGATCACGCCCTCGGCCAGCGCGGCGCGCAGCGCGGCGATGTCGGCGGCCGTACGCAGCGGCGGGTTGACCTTGAACACCGGGTCGTAGGTCTCGGCCTTCTCATCCGTCAGCAGCAGGTGGTGCGGGGTCACCTCGGCGGTGACGCGTACCCCCCGGGCCTTGGCCTGGCGCAGCACCTCGACGCTGCCGGCGGTGGAGACGTGGCAGACGTGCAGGCGGCTGCCGACGTGCTCGGCGAGCAGCACGTCGCGGGCGATGATCGCCTCCTCGGCGACCGCCGGCCAGCCGGTCAGCCCGAGCCGGGTGGACACCTCGCCCTCGTGCATCTGCGCGCCCTCGGTGAGCCGGGGCTCCTCGGCGTGCTGGGCGATGATCCCGTCGAACGCCTTGACGTACTCCAGCGCCCGGCGCATCAGCTTCGGGTCGGCGACGCAGTGCCCGTCGTCGGAGAAGATCCGCACCCGGGCCGCCGAGTCGGCCATCGCGCCCAGCTCGGCCAGGCGCTCGCCGGCCAGGCCGACGGTGACCGCGCCGATCGGCTGCACGTCGACCAGCCCGGCCTCCCGGCCGAGCCGCCAGACCTGCTCGACCACGCCGGCGGTGTCCGCGACCGGGGAGGTGTTCGCCATCGCGCAGACCGCCGTGTAGCCGCCCAGCGCCGCCGCCCGGGAGCCGGACTCCACGGTCTCGGCGTCCTCCCGGCCGGGCTCGCGCAGGTGGGTGTGCAGGTCGACCAGGCCGGGCAGGGCGACCAGCCCGGTGCCGTCGACAGGCGTGGCGTCGGGCGCGGTGAGGCCGACGCCGGTCTGCGCGACGACGCCGTCGCGGATCAGCAGGTCGGTCGGCGCGGCGCCGACGACGCTCACGTTGGTGATCAGGTACGCGGTCACAGGTTGTTCCCCCCGAGCAGCAGGTAGAGGACGGCCATCCGCACGGAGACCCCGTTGGCGACCTGTTCGACGATGGTGGAGCGGGGCGAGTCGGCGACCTCGGGCGTGATCTCCATGCCCCGGTTCATCGGCCCGGGGTGCATGACGATCGCGTGCTCCGGCAGCCGGCGCATCCGGGGCGCGTCGAGGCCGTAGCGGCGGGCGTACTCGCGGGCCGAGGGGAAGTAGGAGTCGGTCATCCGCTCCCGCTGCACCCGCAGCATCATCACCACGTCCACGTTCGGCAGCACGGCGTCGAGGTCGTAGGAGACGTCGATGCCGGGCGCGAGGGCCTGCGCGATGTCGACGGGGATCAGCGTGGGCGGGCCGACCAGGGTGACCTTCGCCCCGAGGGTGGACAGCAGCAGCACGTTGGACCGGGCCACCCGGGAGTGCAGCACGTCCCCGACGACCGCGACGTGCAGGCCGGCGAGCCGGCCCAGCCGGGCCCGCATCGTGTACGCGTCCAGCAGCGCCTGGGTGGGGTGCTCGTGGGTGCCGTCGCCGGCGTTGACGACCGACCCGTCGACCCAGTCGGCCAGCCGGTGCGGGGCGCCCGAGGCGGGGTGCCGCACGACGACCGCGTCGGCCCCCATCGCCTGGAGGGTGAGCGCGGTGTCCTTCAGGCTCTCGCCCTTGGCGACGCTGGAGCCCTTGGCCGAGAAGTTGATCACGTCGGCGCTGAGCCGCTTCGCCGCCGCCTCGAACGAGATCCGGGTGCGGGTGGAGTCCTCGTAGAAGAGGTTCACCACGGTCCGCCCGCGCAGCGCGGGCAGCTTCTTGACCTCGCGGCCGGCGACCGTGGCCATCTCGGCGGCGGTGTCCAGGATCAGGGTGGCGGTGACGGCGTCCAGGTCGGCGCCGGAGAGCAGGTGGCGGATCATGCGGCGGTCGCCTCCCCGTACAGCTTGACCTCGTCGACGCCGTCGGTCTCGGCGAGGGTGACCTTCACGTTCTCGGCCAGCGCGGTCGGGATGTTCTTGCCGACGTAGTCGGCGCGGATGGGCAGCTGCCGGTGGCCCCGGTCGACCAGGACGGCGAGCTGCACCGAGGCGGGGCGGCCCACGTCGCTGAGCGCGTCGAGCGCGGCCCGGACGGTGCGGCCGGAGAAGAGGACGTCGTCGACGAGGACGACCCGCCTGCCGTCGATCCCGCCGGCCGGAAGCTGGGTCGGGCCGACCGCGCGGGTGGCGTGCCGGCGCAGGTCGTCGCGGTAGAGGGTGATGTCGAGCACACCGGCCGGGACGGCGACGTCCTCGAAGGCGCCGATCCGGGCCGCGAGCCGCCGGGCGAGCGGCACCCCGCGGGTGGGAATCCCAAGCAGAACCGTCTCGGCGGCGCCCTGGGTCTTCTCGAGGATCTGGTGCGCGATGCGGTCGACCACGCGCGAGACGTCCGCTGCGGCGAGGATCACCTTCACCGAGGGTTGTCGCGGTGGCGACGGGTGGGCAGCCGACGGGTAGGCCACGGCGGACCTCCTTCCCCGCCTCACGGGACGGGTCGTTAAAGGACGTCTGACGCCTCCGACCGGCCACGGACGGCCCGGGCGGGGGCTGCGTGCCACGTTACCAGCGGTCACGGGACCGCCCGACGCCGGCACTGACCCCAGAATCAGGCTGGCGAATCGGTACAACTCCCCCCGCCCAGCCCAACGGTAGGGTCACGACCACTTGACCAGTTGTCGCAATCCCCGTACCGTCACGCTCCGTAGCGATCGCGGGGTGAACCCCGAGCAGCACTGGGAGTGTCCGAATGCCCTCTGAATACGCCAAGTCGCTGGGCGCCCGCCTGCGCTCCATCCGCCAGCAGCAGGGCCTGTCCCTGCAGGGAGTGGAGGAGAAGTCCAACGGGCGGTGGAAGGCCGTGGTGGTCGGCTCGTACGAGCGCGGTGACCGCGCCGTCACGGTGTCCCGCCTGGCCGAGCTGGCCGACTTCTACCGGGTGCCCGTCTCCGAGCTGCTGCCCGACGGCAGCGGGGTGCGACACGAGCCCACCAGCAAGATCGTCCTGGACCTGGAGCGGCTCTACGACGACGCCTCCGAGGACCTGGCCTACGTCGCCCGGTACGCCCGCGCCATCCAGCAGCAGCGGGGCGACTACAACGGCCGGGTGCTCTCCATCCGCGCCGACGACCTGCGCGCCCTGGCGATCGTCTACGACGCCTCGCCGTCCGGGCTGATCGAGCGCCTCACCGAGCACGGCGTGCTCGTCGCCGACCCGCGGGCGTTCTTCGCGTCCTGACGCGCCCACGGGGCGTCCTCCACGCCCCGAACAGGTCACGCCGAAAGGGCCCGTGCCGCAGGCACGGGCCCTTTTCGACACCGCCGCGCCGGCCGACGCCCCGAGGGGCGGTGGTCAGCGGGTGGCGTACTCGGCGATCCGGCCGAGCACCCCGTTGAGGAAGCGCGGCGAGTCGTCGGTCGA
This sequence comes from Micromonospora sp. NPDC002575, assembly GCF_042889525.1. Classification (NCBI taxonomy): domain Bacteria; kingdom Bacillati; phylum Actinomycetota; class Actinomycetes; order Micromonosporales; family Micromonosporaceae; genus Micromonospora; species Micromonospora sp. NPDC002575. The sequence continues at coordinate 28,156 of NZ_JBIARA010000023.1, read as the reverse complement.
CATCTGCCGGGCCAACTCGACGGCCTCGCTGATCGCCACCGCGTCGTCGAGCTCGTCGACGTAGAGCAGCTCGTAGACGGCGATGCGGGCCAGGTTGCGGTCCACCGCCGGCATCCGGTCCAGCGTCCAGCCCTCGGCGTAGCTGGCGATCAGCTCGTCGATCCGGTCCAGGTGCGCGGCCACCCCCTCGACGAGGCCGACCGCGTACCCCAGGTGCTCCGGGTGGGGCTTCTCGATCCGCTCGACGTAGCCGGCGAGCACCTCCACCGGCGGCCGGTCACGCAGGTCGGCCTCGAAGAGCACGTCCAGCGCCCGCTTGCGCGCCTTGCGGCGCGCCGGCATCTGCTGCTTGGGCCCCTCGGCCATCAGGCGCGGCCGAGGTAACGGCCGTCGCGGGTGTCGACCTTGATCTTCTCGCCGGTGGTGATGAAGAGCGGCACCTGCACGGTCGCGCCGGTCTCGACCGTCGCCGGCTTGTTGCCGCCGGTGGACCGGTCGCCCTGCAGGCCCGGCTCCGTGTAGGTGATCTCCAACACCACGGAGGTCGGCAGCTCGATGTAGAGCGGCACGCCCTCGTGGGTGGCGACGGTCGCCTCGGCCTCCGGCAGGAGGTAGTTGGCGGCCTCGCCCACGGTGCCCCCGGGGACGGTGATCTGGTCGAACGTCTCCAGATCCATGAAGACGTAGTCCTCGCCGTCGGCGTAGAGGTATTGCATTGTGCGCTTGTCCACGGTCGCGGTCTCGACCTTGGTGCCCGCGTTGAAGGTCTTGTCGACCACCTTGCCGGACAGCACGTTCTTCAGCGTGGTACGCACGAAGGCGCCACCCTTACCGGGCTTGACGTGCTGGAACTCTACGACGGCCCAGAGCTCCCCGTCGAGGTTGAGTACCAGGCCGTTCTTCAGGTCGTTGGTGGTGGCCATTTCCTGCCTTGATCATCAATTGGCGGACAGACCTGGCAAGTCTACTAGCTGCCGCCGCCGGCCGTTCCCGCCGTCAGCCGCCGGCCGTTCCCGCGCCCGCGCGGGCCGCCAGGTGGTGCAGGGCCAGCCGGTAGCCGTCCACGCCCAGCCCGCAGATCACCCCCGTCGCCACCGCCGAGACCACCGAGTGCGCGCGGAACTCCTCCCGGGCGTGGATGTTGGAGATGTGCACCTCCACCAGCGGGCCGCGCAGCAGGGCGCAGGCGTCCCGCACCGCGATCGAGTAGTGCGACCAGGCGGCCGGGTTGAGCACCACCGCCGCCTGCTCGTCGGCCGCGTCGTGCAGCCAGCCCACCAGCTCGTGCTCGGCGTCGGTCTGCCGCACCGTCACGTCCAGCCCCAGCTCCCGGCCGGTCGCCTCGCAGAGCCCCACCAGGTCGGCGTAGCTGGTCGCCCCGTAGACGTCGACCTGGCGGGTGCCCAGCCGACCCAGGTTCGGCCCGTTGAGCACGTACACCCTCATGAGGACACCTCCCGGTAGGCGGCGTGCAGCAGCTCGTCGTCCGGGCCCTCCAGGATCGCCGGGCGGGCCAGCGCGTCGAGCACCACGAACCGCAGCCGCGAGCCGCGGCTCTTCTTGTCCACCCGCATCGCGGCCAGCAGCTGCGGCCACGCGTCGGCCCGGTACGCCGTCGGCAGCCCCAGCGCCGTCAGCACCGTGCGGTGCCGCGCGGTGGTCTCCGGGTCCAGCCGGCCCGCGAGCCGCGCCAGCTCCCCCGCGTAGACCAGCCCGACGGACACGGCGTGCCCGTGCCGCCAGCGGTACCCCTCCACCTTCTCGATCGCGTGGGCGAGGGTGTGACCGTAGTTGAGCACCTCGCGCACCCCGGACTCGCGCAGGTCGCCGGAGACCACGTCGGCCTTCACCCGGATCGCCCGCTCGATCAGCTCCCGGACCACCGGCGACGTCGGGTCCGTCGCCGCCGCCCGGTCCCGCTCGACCAGGTCGAGGATCACCGGGTCGGCGATGAACCCGCACTTGACCACCTCGGCCAGCCCCGCCGCCAGGTCGGCCGGGGGGAGGCTGTCGAGCACCGCGAGGTCGCACAGCACCCCGACCGGCGGGTGGAAGCCGCCCACCAGGTTCTTGCCGGCCGCCGTGTTGATCCCCGTCTTGCCGCCCACCGCCGCGTCGACCATGCCCAGCAGCGACGTCGCCACCGGCACCCAGCGCACCCCGCGCAGCCAGCAGGCCGCGACGAACCCGGCCAGGTCGGTGACCGCGCCGCCGCCCACCCCGACCACCGCGTCCGTACGCGTGAAGCCCGCCTCGCCGAGCCGGTCCCAGCACGCGGCGGCCACCTCGATGGCCTTGCCCGCCTCGGCGTCCGGCACCTCCACGAACAGGGGGGCCACCCCGGCCGCCGCTAGGCGCGCGCCGATCGCGTCGGCCAGCCCCTTCAGCGGCGGCGCGTGCAGCACCGCCACCCGGGTCGCGCCGGGCAGCAACGTCGGGAGCGAATCGAGCAGGTCGCGTCCCACCAGCACGTCGTACGGCCGTTCGCCGCCGACCGGAATCCGGGTCACCTCGTCCATCGCCCGGCAGCCTAGTCCAGCCACGGCCCGCACGACGGAGCCTGTCCACTCCGTGGCGCACGGATTGCATGCAAGGAAGGGCCCCTTGTTAACGCTTTCTGTATAGGAAGGGCCCCTTCCTCACACCGCTGCCGGCGCGACACCGGCGTTCGGCGGGTCGCCCGCCACCCGTGACCAGCGGCAGCCGGGCGGCGTTTAGCCGGGCAGAACGGGGGCAGCGTTCCGCAGGACCGGGCGACGAGGCGGAGGGACCCCGCGATGAGTATTTCCACCGACAGCGCAGCCGACATCCGGCTGCCCGCCACGGTCCTCGGCGTCGGCCTCGGCGGCTTCGCCGACGGCATCGTGCTGCACCAGGTGCTCCAGTGGCACCACATGCTCAGCGGTACCGGCAGTGACAACGTCGGGGTCCGGGCGTACCCGGTCGACACCGTGTCCGGCCTGGAGATGAACACCCTGTGGGACGGGATCTTCCACGTGGTGACCTGGGTGGCAGTGCTGACCGGCCTGGCGCTGCTCTACGCCCGGGTCACCCGGTCGCGGGGCCGGCTGTGGCGCTCCCCCGTGCTGTGGGGCTGGGCGCTGGTCGGCTGGGGGCTGTTCAACCTCGTCGAGGGGATCGTCGACCACCACCTGCTCGGCATCCACCACGTGCGCGAGGGCGCGTACCGGACCTGGTGGGACCTCGGGTTCCTGGCGCTCGGGGCGGCGCTGGTCGCCGCCGGCTGGCTGGTGCAGCGCCGCGGCACGACCGTGGACGTCTGCGCCGACCGCCGGTGACCCGATGGTGACCGGCGGCCTGGCCGCGGGCGGAGGGGGCCACGGCGGGCACGACGGGTACGCGCCGGGGCCGGCGCTGCTCGTACCCCTGGTGCTGTTCTGGGTCTATCTCGCCGCCGCGCTGCGGCAGCGCGGGCCCGACGGCGGCGGCTGGCCGCACCGGCGCACGGCGGCCTTCGGCACGGGGGCCGGCCTGCTGGCGGTGGGGCTGGCCCTGCGGGCCGGCGGCTTCGCCGCGCACGCCTGGCAGCACCTGCTGGTCGGCATGCTCGCGCCGCTCGGGCTGGTGCTCGGCGCGCCGGTCACCCTGGCGCTGCGCAGCATCGACCGGCGGCGCGGCCGGGCCCTGGTGCGGCTGCTGCGCCGCCCCGCCCTCGCCGCGCTCGCCCACCCGGCGACCGGCCTCGCGCTCACCACCGGCGGGCTGTACGTGCTGTACCTGACGCCGCTGTACCGGGCGGCGCTGGCGCACCCGGCCCTGCACCACCTCGTACACCTGCACTTCCTGCTCTCGGGGCTGCTTTTCACCTGGTCGGTCGCCGGCACCGACCCCGGCCCGCACCGCCCCCGGGTGCCGGCGCGGCTGGTGGTGCTCGGGGTCGCCGTGGCCGCCCACGCCGCCCTCGCCCAGTTGCTGTACGCGGGACTCGCCGTGGACGTCCCGGCCCCGCCGGAGCAGCTACGCGCCGGGGCGACGGTCATGTACTACGGCGGCGACCTGGCCGAGATCGCCCTGGCGCTGGCCCTCCTCGCCACCTGGCGTCCGCAGGCGAGGCACCGCCGCGTGTCGGTGGGGGCGGTTAGCATCCGCCGGTGACCCTCACCCCTGACGACCTCGTCGGCTACGTCGCCCACGGGCTCGACGCCGATCTCGCCCGCTGGTTCGCCGACCGTCCGCCCGTCACGGTTCCCGCCGGGACCCGGCCGGTCGCGCCGATGCTCGACCGGCTCCCGCCGGCGGCCGCCACCGCCCTGGCGGCGCTCGACCAGCGCGTACGGTCGGGGCGCATGCCCCAGTTCCTGGACATCTACGACTGGTCCTACGGATTCGACTTCGCGGGCAACGACTGCGGGATCCTGGACGCCGACTACGAGACGGTGCTCACCGACGACGACGTCTACTCGATCGGCGCCGACGGGGGCGGCAACCTGCACGTGGTGCTCGCCAACGGGCAGGTCGGCCTGTGGTTCCACGAGGAGGAGGTCGTCGAGGGCGGCACCCGCTTCGACAGCCTCGACGTCTTCGCCTGGTCGGTGGTGCGCTACCACGCGGTGCGCGCGGGGGTGCTCGACCGGGCGGCGGTCGAGGCCGACTTCCTGTCGCTGGGTCAGGACGGCGCGCTGGAGCCGGAGGTCGGGCTGCTCAGGTCCATGAAGTAGGCCGGGCGACCGGGAGCGGGGAGCCCCTCAGGGCTTGAGCAGGGCGGCGACCTCGGCGGCGATCTCCTCCGGCGCACGCCCGTCGGTGACCACCGTCGCGGTCGCCACCTCGGCGTAGAGGGGGCGGCGCTGGTCCATCAGGTGCTTCAGCGTCGCCCTCGGGTTGATCGCCAGCAGCGGCCGGCCGGCGCCCAGACCGACCCGCTTCACCGCGTCGGCCAGCTCGACGCTCAGGTGCACCACGGTGTGCCCGACCAGGGCGGCGCGGTTCTCCTCGGCGAGCACCGCGCCGCCGCCGAGGGCGAGCACCCCGGCGCAGGAGGTCAGCGCCGCGGCGGTGGCGGCCCGCTCCAGGGCGCGGAAGTGGTCCTCGCCCTCGTCGACGAAGATCTCCGGGATCGGTTTGCCGGCCATCGCCTCGATGTCGGCGTCGGTGTCGCGGAACTCCACCCCGAGCAGCGCGGCGAGCGCCTCCCCGACGGTGGTCTTCCCGGAGCCGGGCGACCCGACGAGGACGACCACCGGCCGCGTCCGGCTCACCGCAGCACCACTGCGGCTCTCCGCAGCACCGCCGGGCGGCTGGCTCACCGGATCACCAGGGAGTCGAGGTAGCCGGCCAGGTTGCGGCGCATCTCGGCCACCGAGTCGCCGCCGAACTTCTCGACGGCGGCCTCGGCGAGCACCAGCGCCACCATCGCCTCGGCGACCACGGCGGCGGCCGGCACGGCGCACACGTCGGAGCGCTGGTTGATGGCGGTCGCCGGCTCCCCCGTGGTCACGTCGACCGTGGACAGGGCCCGGTTCAGCGACGAGATCGGCTTCATCGCCGCCTTCACCCGCAGCGGCTCGCCGGTGGTGATGCCGCCCTCCAGGCCGCCGGCCCGGTCGGTCACCCGGCGCACCCCCGTCGCGGTCGGCACGATCTCGTCGTGCGCCTCCGAGCCACGGGAGCGGGCCTGCAACCAGCCGTCGCCGATCTCCACGCCCTTGATCGCCTGGATCGACATCAGCGCGGTGGCGAGCCGGGCGTCGAGCTTGCGGTCCCACTGCACGTGGCTGCCCAGGCCCGGCGGCACCCCGTACGCCAGCACCTCGACCACGCCGCCCAGCGTGTCGGCGGCCTTCTTCGCGGCGTCGACCTCGGCGACCATCCGGGCGCTCGCGTCGGAGTCGAGGCAGCGCAGCGGGTCGGCGTCGATGCGCTCGGCGTCCTCCGGCGTCGGGCGCAGCCCCGGCTTCGCGGCGACCGGGCCCAGCTCCACGACGTGCGAGACGATCTCGATGCCGAGGGCCTGCTTCACCAGGGCCTTCGCCACGGTGCCGACGGCGACCCGGGCGGCGGTCTCCCGCGCGCTGGCCCGCTCCAGGATCGGCCGGGCGTCAGTGTGGCCGTACTTCTGCATGCCGGCAAGATCGGCATGGCCCGGACGCGGGCGGGTCAGCGGCGCGTTGCGGGCCTGCTGGGCCAGCTCGTCGGGGTCCACCGGGTCGGCGGCCATCACCGTCTGCCACTTGGGCCACTCGGAGTTGCCGACCCGGATGGCGACGGGGCTGCCGAGGGTGACGCCGTGCCGGAGCCCGCCGATGATCTCGACGACGTCCTGCTCGAAGGCCATCCGGGCGCCCCGGCCGTAGCCGAGCCGGCGGCGGGCCAGCTCACCGGCGATCTCGCCGGTGGTCACCTCGATCCCGGCGGGCACGCCCTCCAGCATCGCGACGAGGGCGGGACCGTGCGATTCACCTGCAGTCAACCAGCGCAACACGTGGGCAAGTCTGTCACGCCCGGGTCACGTCCCACCGGGCCGCCCACCGCGTCCCGCCCTACGGACGCGGTGGGCGGCCCGGGCCCGGCGCGGGGCACCCGGCCCCGGAGCAGACGAGATCTTGGACGCTTGCTGTCCGCGGCTGACAGCAGGTGTCCAAGGTCTGGCGCCTACTGCCGGGTCAGCCCGAGGACGGTGGCCAGGCGGGTGACGTCAGCGGAGGTGGGGCCGGTGCGAAGAATCGTGGTGAGGGCGACCCTGGCGGCGGAGCGGGCGCGGGTCTCGGCCGGGGCGAGGCGGTCGGCGGTGAGCAGAGCACGGCCGGCAGCCGCCGGGTCGCCGAGGTCGAGGTGGGCGCGGGCGATGTCGACGAGGTGGGCGGCGCGATGCTCGGCGGGGAGCCGGTGCCAGCCCTCGCCGTTGACGGCGTGTCGGTGCAGCGTGACGGCGTGGTGGTGGTCGCCGAGGTGGGTGGCGGCCAGGGCACGGGCGAGGGTGACAGCGACCGGGCCGAAGGCGACGCCGTCGCCGTCGTACTGCCGGTTGCCGTGGGCGGCGGCGAGGTGAGCAGCGCGTCCGTCGTTCCCATGTGTCCAGTTGACCCCGCCCAGGCCGGGGCGAAGGTAGGTGCGCGTGGTGCCTGTCGGTGCGGATCAGTGCCGCTCTCACCCGACAACGAACCCGTCAGCTACTGTCCGTATGGGCATCAGTACGCGCGAGGGGGCAGAGGGTGGCAACCAGCGGAGAGGCGATCGCGCGCTTACTGGCTGAGGCGGGCTGGCAGCCCGAACAGCTCGCTCGACGCCTCAACGAGTGCGCCGAACGGCACGGACGCACAGAACGGCTGCATCCCAAGACGCCGTACAAGTGGAAGAGGGGCGATGTTCCCCGCAGTCCCTGGCCGGCGCTGACCACAGCACTGCTGTCCGAGCAGTTGCAGCGGACGGTCAGCCTCGACGAACTGGGTTGGCCCGACGACGGGTTCGAGGCAGCACCCGCCTCCGCTGGTCTGGATCTGCCCTGGTCCTCAGCCGGGGCCTTGCGGGCAGCCGAGGTGGTGAACGAATCTGAGGGAATGATGCACCGACGGATGTTCCTCACTCTGCTCGGTTCCGCGCTCACGTCACCGGCACACGAATGGTTGATCGCCCAACCACCCCCGGACATCGCGTCGACCGCCGGCCGGCGGCTGTCCGGCGAGTTCGTCGACCACCTGGACGCGGTGACGGCCACCCTGCGACGCATGGACGACCATCTCGGCAGCGGTCACACCCTCGGGCTCGTCCGGCAGCATCTGAGCGTGGTGGTCGGGGCGCTGCGAGAGCGCAGCTACACCGACGGCGTCGGTCGGCGTCTGCACGGCACAGCCGGTGAGTTGTTGCGCCTCGCCGGCTGGCTCTCCTTCGACGACGGCCACCACACGCAGGCCCAGCGCTTCTGGATCGCCGGGCTCTACCAGGCCAACGCCGCCGGCGACCGTGGACTCGGCGCGAACATCCTCGGCTTCATGTCCTGCCAGGCCAAGGACCTGGGCCAGCTCCGCCAGGCCGTCACCCTCGCCGAAAGCGCGCGAGCCAGCTACCCCGCCGCCAGCCCGAAGGTGGCGACGATACTCGACCTGCGGGCCGCCGAGGCGTACGCCAACAAACGGGCGGCGACCGACACCCGGCGTGCGCTTGACAGCGCGTTCGGCAGGTTCACCGACCGGCGGCCGGAGCACGGTGACCCGGACTGGTCCTACTGGATCAACGAGGCGCAGGCGCATGCCCAGGCCGGCTACTGCTTCGTCAAGCTCGAAGACTGGCCACGCGCCCGCGATCATCTCCGCACCGCGCTGCGGCTACAGGGCAACGAGTACACCCGCGAGGGCGCGCTGCGAAACGCTTTGCTCGCCACCACCTATGTCCAACAGGAGCAGCCCGAGCTGGTTAAGGCCCTCGCGCTCGGCGACCAGGCCGTCCAAACCCTGACGGGACAGGTCACCTCCGCCAGGTGCACCAAGCACGTGCGCAAACTGGTGGGCGCGCTGGCCCCGTACCGTCGTACGCCCGCCGTCCGGCAGTTCTGCCAAGACGCCAAGGACCTCATCGCCGCCTGAGGCGGCAAGAAGAGCCGACGCAGCTATTCTCCTTTGCCGGCCTCGCCGAAGGTGTGATGTGGACGCGAAACCGTGCAGAGATGGGTCAGCCGGGGCGCGTCCCTCATCCTCGTTCCAGAGTGCGGGCGGCCGACATGTCGGGCGAGGATGTGAGGGTGCGATGGCCTGAGATGATCAGACGTACCGTCAAGGTTGGAAGCGATCGCGAGTTGGTCGGCATCTATCCTCGCCGCGCGGACCTACCCCGGTCGGTGTTCCGTGATGCCATCGGGCGGGCCAGTTCCCGGCTCTGGTTCGGCGGATACACCAGCTACTTCCTCTGGCTGGAGGTGCCCGGCATCTCCGCCGCGCTCGAAGCCAAGGCAAGCGCCGGGGCCGACCTGCGATTCCTGCTCGGTCATCCGGACAGCCCGGTCACCATCGAGCGGGAGAGGATAGAAGCGACTCCCCTCACGCTTTCGACTCGCATCGCGATGACGCGCGCAGAGCTCGGCAAGGTCGGTGGCGCGATTCCGGTCCGCTTCTCCGCTCGCCATCTCGCCATGTCCGTTTGGGTCTTCGACGAGGAGGCCATAGTCGCCACGCACATCGGGGCGGGGCTCGGGCAGGACTCCGTGACGCTGCACCTGCGACGGCGCCAGAACGGAGGAGCCTTCGACCGATATGTCGAGCACTTCGAGTCCTTGTGGACCGACGGCAAGCCCGCCCCACAGCCCTGAGCCCCAACCGCCACGCCACCTCACCCCCTCCCTCCCACCCCGCCCCCACCTCTCGCCCCGGTGATCAAGAGAAAAGCGTCAAGTTTGATCTTCACGATGACGCAAACCTCTTGATCACCGGCCGGAGCGGAGCGGAGCGGGGCGGGGCGCACGTAGGGGGCGGGGCGGGGGTTAGCGGGTGGCTAGGGTGCGCGCGTCGGCGGCGATGACGCGTGCCTTCGCCTCCGGCAGGAAGCGGCCCGCGTGCTGGTCGGCGTACCGGGCCAGCTCCGCGTACCGGCCCTTGACCAGGTGGTTGGTGAGCACCGTCAACGCCTGGTCCGCAGCGCCGGAGGTGAGCACCAGGTGACCGAGGCCCGCCGGGGTCACCGCCACGGTGAAGGTGGCCTCGGCGGTGGCCGTGCCCTTCGGGCCGGTCGCCACGGCGCGCAGCCGGTGCGCGCCGGCCGCCAGCGCCGTCAGGTCGAGGGGCTTGCCCACCGGCACCGCAGCCCCGTCGAGGGTGACGGTCACGGTGTCGGCGTCGGTGGCCGGCACGGTGAGCACGGGCCGCTGCGCCCGGTCCAGCTCCACGCCGTCGGCGGGGGCGGCGATCGACACGGTGGGTGCGGCTGCGCCGAGCTGACCGGCGGCGTTCCAGCCGGCCAGCTCCGCCGGCCGGTTGGTGATGATCCCGTCGGTGCCGATCCGCTCCAGCTGCTGCCACTGGGCCGGCGAGTCGACCGTCCAGGCCATGACGGCGACACCGGCGGCGTGCAGGTCGGCGATCACCGACGGCCGGGCCAGCAGCGCCGTACCCGTCGGGTTGTACGCCGTGACGCCCAGCTCCCGCGCCACGGCGACCGGGTCGGCGTCCAGGCCGCTGCGCAGCAGGCCGGTCGGCAGCTCGGGGGCGAGTTCCCGGGTGAACCGCAGGGCATCGACCTCGAAGCTCTGCACGAAGACCCGGGTCGTCATCTTCTCGGCGCGGATCACCTCGACGATGCGGGCCACCTCGTCACGGGTGTGCGCGCCCTTGATCTCCAGCAGCAGGTTGCCGCCCCGGTTCCGCAGGTCGGCGAGCTGCTCGGCGAGGGTGGGCAGCCGGGCCCCGGCGTACTGCGGGGCGAACCAGGAGCCGGCGTCGAGCGCCTTGAGCTGAGCGGCGGTGAGGGTACGGATCGCGCCCGAGCCGTTGGTGGTGCGGTCGACGGTGGCGTCGTGCAGCACGAACGGGACCCCGTCGCGGCTGGGCTGCACGTCGTTCTCGACGAAGTCCGCGCCGGAGCGGCGGGCGACCTCCTGCGCGACGAGGGTGTTCTCGGGGGCGGCGGCGGACGCGCCCCGGTGGGCGATGACGGTCAGCGGCGCGCCAGCCGGGCGCAGGTAGCCGTTCGGCGGCAGCTCAGTGACCAGCACGTCGTCGAAGGAGACGCTGCCGCCGTTGACGATCAGGGCCTGCCCGCCGTCGGTGGACCGGGTGAGGCTGCTGGTGCGCAGCAACTGCCGGCCGTCGAGGAACCAGCGGGCCTGGTTGCCGTGCACCTCCACGGCGACCTGCATGTCCCGCCCGGTGCCGGCGGCGTACGGCGCGGAGCCGGTGTTGGTGACGTTCCAGGCGTTGGCGGTGGTGAGCTGGGCGAACTCCAGGCCGTTCGCGGCGGTGGTGCCGCTGCGCATGGTGGCGATCCACCACGGGGTACGCCCGTCGGCGGGCACGTCGAGGCCGAGCGCCGTCCACCGGGTCGCCTCGGCGACGGACTCGAAGCGCACGGTGGCGGAGAACCGGAAGTCGGTGAGGTGCCGGCCGAAGGTGATCTTCCGGGTGCCGCTGGCGGCGGTGCCGTGCAGCCGGCCGTCGCGCACCGTCCACTCGCCGTCGATGGGCCGCCAGCCGGCGGGCAGCGTACCGGCGGAGAAGTCCTCGGCGACGACGACGTCACCGGGCTTCGCGGCGGCCGGGGCGGGGGCGGATATCTGGACGGCGGCGAGCAGGCCGGCGGTCGTGGCGAGCGCCACCAGGACGGCCACGGGCCGGCGCGGCCGTCGGTTCAAGGTCAACATGCCCCGCACGCTAGGAACCGCACCCGAACGCCCGGTGTCGCCCCCGCTGCCACCAGCCGCCCCCCAGATGCACACCAAGCGCCCTCCCCCCTCCCCTCGCCCCTCCCCCTCGCCCCAATGATCAAGAGAAAAGCGTCACGGGTGATCTCCACGATGACGCAAACCTCTTGATCACCGCGGCGACCCGGGGCCCGGCGGGCGCGGGCGACCCGGGCCACGGCGCGCGGGCGACCCGGGCCGCGGCGGGCGGGGCGACCCCGGGCCCGGCGCGAGGGCGGGGCCGGGGGCTAGCGGGTTGGGGGGATCTCGATGCCCACCTCGGCCGACAGGGCGGCGGCCATCGCCGCGACCGGGGCGCGGACGCCGGTGAAGTGCTCGAACTGGCCGACCGCCTGGGCGACCAGCAGGTCCAGCCCGGACACCACCCGGCAGCCGGCCGCCTCCGCCGAGGCGGCGAGGGGGGTGGGCCACGGGTCGTACAGCGCGTCGAAGTAGACCGCGCCGGGCCGCCACCGGGCCTGCGCCGCGACCGGGTCGGCGACGCCCTTCGGGACGGTGGAGACGACCACGTCGGCGTCGGTGTGCCCGGCGGCGTCGGCCCAGTCGGCGCCGGCCAGCCGCAGGCCGAGCGCGTCGGCGGCCGGGCGCAGCTCGTCGATGGCCGACGCGCGGCGGGCCACCACGGTCACCGTGCCCGAGCCGAGGCGGGCGGCGGCGGCCAGGGCGGCCCGCGCGGTGCCGCCCGCGCCGAGCACGGTGAACCGGGCCCCCGGCGGCACGCCGGCCGCGCCGAGCAGCTCGATCATGCCGGCGGCGTCGGTGTTGTCCGCGTACCACGAGCCGTCGGGGCGGTGGACCAGCGTGTTCGCCGCGCCCATCGCGGCGGCGACGGGCGACACCTCGGCCGCGAGGGCGAGGGTCGCCTCCTTGCACGGCATGGTCACCGACAGCCCGGCCCACTCGGGGCCGAGGCCGGCGACCATCGCCGCCAGCTCCGCCTCCGCGCACTCGATCGTCGTGTACGACCACCCGGCGAGGCCGGCGGCGGCGTAGCCGGCGTTGTGGATCACCGGGGAGAGGGAGTGTGCGATCGGCTTGCCGACCACCGCCGCCCGCCGTGGCGTCGTCATCAGATGATCCCGGCCTCCCTGGCCTTGTCCTCGTTGCGCTGGTGCTGCGCGTAGGTCTCGGCGAACGCGGAGTGCCCCTCCTTGTCGATCGCCACGAAGTAGAGCCACTTGCCGGTGGGCGGGTCCATCGCCCCCTCCAGCGCCTGCTTGCCCGGGTTGTTGATCGGGGTGGGGATCATCCCGCGCAGCTTGCGGTTGTACGGGTTCTTCGGGTTGTCCAGCTCGGCCGCGGTCATGTCCTTCGACTTCTTGCCCTCCTGGCCGATCGACTCGAAGTAGTAGTTGACCGTGACGTCCATCTCCAGGCAGTTGCACGGGAACTCGCCGTACACCCGGTTGTAGGCCACCCGGGCGACCTTGCCGAGGTCGTCCTTGTTGCCGGCCTCGGCCTGGGCGAGGGACGCGACGATCAGCGCCTCGTACGGGCTGATGCCGCCCCGCTCCTCCTGCACCCGGTCGGCGAACTTCATCTCGCCGGTGACGGTTAGGAAGTTCTGCACCATCGTCGACAGCAGGATCTCGGCGGTGGCCTTCGGCGGGATCTCGTACGTGTCGGGGTAGAGGAAGCCCTCGACCGACTTCTTCGCCGGCTTGCCGTCGGTGCGCTTGAACCACCAGTCCGGCACGCCGAGCCCCTCCGGGTCCTTCGCGGCGGCCTCGAACTCCTTGACCGGGATCTTGGTCTTCTCCGACAGCAGCTTGTAGACGTTCTTGGCGGTGCGCCCCTCGGGGATGGTGACCTGGTTGGTGATCTTGTTCTTCAGGTCGAGCAGCATGACCAGGGCCTGCTCGCCGCTCATCTGCTTGCGCACCTTGTAGGTGCCCGGCTGGATGTTCTTGCTGCGCGAGTTGGCCTCGGCCGCCTCGATGAACGCCTTGGCGCTCTTGACCACCCCGGCGTCGTAGAGCGCGACGGCCATGTCGGCGATCAGCGCGCCCTGCTTGATCTCGACGGTCACCTCGCCCGTGCCGGCACCGTCGTAGTCGGGGGTGACGAAATAGCTCTGCACCCGGTCGAAGCCGTAGAAGGCCCCGCCGCCGATGACGCCGAGCAGCACGAAGGCCATCAGCAGGGCGAGCGCGGTCCTGCCCCCGCTCCCGCCCGACTCGCCCTTGCGCTTGCGCACGTAGCTGCGCCGGTGCTTGCCCTTGTCGCCACTCCGTTCCGACTCGTCGAAACCGAGGTCCAGATCGTCGATCATCGCGTCCGCCTCCGCTGCGCGTCCAGCCAGCTCTGCAGGATCTCGACCGCGGCGGCCTGGTCGACCACCGCGCGTTGGCGCTTTCCCCGGACGCCACGCTCGGCAAGCCTACGAGAAGCCACGACCGTCGACATCCTCTCGTCGGTGAGCGTTACCGGAACGGGCGTTATCACCTCAGCCAGTCGGTCAGCATACGCCTTCACGTTCCGGGCGGCCGGGCCGTGCTGGCCGGAGAGGTTGACCGGTAGGCCGACGACGACCTCGACGCACTCGTGCTCGGCGATCAGGGCGACGAGCTCGGCCATGTCGCCGGGCACCGCGTCCTCGGCCGCTGTCAGGTCCCGGGCGAGTGTCACCAGCGGGGTGGCCAGCACCCCGTGCGGGTCGGAGCGGGCCACCCCGACCCGCACCTGTCCCACGTCGACGCCCAGCCGGACCCCGCGCACCGTTTCGGTCATCTTTCGTTCATCCTGCCCTGGAGACCCGTTCATCCTGTCCCGAAAAGACCGTTGTCCACCCCGAAGGGGTGTTCGTCCCGCCCTGGAACGGGTCAGGGCGGACCGTGACGGCCCGCCCTGACCCGACGTGCGGTGCGCTCACGCGTCGGCGATCGCCTGCTCGACCGTGGCCAGCAGCTTCGACGCCTCGGCCGCCGGCAGGCCGCCGCCCTGGGCCAGGTCGTCGCTGCCGCCGCCCCGGCCGGAGAACGCCGCCTTGACCAGGTCCTTCGCCGCCAGGCCCCGGCTGCGGGCCGCCGCGTTCACGGCCACCACGAGGGACGCCTTGCCGTTCGACCGGGCCGCCACGGCCACCACAGCCGGCCGCGCCGGGTCGATCTTGCCGCGGATCTCCTGGGCCAGGGTCCGCACGTCGTTGCCGGCCGCGCCCTCGGGCGCCTCGGTGCCGACGTACGCCACCCCGCGCACGTCCTTCGCCTGTGCGGCGAGGGCCGCCGCGCCGCCGAGCACGAGCTGGGCGCGCAGCTTCTCCAGCTCCTTCTCGGCGTCGCGGAGCTGGGTGACGGTCTGCTCCACCCGGTCGGCGACCTGGTCGCCGGGGACCCGGAACAGCTCGGCGAGCCGGGAGACGAGCAGGTGCTCGCGGGCGAGGAAGCCGAACGCGTCCATGCCGACGAGGGCCTCGATGCGGCGTACGCCCGAACCGACCGACGACTCGGAGAGGATCTTGACGAGGCCGAGCTGGGCCGAGCGGGCCACGTGGGTGCCGCCGCACAGCTCCCGGGCGTAGTCGCCGACCTCGACGACCCGCACCCGCTCGCCGTACTTCTCGCCGAACAGCGCCATCGCGCCGATGCGGCGGGCCTCCTCCTGGCTGGTGACGAAGGCGTGCACCTCCAGGTCGGCCAGGAGCACCTCGTTGACCTGCTGCTCCACGTCGTGCAGGACGCTCGGCGACACCCCGGTCGGGGTGTTGAAGTCGAACCGCAGCCGGCCCGGCGCGTTCAGCGAACCCGCCTGGGTGGCCGACTCGCCGAGGAAGTTGCGCATCGTCTGGTGCACCAGGTGGGTGGCCGTGTGCGAGCGGGAGATGGCCCGCCGCCGGGTCACGTCGATCTCGGCGTACCCGGACTCGCCGGCGCGCACCTCGCCCCGGACGACCCGGGCGCGGTGCACGATCAGGCCCGGGACCGGCTGCTGCACGTCGAAGACCTCGACCTGGCCGCCGCCGACGGTGATCAGTCCCTGGTCGGGCTGCTGGCCGCCGCCCTCGGCGTAGAACGGGGTGGTGTCGAGCACCAGCTCGACCGTGTCGCCCTCGACGGCCGCGCCGACCTGGTCGCCGCCGGCGAGCACGGCGCGGACCCGGGACTCCCGGGTGAGCTCCGTGTAGCCGGTGAACTCCACCGGCCCGCCCGCGTCCAGCACCGACCGGTAGGCCGACAGGTCGGTGTGCCCGGTCTTGCGCGCCCGCGCGTCGGCCTTGGCCCGGGCCCGCTGGTCGGCCATCAGCCGGCGGAACCCGTCGGCGTCGACCGCAAGGCCCTGCTCGGCCGCGATCTCCAGGGTCAGGTCGATCGGGAAGCCGTAGGTGTCGTGGAGCTGGAACGCCTTGTCGCCCGACAGCGCCGGCTTGCCCGCCGACTTGGTCTCGGCGATCGCCGTGTCCAGGATCGTCGTCCCGGCGCGCAGCGTCGCCAGGAAGGCGTCCTCCTCGGCGTACGCGTACTGCGAGATCCGGTCGAACTCGGCCGCCAGCTCCGGGTACGACGGGGCCATGCAGTCCCGCGCCACCGGCAGCAGCTCCGGCAGCGCCCGGTCCTGCCAGCCGAGCAGCCGCACCGCCCGGATGGCGCGGCGCATGATGCGGCGAAGCACGTACCCGCGCCCCTCGTTGCTCGGGGTGACCCCGTCGCCGATCAGCATCAGCGCGGTGCGCACGTGGTCGGCGATCACCCGCAGCCGCACGTCGTCGGGGTGCGACTCGCTGGCGACGTGGCCGGAGTGCGCGCCGTACCGCTTGCCGGTCAGCTCGGCGGCGCGGGCCAGGATCGGCCGGACCTCGTCGATCTCGTAGAGGTTGTCGACGCCCTGGAGCAGCGACGCCATCCGCTCCAGGCCCATGCCGGTGTCGATGTTCTTCTTCGGCAGGTCGCCGACGATCTGGAAGACTTCCTTGCTCTGCACGTCGTCGATCTGGAACTGCATGAAGACGAGGTTCCAGAACTCCAGGTACCGGTCCTCGTCGACCTCCGGGCCGCCCTCGCGCCCGTAGGCGGGGCCCCGGTCGTAGTACAGCTCGGAGCAGGGGCCGGCCGGGCCGGGAATGCCCATCGACCAGAAGTTGTCCTTCTTGCCCCGCCGGACGATCCGCTCGGCCGGCATGCCGACGGAACGCCAGATCTCGGCCGCCTCGTCGTCGTCGAGGTAGACCGTCGCCCAGATCCGCTCCGGGTCCAGCCCGAAGCCGCCCTCGGCGACCGACTTGGTGACCAGGTCCCAGGCGAGCGGGATCGCCCCGGCCTTGAAGTAGTCACCGAAGGAGAAGTTGCCGTTCATCTGGAAGAACGTGCCGTGCCGGCTGGTCTTGCCGACCTCGTCGATGTCGGGGGTGCGGATGCACTTCTGCACGCTGACCGCCCGGGAGTAGGGCGGGGTGTGCTGCCCCAGGAAGTAGGGGACGAACTGCACCATGCCGGCGTTGACGAACAGCAGGTTCGGGTCGCTGATGGCGGGCAGCGGAGCGGACGGCACCACGGCATGGCCGTTCGCCTCGAAGTGGGCGAGATACCGCCGCTTGATCTCCGCCGTCTTCATCGCTGGTGCTCCTCCGGAAAGATCTCTCGGTCGCCGATGCGCGGGTCCTCCCGCAGCTCGGCGAACTGGTCGTCGAACGCCTCGCCCCGGGCGAACGCCTCGTGGATCTCCTGCTCGCGCTCGGCCATCCCGATCCGGACGTCCTCCACGAAGCTACGCAGCGACTCCACCAGGCCGCCAGCGGATTGCGACAGGCCACCGGCGATGCCGGCCGGCGTGTACGCGTGCGCGGCGCGGGTCGCCTTGCGCACCACCACCACGCCGACGGCCAGGCCGATGCCCAGCCAGAACAGGCGTCTCATGTTCTCGTCCCTCCGTCGCCGGCCGGCTCAGGCGTTGCCGCGCTTGGCGGCGCGGCGCTGCTGCTTGATGGTGTCGCGCACCTCGCGCTCGGTCTCGGCGTGCCGGCGGGCGGCGGCGGCCCGACGCACGCCGTAGCCGAACGCGGCCACCTTCACCAGCGGGTTCGCGGCGGCGGCCGAGACCACGGTGGCCAGGTTCGCCACGTTGGCGGTGACGTTCTGGGCGTGGCTGGTCATCGTGTCCACCTTGGCCAGCTGGAGGTTGACCCCGTCCAGCGAGACCTGCACCTGCTCCAGGGCGGTGTTCACGTTCTTCACGGTGGTGTTGACGTCACCGAGCAGGGGCGCGGTGCGGTCGTTGAGGTCGTTGATCATGCGGGTGGCCGCGTCCACGGTGTGCCGCAGCCGCAGGATGGGCAGCGTCAGGATCAACACGAGCATCGCGAACGCGATCGCCGCGATCAGCGCCGCGACCTCTCCAAAACTCACGCCTGTCCTCCTCCAGCAGAGTTCCGGGGCCCGACGCCCCGGAACGCGCGACCGTCATACCCACACCGTCGTGCGGCGACCCGCCCCGGGTCAGCGGGGGCAGGCGGGCCTACCAGCCCCAGACCCTACCGTCAGTGATGAAACCCGGCTCACGACGGTGAGGGTGTCGGCGTCAACTCGCCGAGCGGATCCTCGCTCAGGGTCGGGAAGGGATCCTCGCCGGTGAGTGACGGGTCGGTGCTCGGCTGGGGCCGGGTCCGCTCGTCGTCGATGGCGTTGCGGACCTTCACCGACACCAACGACCCATTGCACTCCCCCGCTGCGGGGGGCGTGGCCAGGGACGTCGGCGCGGGCTCCCCGTCGATCGGCGGCGGGACGCAGGTCGGCTCGCGCACCCACAGGTCGAGGGTCAGCTCGTCGCGACGCCAGCAGGTGTAGTCGCCCTTCGCCGGTTGCTCGGGGCAGCGGGTCACCTTCCACGGCTGCCAGCCGGACTCGGTCAGGGCCCGCTCGTAGGCCCGCGCCGTCTCCTCGACGGGGCGCTGCGACTCGACGGTGCGCTCGCGCAGCCGGCACTCCTCCACGCACCAGCGGCTGCCGCTGACGTTGTCGACGGTCTTCGTGGCCGCCCAGCCGGGCACGTCCAGCCCGTCGAGGGTGTCGAAGACGGGGTCGCGGCTCAGCGTACGGATGCCGAAGTAGAGCGGCAGGGCGCCCAGCAGCACCACGCTGACCAGCGCGAGCACGCCCATCCGCAGCCGACGCCGTTGGCGCAACTGCCGCCGCAGCTCCGACCGGGCACCGGGCGGGCCGCCCGACGTCGTCTCGTCCGCGTCGTCCGGGTCGTCCGCGTTCGCGGCCCGGCGCAGCTGGGCCGCGCCGGCGGGCTCCGCGCCGCCGGGGCCGGGCGCGTCGCCGCCCGGGCGGAGGGCGGGGCCCGGGCCGAGCCGGTGCACCTCCAGGCCGGGCCGGTGCTCCTCCGAGCCGGATCGGTCCGCGTCCGGGCCGGGTCGGGACGGTGGCGCGTCGGCGGCCGGCACCACGGCGGCGGCCCGGGCCACTGCGGGCGGCTGGTCAGGACGGGCCGACGGCACCGCACCGCCGGACGGCTCCGGCGGCCGGCGGTGCGGGTGCGCTCCACCGGGGCCGCCCGGCGGGGGCGGCGACGAGGGGCCGGGGCCGCGCTGCGGCGCCGCCGCGCCGCCGGGGCCGTGTTGCGGCACCGCGGCGCTACCGGAGTCGCGTTGCGGCGGTGCCGCACGGCCGTCGGCCTGGTCGCCCGGCCGCTCGCCGGGGCGACCGGGCGGGATCACCACCCGTGCCACGCCGGGCTGGTGGGGTCCGGCGGTCGGGGCGTCGGGCGGCACGGCACGGCCGGCGGGCCCTCCCGGCGGCGTCGCGCGGCCGGCGGGACCGACCGGAGGCGCGGCGCGACCGGCGGGAACGGACGGGGGCGCGTCCCGGCCGGCAGGACCCGACGGGGGCACGTCCCGGCCGGCGGGACCGGACTGGGGTACACCCCGGCCGGCGGGACCAGGCGGAGGTACATCCCGGCCGGCAGGGCCGGCCGGCGGGTTGACCGGGCCGGCGACGCCGGGCCCGGGAGCGACCCGACCGGCGGCGGGACCGCCGGGCGGGGTGGCGCGACCGGGCGCGGTGGGGGCCGCCGACGCCCGGGCGGCCGGCCCGGACTCGGGGACGGACCCGGCGGGCCGGCGGCCAGCGGCAGCCCCGGACCGCGAATCCGGGCTGGAGCCGGCACCGGGGCGCGCGTCGGACCCGACCGGCGGGGCCTGCGGGAGGCGCTCCTGCGGCGAGGCGGAACGCAGCTCACCGGTGCGCGGGTCCACGGCCGGCGGACGCATCTCGCCCGTACGCGGATCCACCGGGGGACGGGGGCCGCCCGCGCGGGGATCGGCCGGCGGACGGGGCTCGCCGCTGCGTGGGCCCGCCACCTGCGGACGGGACGGCGCTGCCGCCCGGCCGGTGGGCAGCGGGATCGGTTCCTCCACCGGGTCGACGGGCGCGGCGGGCCGGGCCCTGCCCACCGGGGCGGCCGGCCCAGCGCCGGTGGCGTGCTGCGCCCCGGCGCCCCGGCCGCCGTCACCGGCCCGGTGGCTCGGTTCCCCGGCCGGCGGCGCGACGCCCGGCGGCGGGGAGGGCACGCCCGCCCGGTTGACCATCGGCATCGCGGCGTCCGGGTGGGCGCCGCGACCGGCCTGGCGCAGCCACTCCGCCGGACGCTGCGGCCGGTCGCCGTGGCCCTGCGGGGGGCCGCCCCGCTCGGCGGGGCCGACGAACCCGTCGTCGACGGGGCCGGCCGGACGGCGCGACGGCCCGTCGCCCGGGTCCGCCTCGGACCGGGCCCGGCGGCGGCCACCGGGCTCCCGGCCCGTGGCCGCCGGCCCCTGGGCGACGGCCGGATCCACGCCGGTGGGGCCGTTCGGCACCCCCGGCACCTCGGGGGCGTTGCCGCTGAGCGGGACGATCGGCGGCTGCTCCTCGGCGGCCCGCCGCCGACCGCCGGGGCCCTGCGCGGGCGCGACCGACCCCGCCGCGCCACGACCCGTCGGCTCGTCCGCGGGGGGACCGGCGGGACCCCCGGGGCGCTCGCCTGTCGGCTCGCGCCGGGGCCCGTCGCCGGGAGGCGCCGGGGCCGGGTAGGGAGGGCCGGCGGGAGCCGGCGCGGCGCGGCGCGGCGCGGGCGGCGGAGCGGTGGCCCGGCCGGCCGGGGGCGGCGAGCTGACGGCCCGGCCAGCCGGGGGCGGGGCGACGGCCCGGCCGGCGGACCGCTCACCCGGCGGGCCCACCGGCCCCGCCGGTGCCGTCGCCCGCGGCAGTTCACCTGACGGTTCGCCGTCGTCGTGCGAGCGCCGGGGCGCGGCGTCCGCCGGGTACGGGGCCCGGGCGGGCTGACCCGCCGGGTACGGCGGCCCGGACGGTTGACCCGCCGGGCGGGGCGGGGCCGACGACTGGGCCGGCCCCGGCATCGGCCCGGCCGGCGCTGCCGACGGGTGGGCCGGCGGCTGCGGGGGGCCCTGCGGTGGGCGGGCCGCCTGCTGCGGAGCCCGGGGCGGCTCCGCCGAGCCGTGCGGTGGGCGGCCCGGCTGGTGGGGCGGCTGCGGGGGGCCCTGCGGCAGGCGGTTCGGCGGCTGCGGCGGGGTCTGCGGCGGGCGCGGCGGCTCGGCGGGCCCGGGGCGACGGCCCGGCTGCGGCGAGCCGGGCCACGGACCGTCGACCGGCCGCGGACGCGCCGGACCGGGTTCGCCGCCGTACATCGGGGCCGCCGGCGGCTCGCCCGGAGCGCGCCGGGCCTGCGGGTCGGGCTGGCCGGGTGGCGGTGCCTGTCCCGGTGCGCCGTCGGGCCCCAGCTCGCCGCGCTGCCGCTTGGCGGAGCGCAGGTCGTCGATCCAGCCGAACTCCTCGCCGGCGACCGGCTCCTCGGGCTCGCTGTCGGGTCGGCTCCGGCCCCACCGGCGCCCCTTGGCGCGCGGCTCGCGCCGCTCGTCGGGGCCGTCCTCCGGTCGCTCCGAACCACGGGATCTCACTGCTGACCCTCCCCGACGGCGCCTGTGCCGTCCTCGTCCGCCGCGCTGGCGTGCCCGTTGCCCGACGGGTGGCGGCCGTTCCCCGGCGGGGCCGGTTCGTCCGGACGCGCCGGGGCTGGCAGCCCTCGAACGATCCGGCGCAGCAGGGGCAGCCGGGCGGCCACCGCCCGCTCCGCACCGTGCCCGCTCGGACGGTAGTAGTCGGCTCCGACAAGATCGTCGGGAGCGTACTGCTGGGTGACCACTCCACGGGGGTCGTCGTGCGGGTAGCGGTAGCCCGTGCCGTGGCCGAGCCCCCGCGCGCCGGAGTAGTGGGCGTCGCGCAGGCCGCGCGGCACCGGCCCGCCACGGCCGGCGCGGACGTCGGCCGTGGCGGCCCCGATCGCGGTGGTCGCCGAGTTGGACTTCGGCGCGGTGGCCAGGTGGATCACGGCCTGGGCGAGGTTGAGCTGCGCCTCGGGCAGGCCGACGAACTCCACGGCCTGCGCGGCGGCGGTGGCCACGCTCAGCGCGCCCGGGTCGGCCATCCCGACGTCCTCGCTGGCGAAGATGACCAGGCGACGCGCGATGAACCGGGCGTCCTCGCCGGCCACCAGCATCCGGGCCAGCCAGTGCAGGGCCGCGTCGACGTCCGAGCCGCGCATGCTCTTGATGAAGGCGCTGGTCACGTCGTAGTGCGCGTCGCCGGCCCGGTCGTAGCGCACCGCCGCGACGTCCACCGCCTGCTCGGCGGTGGCCAGGTCGATCCGGTCGACGCCCAGCGCCGCCGCCGAGGCCGCCGCGGCCTCCAGGGCGGTCAGGGCCTTCCGCACGTCGCCGCCGGCGAGGCGGACGAGGTGGTCCTCGGCGTCGGTCTCCAGCGTGAACGCGCCGGCGAGGCCGCGCGCGTCGGTGACCGCGCGGCGCAGCAGGCCGCGCACGGCCGCGTCGTCCAGGGGCTGGAGGGTGAGCAGCACGCACCGCGACAGCAGCGGTGAGATGACCGAGAAGTACGGGTTCTCCGTGGTCGCCGCGAGCAGGGTGACCGTCCGGTCCTCCACCGCGGCGAGCAGCGAGTCCTGCTGGGTCTTGCTGAACCGGTGCACCTCGTCGATGAACAGCACGGTCGGCGGGCCGCCGGAGCGGCGCTGCCGACGGGCGGTGTCGATCACCGCGCGGACGTCCTTGACCCCGGCGGTCAGCGCCGACATGGCCACGAAGCGGCGGTCGGTGGCGTTGGCCACCAGGTGCGCGATCGTGGTCTTCCCGCAGCCGGGCGGCCCCCAGAGGATCACCGACATCGGGGTGACGCCGCCGACGAGCTGGCGCAGCGGCGCGCCCGGCGCGAGCAGGTGCCCCTGCCCCACCAGCTCGTCGATGCTGGCCGGGCGCATCCGGACGGGTAGCGGCGAGTCGGCCGCCACGGGGGTGAAGCCGTCGACGCCGACGGGACCCGTGGGGGCGCCGGGCGCCCCGGCGGGCGCGCCGAGGGAGAAGAGAGCGTCGGACTCCATCACGAAGACAGTACCGGGCCGGGTCCGCAGCGCCGGAACTGCGCCGCGGGCCCGGCCCGATTAGATCATTTACGGTCAGCCGCGACCGGGGCGGCGGCCCCGGTACCAGCGGCCCCCGCCACCGCCGCGCGGGCCGCTGCCCACGCCGGCAAGGTAGAGGGAGAGCAGCAGCAGGCCCAGCGTCAGCAGGGTGTGCAGGTTGAACAGGTCCGGCGCGCCGAAGGTGGTGTCGAGCAGGTCGAGCAGCAGGGCGAAGCCGAAGACGACGGCCGCGAGGATGGCGAGCATGACGGTCCTCCGGTGGGGGTTCCCAGTAGGTCGCCGGGGGATGTACCCAATCGGTCCGATCGCCAATCTCCACGGTGGACCGGCCTCGCCCGGACGACGGTGGGTCACCGCCCGCTCGCCCGCGGTGCAAGGAGGGGCCCCTTGTTAACGCCTGCGGTAGAGAAGGGTCCCCTCCTCACCGCCGAGCCGGGGAGGCGGCGGGGGAGGCAGCGGGGACGGGGGAAGCGGCGGCGGGGGCGGCGGGGGCAGCGGAGGCGGGGGCGGCAATGGCGGGGGTGCGGGCGGCGCGCCAGGCGGGCAGGTACAGCGGGGCGGCGGCGGCGAGCACCACCGCGCCGACCAGCATCGCCGTGCTGACGCTGGCGTGCTCGGCGAGGGCGGTCAGCGCCACCGCGCCGAGCGCCCCGGCCGGCTGCGCCACCATCGAGTTGAGCGAGAGCACGCTGGTGCGGTAGGGGCCGTCGACCTGGCGGTGCAGCAGGCCCACGTGCAGCGGGTTGGACGCGCCGTGCACGGTGTAGCAGGCCAGGTACGCCACGAGCACCCCGACCGGGCCGGCGAACAGCCCCATCGCCACCACGGTCGCGCCCTGCCCGACGCGCAGCAGCGCGGCGCCGGGCGCGGCCCCGGGCCAGCGCAGCAGCAACGGGGTGAGCGCGGCCCCGGCGGCCGAGGCGAGCCACGCGGCGGAGCTGGCGGGGCCGAGCAGCGCGGCGGCCCGCTCGGGGTCGCCGACGACCTCGGCGAGCCGGACCGGCAGCAGCGACTCGAAGGTGACCATGCCGAAGCCCCAGAACAGCTCGACCGCCACGAGGGCGAGCAGCACGCGGGAGCGGCGCAGCAGGCCGAACGCCTGCCGGACCATCCGGGGTGCCTCGGCCACCGACGCGCGCAGCGCCCCGGCCCCCTGCGCCGGCCGGACCTCGGCCAGCAGCGCCAGCAGGGCAGCCAGCGCCACCGCCTGCGCCGCCACGGCGGCCAGCACCGGCACGGTCAGCGCGCTCACCGGGCCGAGCGGGCCGAGCGTGATCAGGCCGCCGGCGAGCAGCGCGCCGCCGGCGATGGCCACGCCGGCGACGGTGCCGCCGAGGCCGAGGCCGCGCTCGTACTCGGCGTCGGGGTCGGCGGCGAGGGTGGCGTCGACGTACCAGGACTCCAGGGGGCCGCTGTCCAGCGCTCGGTAGACGCCCTGCAGGGCGAAGACCAGGACGAACAGGGCGAGGGAGTCGGCCACCGCGAACAGCGCCAGCGACGCGAGGTTGAGCGCCGTGGCGGCGACCAGCACGGGCCTGCGGCCCAGGGCGTCGGCCATGCCGCCGGTCGGCAGCTCCAGCGCCAGCACCACGAGGCCCTGGGCGGTGAAGGCGATGCCGATCTGCGACAGCGACAGGCCGCGCTCCTGCATCAGCAGGATCATGACCGGGATCAGCAGGCCGGTGGGCAGCCAGCGCAGCCCGTGCAGGACCAGGTAGCGCGACCGCACCTGGCGGACGGACAGGGCGCTCACCGGGTCGGCTCGATCATCGGGTACGCGGCCAGGAAGACCTGCACCGGCCGGGCGTCGGCCTCGTCGGGGCGCGACTGGTCGCGGTAGCGCATGAGGACCTCCCACAGCTCCGCCTCCATCGCCCGGAGCCGCTCGGGCCCGAGGTGCAGCAGGGCGTCGCTCATACCGGCGGCGTCCCGCCAGGCGGGTGAGAAGTCCTGCTGGACGGCGAACCACCGGTCGGAGTGCTCGACGACCAGGCGCACCTGCTCGGCCTGGATCCACTCGGCGGCGGCCCGGGCGTCCGGGTCGTCGTCGAAGTCGGACGGCTCCCAGCTGCTGATGTCGTGCGCCGCCCGCCACCAGCGCTGCCGCCCGCCGGCGAGCTCGTGGGCCTCGACGACGAGCCCGGCCTCGGCGAGCTGACGCAGGTGGTAGCTGGTGGCCCCGGTGTTGGTGCCGAGCCCTTCGGCGAGCCCGGTGGCGGTGGCGGGACCGTCGACCCGCAGCGCGCCGAGCAGCCGCAGCCGCAGCGGGTGCGCCAGCACCCGCACCTGTCTCGGGTCCAGCCTGACCTGGCGGGGCGTCTGCCGCCCCGTGCTCTCGTCGTCGTCCATGACAGCACAATAACTGTGCACACTTCCTATGCACAATAGTTGTGCATAGGAGGCGCACGGGGCCGACAGGCCCGGGACGGGCCGTCAGGGGGCGAGCAGCTCGCGGACCCCGCGCAGGCGGGTCCGCAGCAGGCCGGCGGCGCGGGAGCTGTCGAGGCGTACCTCGACGGGGCGGACCAGGCCCGACGCGGCGCTCGTGGCGGTCCGCAGCCCGCCCGGGTCGAGCCCGAACCGCCGGGCCACCAGCAACCCCAGCTCGGCGCGGCTGACCGCGTCCGGCCCCGCCACGTTGAGCGGGCCGGCGTAATCGGACGCGGCCAGCTCCAGCACGGCGGAGGCCAGGTCGCCCACGTCGACCGGGCAGCGGACCTCGTCGGTGAACAGGGCGCCCCGGCCCGCGAGGGCGTCCAGGCAGAGCCGCACCTGCCTGCTCCGCTCGTCGCCCACGATCAACGAGGTACGCACCAGCGCCGCGCCCGGGTCGACCACCCGCACGGCGGTCTCCGCCGCCGCCTTCGCCGCCCCGTACGCGAACACCGGCGTCGGCACGTCGTCGTCGGCGTACGGCTCGGGACGGCCGGCGTGCAGCGCGTCGCTGGACAGGTGCACCAGCCGCGCCCCCGCCCGCGCGGCGGCGTACGCCACGTTCGCCGCGCCGTCGGCGGTGACCGTCCAGTCGTCGTACCGGTAGGGGGTGCTCACCACGACGGCCGGCCGCACCGCCGCGACCAGCGCGCGCACGGCGGCCCGGTCGGTCACGTCGAGCCGGCGCGCCTCGACGCCGGCCGGCGCGACGGGGTTGGCGTGGTACGTGCCGACCACCCGCTCCACCGCCGCGACGGCCCGGCGGCACACCTCGCCGCCGAGGTGCCCGCTGGCGCCCACCACGAGCAGCGTCACGCGTCGCCCCCTCCACGGCGGCGGGCGGCCCCACCGTGGGGCCGCCCGCCGGGATCGCTGGTCGTCCCGGCCGCCTCAGCTCAGGCCGGGTCGCAGGTCGACTCAGACCGGGTCGGCCACCGGGGCGGCCGGGCCGGCGGTGCCGGCGTGCGCGCCGGTCGGCGCCTTCGGCTTGGCGTCGACGCCCGCCTCGGCGCGCTGCTGCGCGGTGATCGGCGTCGGCGCGCCCGTCAGCGGGTCGAAGCCGCCCCGGGTCTTCGGGAACGCGATCACCTCGCGGATCGAGTCCGCGCCCGCCAGCAGCATGCAGACCCGGTCCCAGCCGAACGCGATGCCGCCGTGCGGCGGGGCGCCGTACTTGAACGCCTCCAGCAGGAAGCCGAACTTGTCCTGCGCCTCGGCGGGGGTGATGCCGAGCAGGTCGAACACCCGCTGCTGCACGTCGCCCCGGTGGATACGGATCGACCCGCCGCCGATCTCGTTGCCGTTGCAGACGATGTCGTACGCGTACGCCAGCGCCCGGTCCGGGGCCTCCTCGAACCGGTCGACCCACTCGGCGTTCGGCGAGGTGAACGGGTGGTGCACGGCCGTCCAGCCACCCTCCCCGCCGGCTTCGTCCGAGGTCCGTTCGAACATCGGGGCGTCGACCACCCAGCAGAACGCCCACGCCGACTCGTCGACCAGCTTCGCCCGCTTGGCGATCTCGATGCGGGCCGCGCCGAGCAGCTCCTGCGCCTCCCGGGCGTCGGCGCTGGCCGCGAAGAACACCGCGTCGCCCGGCTTCGCGCCCACCGCGTCGGCCAGCCCCGCCAGGTGCTCCTCGGAGAGGTTCTTCGCCACCGGGCCCCGCGGCGCGCCGGTCTCGGCGTCGAGCACCACGTACGCGAGGCCCTTCGCCCCGCGCGCCTTCGCCCAGTCCTGCCAGCCGTCCAGCTCCTTGCGGGTCTGGCCCGCGCCGCCCGGCATGACGACCGCGCCGACGTAGCCACCCGCGTCGATCGCCCCGGCGAACACCCGGAACGCCGTGCCGCGCAGGTAGTCGGTCAGCTCGGTCAGCTCGACGCCGTAGCGCAGGTCCGGCTTGTCGGAGCCGTAGCGGGCCATCGCGTCGTGCCAGGTGATGCGCGGGATGGGCCGGGGGATCTCGTAGCCGGCCAGGTCGGACCAGAGCGCCGACACGATCGCCTCGCCGAGGTCGATCACGTCGTCCTCGGTGACGAAGGACATCTCGATGTCGAGCTGGGTGAACTCCGGCTGCCGGTCGGCGCGGAAGTCCTCGTCGCGGTAGCAGCGGGCGATCTGGTAGTAGCGCTCCATGCCGCCGACCATCAGCAGCTGCTTGAACAGCTGCGGGGACTGCGGCAGCGCGTACCAGCTGCCCGGCTGGAGCCGGACCGGGACCAGGAAGTCGCGCGCGCCCTCCGGGGTGGACCGGGTCAGCGTCGGCGTCTCGATCTCCAGGAAGTCGCGCTCGTGCAGCACGCCCCGGGCGAGCTGGTTGGCCCGCGACCGCAGCCGCATCGCCTTCGCCGGGCCGCCCCGGCGCAGGTCCAGGTAGCGGTACTTGAGCCGGATGTCGTCGCCGGCCTCGACCTGGTCGTCGACGGGCAGCGGCAGCGGCGCGGCCTCCGAGAGCACCTCCAGCGCGCTCGCGGTCACCTCGATCTCGCCGGTGGGCAGCTCCGGGTTCTCGTTGCCCTCGGGGCGGCGGGTCACCTCGCCGGTCACCTTCACGCAGAACTCGTTGCGCAGCGCGTGGGCGTCCTCCTCGCGGAAGACCACCTGGACGATGCCGGAGCCGTCGCGCAAATCGACGAAGATGACACCGCCGTGGTCGCGCCGGCGGGCGACCCACCCGGCGAGCGTCACCGTGGTGCCGGCGTCCGTCGCGCGCAGGCTGCCGGCGTCATGGGTACGGATCACGGCTTGCGTCTCCTCATCGTCTGCGTTCGGTCTGCCCTCGCATTCTGTCAGGGCGCCCCGCCCCCCGCCGTCACCGGGCGCGGTTGGGGGGTAAGGAAGGGCCCCTTGTTAACGCTTTCTGCTTGGGGTCTAGCGGTCCTCGCAACGCCTAGTTCTTCTGGGGGTTGCGAGGACCGTGGTCGTTTCCGCTGAGGTCAAGGC
>NZ_JBIARA010000022.1:0-103639 GCF_042889525.1 Micromonospora sp. NPDC002575 | reverse complement strand
AGAGCCGTACTCAACGCCACCCACCGGACCAACCGGGATGCTCATGCAACCCCAGGACCACCGGGCTGATCAAGCACCGGAGTCCTTTACATGAGGTGCAAGGAAGGGCCCCCTGTTAACGCTTTCTGTATAGGAAGGGCCCCTTCCTAACACCGCCGGCAGGCGGCGGGCGCGCAATGCGGTGGCCCGCTGTCGGGGGCAGCGGCCAGGATGGGCGGATGACCTGGAGAGCACCGCACATCACCCGCAGCGACGCCCCGTTCCTCGGCGACGAGCGCACCATGCTCGACGGCTGGCTGGACTACCACCGGCAGACCCTACTGCTCAAGTGCGCCGGGCTGACCGCCGAGCAGCTACGCACGCCCAGCGTCGAGCCGTCCGGGCTGAGCCTGCTCGGCCTGGTGCGACACCTGGCCGAGGTGGAGGCGTGGTGGTTCCGGGAGAACTTCGCCGGGCAGCGCGTCGACTACCCGTACTTCACGCCGGAGCACCCCGACGCCGACCACGACGTCAGCGACGCCGACGCCGAGGCCGACCTCGCCACCTACCACCGGGAGGTCGACCTCGCCCGCGCCGCCGCGGCAGGCCGCTCCCTCGACGAGACGTTCACCGAGGTCGGCCCCAAGAAGCGCACGTTCAGCCTGCGCTGGGTCTACCTGCACATGATCGAGGAGTACGCCCGGCACAACGGCCACGCCGACCTGATCCGGGAACGCATCGACGGCATCACCGGCGAGTGACGGCCCGGGGCCGGCGGGCGCGGGCCGGCCGGCCCCGGGACGACCGCTCAGTACGCCAGGGCCGCCCGCAGGTAGCGCAGCCCCGACGGCCCGTCCCACCGGTACGCCGACAGCCCGGCCGCCCGCGCGCCCCGGATCGCCCAGTCCTCGTCGTCGACGAACAGCACCCGGGCCGGCGGGGTCTCCAGCGCCGCGCAGGCCGCCTGGAAGTACTCCTTCGCCGGCTTGTGCACCCCGACGACGGAGGAGTTGACCACCACGTCCAGCTCGTCGGCCAGGCCCAGCGCGGCGAGGTCGGTGTCGAGCAGGTCGGTGCCGTTGGTGCCGAGCCCGACCCGTACGCCGGCCGCCCGCACCTCGCGCACGAACGCCAGCACGTCGGGGTCGACCTCACCCCGGTAACGCTGCCACTGCTCGACGGCGGCGCGGGCGCGCTGCGGGCCGCCGGCCGAGTCGGCCAGCGCGTCGGCGACGCTGGCCACCCAGTCGGCGTGGCTGACCTGGCCGGTGAGCACCGGCTGGAGCCGCCCCCACTGCATGGCGATCTCGGTGAGCACCCCCTCGGCGAGGCCGTAGTCCCGTTCCACGCCGGCGGCGACCGCCGGGTCCCAGCGCCGCAGCACCCCGTCGAGATCCACCAGGAGCGCCGTCGCGCGTTCCCGAGCCACTACTGCTTCTCCTCGCCGCGGCCGTGCCGCTGGTCGTCGCCGTCCCGGCCGACACCGCCGCCATCGTCGGCGGCGGCGCGGGCGGGCGGCCTCTGCTCCCCCTCGGCCCGGTTGAGCCGCTGGCTGATCACCTGGGTGACACCGCTGCGCATGGTCACCCCGTAGAGCGCGTCGGCGATCTCCATCGTCCGCTTCTGGTGGGTGATGACGATCAGCTGACTCTTCTCCCGCAACTGTGCCAGCAGCGTGATCAACCTGCCCAGGTTGACGTCGTCGAGGGCCGCCTCGACCTCGTCCATGATGTAGAACGGGCTGGGCCGGGCCCGGAAGATCGCCACCAGCATCGCCACGGCGGTCAGCGAGCGCTCGCCGCCGGACAGCAGCGACAGCCGCTTGATCTTCTTGCCCGGCGGCCGGGCCTCCACCTCCACGCCGGTGGTGAGCAGGTCGTCGGGGTCGGTGAGGATCAGCCGCCCCTCGCCGCCGGGGAAGAGCACCGTGAAGACCTGCTCGAACTCCCGGGCGGTGTCGGCGAACGCG
The DNA here is from genome assembly GCF_042889525.1 of Micromonospora sp. NPDC002575. Lineage (NCBI taxonomy): Bacteria > Bacillati > Actinomycetota > Actinomycetes > Micromonosporales > Micromonosporaceae > Micromonospora > Micromonospora sp. NPDC002575. Next base: position 101,691 of record NZ_JBIARA010000022.1, on the reverse strand, counting down.
CTGGCGAAGACCTCCAGGATGCGCTCGTCGACGTCCTTGACCACGGTCAGCAGGTCCCGGCGGGTGGCCTTGAGGTCCTCCAGTTGCTCGGAGAGGAACTTGTAGCGCTCCTCCAGCGCGGCGAACTCCTCCAGCGCCAGGGGGTTGACCTTGCCGAGCAGGGCCAGCTCGCGTTCCGCCTTCGCGGCCCGCTTCTCCTGCACCGGCCGCTCGTAGCGGACCGGCTCGGGCACCGGCAGCCCGTCCCGCTCGGCCGCCGCCACGTCGGCCTGGGTCGGCGGTACGGGCTGCGTCGGGCCGTACTCGGCGAGCAGCGTCTCCACGTCGAGGCCGAAGTCCTCGGCGGCCTTGGCCTCCAGCTGCTCGATGCGCAGCCGCTGCTCGGCGCGGGCCACCTCGTCCCGGTGCACCTGGCTGGTCAGCCGCTCCAGCTCCGCGCCGAGGCGCTTCGCCGCGCCGCGTACCTCGGACAGCTCGGCCTCGCGGGCGGCCCGCTCGCGCGCCACGGCGTCGCGGTGCTCCTCGGCCCGCGCGATCGACACGGCGAGCCGGGCCAGCGCCTCGCGGGCGCCGCCGGCCACCGCGCGGGCGATGGTCGCGCCCCGGGCGCGGGCCGCGCGCCGGGCCGCCGCGCGTTCCCGCGCGGCCCGCTCGGCGGCGGCCTGCCGGCGCAGCGAGTCGGCCCGGCCGGCGATCGAGGAGACCCGCTCCTCGGCGGTACGCACGGCGAGCCGGACCTCCATCTCGTTCTGCCGGGCCTGCGGCACCATCGCGGCGAGCTGGTCGCGTTCGTCCGTGGACGGCTCGGCGTCGATCGGGGTGGCCTCGGCCAGCCGCAGCCGCTCCTCCAGCTCGGCCAGGGCGGCGAGGTCCCGCTGCCGGGCCGCCTCGGCACGGGCGCGGGACTCGCCGAGCCGGTCGGTCTCCGCCCTCGCCGACCGGGCGGCGGCGCCCAGCTCGGCCAGGCGGCGGGCGGCGGCGTTGCGGTGGCTCTCGGCCTCCCGCTTCGCGGCGGCGGCGTGCTGCACGGCCTCCTTGGCGGCGGCGACCTCGGCGCGCGCCTCGACGAGCTGCTCGCGCAGCTCGGCGGCGGTGCGCTCGGCGGCGAGCCGGTTGCCCCGGGCCTCCTCGACGGCGGCCTGCACCTCGATGAAGCTGGGCGCCTTCGCCGATCCGCCGGCCGCCGCGTACGCCCCGACGACGTCGCCGTCGGGGGTGACCGCGCGCAGCTCCGGGTTGTCGGCGACCAGCTCGGCGGCGGCGGCGAGGTCGTCGACGACGGCCACGTCGCGCAGCGCCCGGTGCACGGCGGGGCGCAGCTCGGCGGAGCACTCGACCAGGTCGGGGGCCCAGCGGGCGTGCGCGGGCAGCTTCGGGCGCAGGGCGTCGGGGCCGCCGGCCATGCCCGGCCCGGCGGGGCTGCCGACGAGCAGGCCGGCCCGGCCGGCGTCGGAGATCTTGAGCAGCCGCATCGCCTCGACGGCCTCGTCGACGCCGGTGACCGCGACCGCGTCGGCGAGCCCGCCCAGCGCGGCGGCGAGCGCGGCGGAGTGGCCGGGGGCGACGGTGAGCAGCCCGGCGAGGCTGCCGAGCAGGCCCGGCACCTCGCCGGCGCGGGCCAGCAGCGCGCCCGCGCCGTCCTTGCGGCGCAGGCCGATGGCGAGCGCCTCCTCGCGGGCCTTCTGGGTGGCGGCCTCCTTCTCGGCGGCCCGTTCCGCGTCGGCGAGGGAACGGGCGGCGGCCTGCGCCCGTTCCTGGGCGGCGACGGCCTCGGCGTGCCGGTCGTCGAGGTCGGCGTTGTCCCGGTCGGCCTCGGTGGACTGCTCGGCGACGGCGTCCAGGTCGGCCTGCGCCTGCTCGGCGCGGGCCAGGGCGTCGGCGTGGGCGGCGGCGAGCCGCTCGATCTCCTCACCGGCGCTGGTGGTGCGGGCGCGGGCGGAGTTGACCTGGCCGGTGAGCCGGGCCAGCCCCTCCCGCCGGTCGGCGATCGCCTTCGCGGCGGCGACCAGCTCCCGTTCGGCGGCGGCGAGCTGCCGTTCCAGCTCCTGCCGCTGCTCGACGGCCTCGGCGAGGCGGATCTGGTCGTCGGTGAGCGCGCCGCGCAGCTCCTCCTCCTGCTCGCGGACCCGCTCCGCCTCGGCGTCCAGCTGGTCGGGGTCGCGGCCGGGACGCTCGTCGTCGGGCGTGGCGGTGAGGTGGCGCAGCCGCTCGCGGGCGAGCTGCTCGACGGAGCGGAACCGCTCGGAGAGCGCGGACAGCTTGTACCAGGTGTCCTGGGCGGCGGCGAGCAGCGGCGCGTCCTCGGCGAGCGCGGCCTCCAGCTCGCCGAGCCGGCCCTGCACCTCGGTGTGCTCCGCCTCGACCTCCCGGCGTCGCTCCCGCGCGGCGCTCTCGTCGGCGATCTCCCGGTCCAGGGTGGCGCGCAGGGTGTGCAGGTCGTCGGCGAGCAGCCGCAGCCGGGCGTCGCGCAGGTTGGCCTGGATCGCGGCGGCCCGGCGGGCCACCTCGGCCTGCCGGCCCAGCGGCTTGAGCTGGCGGCGCAGCTCGGCGGTGAGGTCGGTCAGGCGGTTGAGGTTCGTCTGCATCGCGTCGAGCTTCCGCAGCGCCTTCTCCTTGCGCTTGCGGTGCTTGAGGACGCCGGCCGCCTCCTCGATGAACGCCCGCCGGTCCTCCGGCTTGGCGTGCAGCATCCCGTCGAGGCGGCCCTGGCCGACGATGATGTGCATCTCCCGGCCGATGCCGGAGTCCGACAGCAGCTCCTGGATGTCGAGCAGGCGGCAGGAGTCGCCGTTGATCTCGTACTCGCTCTCGCCGGAGCGGAACATCCGGCGGGTGATGGAGACCTCGGTGTACTCGATGGGCAGCGCGCCGTCGGTGTTGTCGATGGTGAGGGTGACCTCGGCCCGGCCCAGCGGGGCCCGCCCGGCGGTGCCGGCGAAGATGACGTCCTCCATCTTGCCGCCGCGCAGCGCCTTGGCGCCCTGCTCGCCGAGCACCCAGGCGATGGCGTCGACGACGTTGGACTTGCCGGAGCCGTTCGGGCCGACCACGCAGGTGATCCCGGGCTCCAGCTTCAGCGTCGTCGCGGAGGCGAAGGACTTGAACCCCTTCACCGTCAGGCTCTTGAGATACACCTTCTCGATCCTCGTCCGGTGGCCGCCGAGCGTCGTGGGCTGCGCGGACCTGGTGAACCCGCAGACTAACCCGGTGTCGCCGGCACCCGGGCACGCGACCCGCCCCGGGCCGGCGTGGACGGCCGGGCCGGCATGCGCGTACCGGGTTTCCCGGTACGGATCGGACGGCTTTCATCCGACGCGGGGCTTGATCAATTATCCAAGATCAAAGAATGGTACGGGGAAATGGCCCGGACATGGCTGCGCGCCGGCACATAAGTGTCGGCGCGCGATTTCTGCGTGGTGCGATTCAGTTGTCGGGCCTACTGGAGATCAGGTCAGTGCCGGCTCGGCCAGCCGGAGGAGGTCGTCCGCCTCCGCCGCAGCCGCCGCAAGCCGATCGTTCTCGGCGCGCAGGCGCGTGATCTCGAACTCCAGTGCCTGAACCCTGGACCGCAGTCGGGTGACCTCGTCGAGCAGACGCCGATCGGGCGCTGCACCTACGTGGCCGTAGAGGGCCTTCGCCATGCTGACTCCTTGATATGCGCTGCCGGAAAGGCCGGACCAACGCGCGCCCACTCGTTCGCGGCTGTCATTCCCAGCGATTCTGGGCACGACCGGGCGCGACTGGCGACACCTACATATTGAGCCGACAACCCCTCATTCGTCAAGTTACCGCAGGCCGTAGATCATCTTCACGTCGGCCGGGCCGCTTGTCGGTGGCTGCCACAAGGCGCGGACACGCTCTGTCCGGACGCGTTAACTGTACGCCCAGGAACGGCGGAACTCACCCCACGCGAACCGCTTTCGTCTTAACTCTTTCTTAGCCACGTTGCCGCAGCTTGCGACGCACCCGTACGGTCACCCCGGCCCGCAACCGACCCATGGAGGCGACAGGCGTGTACGGCTGGACCGACCCGGACGACCCGGAGGGCGCGCGGTGGCGTCAGGAGCCCTCGGCGGACGAGCCGGCCTGGCTGACCGACCGCCCGGCGCCACGGTCGGCCTACCTGTTCGGGGACGAACCGGACCAGCCGAGTGACCAACGGCACACCGACCGGCCCCCGGCATCGCCGGCCGACCGTCCGCCCCCGGCGGCGGAGCACACCCGGGCGCTCCCCGTCGTCCCCGGCCCCGCCGTCGGCGCGGCCACGCCGACCGCCGCGCAGCCGGCCGACCGCGCCGCCCGCCGTCTGGTCGCCGCCCCGGGCGGCGGCGAGGGGCGGCACCGGCCGCCCCGTCGACTCCCGCGCCCGCTGCTGATCGGCGGCGCCGCCGCAGCGGCCACCCTGGTGGTGAGCCTCGGCGTCGGCGCCCTCGTGCTGCCCGGCGGGGACGCCCCCCGGACCGACCCGGCCGCGGCCGACGCCCCGGTCGCCGTGCCCGCCGACCCGACCGGCCCGACCTCGGCCAGCCCGTCGCCGTCGCCCTCGCCGAGCGCCGCGCCGACCAGCGCCAGCCCGTCGCCCTCGCCGAGCCGGACGACCAAGCCGACCCCGAAGCCCAGCCGGACCACCGCCGCGTCGCGGAGCAACCAGCGCAGCAGCGCCCCGGCCACGCCCCGGGTCGCCGCCGCGCCGGGCGTGAGCGCCCAGGCGCAGGAGGTCGTCGACCTGGTCAACGCGGAGCGGGCCAAGGCCGGGTGCGGCGCCCTGAAGATCGACGACAAGCTCATGGCGGCGGCCCAGGCACACAGCCAGGACCAGGCCGACCACCGGAAGATGACGCACGACGGCAGCGACGGCAGCGACGTCGGCGAGCGGCTCGACCGGGTCGGCTACGCCTGGCGCGCGTACGGCGAGAACGTCGCCTGGAACCAGCAGACCCCGGCCGCGGTGATGGACGCCTGGATGAACAGCCCGGGACACAAGGCCAACATCCTGAACTGCTCCTTCACCGAGATCGGCGTCGGCGTCGCCAACAGCAACGGGCCGTACTGGACGCAGGACTTCGGCACCCCGCGCTGACCCGGGCCGGGCGTGGCCCCCGGGACGGGGAGAGGCGAGTCGTCCCGGGGGCCACGCTCGTTTGACTCGGTGAGGTGCGCCGGGGCGGCGCCCGGGGCGGCGGGTCCGCCGCAGGGCCGTCGCCAGCCGGTCCGCCGCCGGCAGCCGGTGGGCGCACCCGCCTCCGGGCGGCCGGACGTCGCCCGCGACCTGCGGAGCTGCCGATGCGGATCGGGCCGCCGCCGCCCCGCGTCGGGCGCGCGCCACGTCGCCTGCTGCGCCTGCTCCTCGCGCTGACGCTGCTGACGACGGCGTACGGCTGCCGGGCTGTGGGGACGCCGCCGGGCGCGCCCACCCCGTGGCCGGCCGGCCAGGCCCGCCACTGGCGCTGGCAGTGGCAGCTCACCGGCCCGCTCGACACCACTGTCGAGGCGGACGTGTTCCTGCTCGACCCCGTGCGTACCACCAGCACCGAGACCGCGGCGCTGCGCGGCCGGGACCGCCGGCTGGTCTGCCAGGTCGACGTCGGCGCGTACGCGCGGACCGACCCGGACGCCGACCGGTACCCGGCGGAGGTCGGCGGCGCGGCCGGCCGGTCGCCCGGCACCCGGTGGGTGGACGTGCGGCGGTGGGACGTGCTGGAGCCCATCCTGGCCGACCGGCTGCGGCTGTGCCGGGGCAAGGGCTTCGGCGCGGTGGCCCTCGCCGACGCCGACGGCTACGCCCACTCCACCGGCTTCGACCTGGACTTCGACGACCAGTTGCGGTTCAACCGGCGGGCCGCCGCCCTGGCCCGCTCGCTGGAGTTGTCCCCCGGCCTGCTCGGGGACGTGCCGCAGGTGGCCGCGCTCGCGCCGGACTTCGACTTCGCCGTCAACGAGGAGTGCGTCCGGCTGCGCCAGTGCGCGAAGCTGCTGCCGTTCATGGACGCCGGCAAGCCGGTGTTCCACGTCGAGTACACGGGCGACCCCGACGAGTTCTGCGTGACCACCCTCGGGTACGGCTTCGCCTCCATCCAGAAGCGCCGCGCGCTGGACGCGTGGCGGGACGCCTGCCCGGACCCCCCGCCGGCCCCGCAGCGGGGCGCGACCGCCGGCAACTGAGCGGAGCCGGGCCGACGGCCCCCGAGCGGGGCGCGACCACAGCCGAGCGGGGCGCGACCGCAGCCGAGCGGGGCGCGACCGCGCGGCCGGTCAGCCCCGCAGCGCGGCCCGGGGCCGGGGCTGGCAGCGGGGGCAACTGTAGGAGGAGCGGTTCATGAACGCCTCCCGGCGCAGCGGCGCGCCGCATCGCCGGCACGGCTCGCCCTCCCGCCCGTACGCGTTGAGCGCCCGGTCGAAGTAGCCGCTCTCGCCGTTGACGTTGACGTAGAGGGCGTCGAAGCTGGTGCCGCCCTCGGAGATCGCCTCGCCGAGGACGTCCCGGACGTGGCCGAGCAGCCGCTGCGCGACGGGCGCGGTCAGCTGGTCGGTGGGCCGGGCCCCGTGCAGCTTCGCCCGCCACAGCGCCTCGTCGGCGTAGATGTTGCCGACCCCGGAGACGAGGGTCTGGTCGAGCAGCGCCCGCTTCACCTCCGTGCGCCGCCGGCGCAGGGCGGCGACGAAGGCGCTGTCGGAAAACTCCGGGTCCATCGGGTCCCGGGCGATGTGCGCGATCTCGGGCGGCAGCTCGGCCCCGCCGGCGGAGACCGCCAGCCCGCCGAACGTGCGCTGGTCCACGAAACGCAGCTCCGGGCCGTCGTCGGCGAACCGGAACCGGACCCGCAGGTGCAGCTCGTCGGCCGCCGTGGCGGGCTGGAGCAGGAGCTGGCCGGACATGCCGAGGTGGCCGACGATCGCGTCGCCGCTGTCCAGCGGCAGCCAGAGGTATTTGCCGCGCCGCCGCACGTCGCGCACCGTCCGCCCGGCGAGCACGTCGGCGAAGTGCGCCGGGCCGGCCAGGTGCCGGCGCACCGCCCGGGGATGGCGCACCTCGACGCCGACGATCCGGCGGCCGGTGACCCACTGGGCCAGGCCCTGCCGGACGGTCTCGACCTCGGGCAGCTCAGGCACGGTTCGCCTCGCCGGCCGTCGGGGCGTCGGTGGGCTCGCCCTCGGCGGCGGCCAGCGCCGACGCGCCCACGACGCCCGCAGCGTCGACCACGCCGATGACGTCCGTCCCGTTGACCGCGCCCGGCTCGACCGGCCCGTCCGCCGCCTCGGCGACGGCCAGCTCCCGCTGCGCCGCCTCGGCCAGCTCCCGCTGCGTCTGCTCGGCCTGCTCCCGCCGCGCCGCCTCGGCCTGCTCCCGTTCGGCCTGGGCGGTCAGCTCCCGCCAGGCCGACTCGGCGGCCCGCTGCTCGGCCTCCTTCTTGCTGCGCCCCTCCGCCCCGCCGTACCGGTTGCCGGCGACCACTACCCAGGCGGTGAACGTCTTGAGGTGGTCCGGCCCGGTGCCCTCGATGCGGTATTCGGGCACTCCCAGCCCGAGGGCGGCCGTCAGCTCCTGGAGGCTCGTCTTCCAGTCCAGCGCGGCGCCCCGCCCGGCCGACTCGGCCATCAGCGGATCGAACAGCCGGTGGATCACGATCGCGGCGGTGTCCAGGCCGTACTGGAGGTAGATCGCGCCGAGCAGGGCCTCCAGGGTGTCGGCGAGGATGCTCGCCTTGTCCCGGCCGCCGGTGCTCTCCTCGCCCTTGCCCAGCAGCAGGTACGCGCCGAGCCCGTCCGGGCCCAGGCCCCGCGCCACGTCCGCGAGCGCCCGCATGTTGACCACGCTCGCCCGCAGCTTGGCGAGTTGGCCCTCCGGCAGGTCGGGGTGGTTGTGGAACAGCGCGGTCGTGATCACCACGCCGAGGACCGAGTCGCCGAGGAACTCCAGCCGCTCGTTGGTGGGCAGGCCGCCGTTCTCGTACGCGTACGAGCGGTGGGTCAGCGCCCGCTCCAGCAGCTCCGGGTCCAGCGAGACCCCGAACGCGGCCTCCAGGTGACCGATGGGCGCACGCCGCCGCTTGTCGATGGTCATGATGCGGTTACCTCTCGGTTCACGACCGGGCGGCGCGCGCCGGGCGCACCCGCCGGTGCCGGCGCGTCGACGCGGCCGGTCGGGACGGTACGGGCGGTCACAGGCTCACCTCGGTGTCGGTGGTGCGCTCGGTGTGCTCACCGGGCTGGGCGGAGGTCTCCGGGGCCGGAGCCGCGGCCGGGCCGACGCCGCCGGAGACGCCGAGCAGCACGGAAACGGTGTCGGTGGCCCGCCGACGCCACAGGTGGGCGGCCAGGGCGATGCCGGAGGCGACGTCCTCGCCGCGGGCCGCGCCGTGACAGACCACCACCGTGCCGGCCACCCCGAGCAGGGCGGCGGCCCGGGGCGCGCCGCCGCCGGGCGGGGGCCCGCCGGCCATCGCGTACGCGCCCTCGATCGCCTTGAGCAGCACGTTTCCGGTGAACCCGTCGGTGACCACCACGTCGGCGCGCAGGCCGGAGGCGATGTCGTAGCCCTCGACGAGGCCGACGTAACGCGCGGCGCAGGGCAGCGGCGCGGCGGCGAGCGTCGGGTCGGCGCTGCGGCGCAGCCGGTCCCCCTTGCCCGCCTCGGTGCCCACCGACAGCAGCCCGACGCGCGGCTCGACCACGCCGTGCGCGACGGCCGCGTAGGCCGCGCCGAGCACGGCGTGCCGCGCGAGGGTGGCGGGGCCGGGCTCCAGGGAGCCGCCGACGTCGAGCAGCACCACCGGCCCGGCGACCGCCGGCAGGGTCGCGACCAGGGCCGGCCGGCGCACGTGCGGCCAGCGGCCGAGGCCGAGCGCCGCCGCGGTGACGGTCGCGCCGGTGGAGCCGGCGGAGACCATCGCGTCGGCGAGGCCGTCGCGGACGGCGGTGGCGGCCGTGCGTACGGTGCTGTCGGCGCGGGCGGCGACGGGATTCTCGGCCATGCCGACGGCGGCGCGCACCGGCCGGACCGTGACCCGGGCGCGTTGCGCCGGGTCGAGGGCACCGATCAGCTCGTCGGCGACCTCGGCGGGGCCGACGAGCAGGAGGTGCAGGTCCGGGTCGGCGCGCATGGCCCGCAGAGCGCCGTCAACCACGACGGCGGGAGCATCGTCCCCGCCGAGGAGGTCAACGGCGATCCGCGCGGTGCCCGGCTCCAGCGGGACGCCGGCCGGAACGGGCCGGCCGGCGACGGCGGGAGCCGGGGCACCGGGCGATCGCCAGGATGCGCGCGCCACCCGACCGGGGGTCGGGGGCGTCACTCGGCGTCCAGGTCAGACCTCGAGAACCTGGCGGCCGTTGTACGTGCCACAGACGGAGCACGCGGCGTGCGGCAGCTTCGGGGACTTGCACTGCGGGCAGGCGGTGGTCGCCACCACGGTCGCCTTCCAGTTCGCCCGGCGGGACCGGGTGTTGCTGCGCGACATCTTGCGCTTCGGGACGGCCACGGTTCCTACTCCTCTGTACGGTTCAGTTGCGACAGGCCCGCCCAACGCGGGTCGATCTGCTCGTGACTGTGGTCGGCCGGCAGATCGTCCCAGTGCACCCCGCAGTCGGGGCACAAGCCTGGGCAGTCCTCCCGGCAGAGCGGGTTGGTCGGCAGCATGAGCACCACCGCGTCCCGCAGCGCCGGCTCCAGGTCGATCAGGTCGTCCTGCATCCGGCCCACCTCGTCCTCGTCGGTCGTGGCGTCCGTGGTGCTGTTCTCGTACGCGTACAGCTCCTGGACGGGCACGGCCACCGAGTCGTCGATCTCACGCAGGCAACGCCCGCACTCGCCCTTGACGCGACCGCTGACGGTCCCGGAGACGAGCACCCCCTCGGACACCGACTCCAGCCTCAGGTCGAGGTCGAGGTCCGTGCCCTCCGGCACGCCGATCAACTCCACGCCGAGGTCCTTCGGTGCCGGGACGACCCGCCGGAGCGTACGCAACGCGCCAGGGCGACGCGGCAGGTCCCTCGTGTCGAGGACCAGCGGCGCCTTGGGGTTGAGTGATGAAGGCGAGTGTTTGGGCATAGTCAGACTCCGGCCGGTGAGAGGCCGACAAAAAAGGTTACCTGGACGACCGCCGGACCGTCGAACCGGGGGCGACGCCCGCCCCGCCTGTCGGCTGCTGAGGTGCCGCTCAGAAGGGTAACGGGCGGTCGGCCTCGTCCCCACCGAAGGTGCCGATCTCGCGCAGCGCGTGCATCTTGTCCCGGCCGCGCTCGATGGAGGCCAGCGCCCGGGTGAGGAACTGCTCGAAGTTGGCCAGCGCGGTGTCGACGTAGTCGTCGACCTCCTCGCGCAGCCGTTGCGCCTCGGCCCGGGCCTCGGCGATGATCCGGGCCCCCTCGTGCTCGGCGGAAACCGTGATCTCGTTCACCGACACCAGGCGGGCGTGTTCCGCCTCACCCTCGCTGATGATCCGGTCGGCCTCCCGCTTGCCGGCCTCCATGATCTTGTCCCGCTCCCCCAGCAGGGCCGCCGCCCGGCGCAGGTCGGCGGGGAGGTCGGCGCGCAACTCGTCGAGCGCGGCGATCATCTCGCCCCGGTCGACCATGCAGTTGTTCCGCGACATCGGGACGGAGCGGGCCTGCTCCACCATGGCGATCAGTTCGTCGATGCGATCGAGCGGGTCCACCGGTACCTCACTCCTGTCGTTCGTCGGCCGACCTACATGATGCGGGCTACGGCCGGGTTCCCGCTCGAACCATCATGTCGCGCCCCGGCCACCGCCCGCCGATCCACCCCGCCCGGCGCGTCGTGTCGTGGCCAGGTCAGGGCCGGCGGCCCGGCCGCCCGGGCGGCGCGACAGCGGTGGGTCAGGGGCGGGGCGGCGGGCCGAGCCGGACCTGGAGGGCCTCGCGGACCAGGTCGGGAACGTGGGCGGAGACGTCGCCGCCCCACTTGGCCACGTCCTTGACCAGGCTGGAGGAGAGGAAGGAGTAGAGCGGGTTGGTCGGCATGAACAGCGTCTCGACGCCGGCCAGGCCGATGTTCATCTGGGCCATCTGGAGCTCGTAGTCGAAGTCGCTGACCGCCCGCAGGCCCTTGATCAGCACACTCGCCTCCTGCGCCCGGCAGAAGTCGACCAGCAGGCCCCGGAAGGACGCGACCCGCACGTTGCCGTACGAGGCGGTCACCTCGCGGAGCATGTCGATCCGCTCCTCGACGGTGAACAGGCCGCTCTTCGACTGGTTGACCAGCACGCCGACGATCACCTCGTCGAAGAGCCGGGCGGCCCGCCCGATGATGTCGAGGTGTCCATTGGTGACCGGGTCGAACGAGCCGGGACACACCGCACGTCTCATGATCGGCGACCGTACCAAAGGGTGGTCTCGCCATAGCGGCGACTGCGCTCGGCAGTGACGCCCTCCACCCAGCCGACCGGCCCGGTCCGGCTGGAGCGCTCGACCACCACGAGGGCGTCCGCCGCCAGCCAGCCGCCGTCGACCAGCGCGGCCAGCATCGCGGTGACGTCGGCATCGGGCACCGCGTACGGGGGGTCGGCGAACACCACGTCGTACGGCCCGCCCTCCGGGCCGGCCGCCAGCACCGTGGCGACCTTGCCGGTGACCAGCCGCGCCGCCGGGGCGGCCCGCAGCGTGGCGATGTTCTCCCGCAGCACGCGGGCGGCGCGTGGGTCGGACTCCACCAGCAGCACGTGCGCCGCCCCCCGGGACAGCGCCTCCAAGCCGACGGCGCCCGAGCCGGCGTACAGGTCGGCGAAGCGCGCCCCGGCCAGGCCGACGTCGGCCTGCACGGCGCTGAACAGCGCCTCCCGGACCCGGTCGGAGGTGGGTCGGGTGCCGACGCCGGGCGGCGCGGCGATGCGCCGGCCGCCGAGCGTCCCGGCCACGATCCGGGTCACCGACTGCTCCTGCTCATGCCCCGACGCTACGCGACGCCGGCATCGATGCGGGCGGCACCGCGGGTACCACGTGCGTCCCCACATGATCACGTTACGTGCATCAATGATCTCGAATCGATAACATCACTCTTGGGGCTATCTGAGCGCTGTAACGGTCGGCGCGTTCTCGCTAGGGTCTGCCGGGTGCCGGCTGCGCTCCGCCGGCCCACCCCGGCGCCGGGAGGCGTCGTCGCGGGCGCGCCTCACCCGGCCGCGACCGCTGACCGCCGTTGCCCGCGCCGCGCCCTGACGTTTCTTCACCCCGGGAGTACGCGTGATCCGTCCCAAGCTGTCGCCACGGCGGCCGCTCGTCGTGGCCGCCGCCGCCCTGGCCGGCCTCGCCACGGCGTTCGCGGCCTCGTCGCCGGCCCTGGCGACCAGCCCTTCGCCGTCGGCGTCGCCGACCGCCACGGCGTCGCCGAGTCCGACCGTCACGGCGACCGCGCCCGCCCAGGCGGGGCCGGCCTGCGTCAGCGCGGCCGAGGCCCGCTACACGCACACCTTCAAGGGCAAGCGCGGCGAGGCCAGCATCACGCTGGTCAACGGCCCGCTCTGCGAGGGCGAGGAGCAGGCCCTCGCGCTGGTCTCCTACGTCGCCCCGTCGGCGAAGATCGCCTTCCCCCAGTACGTGCTGGACAAGTCGGTCAAGAAGTTCACCGGCGTCGGCGCGGGCGAGCTGGGCGTGGCCACCCTCGACTTCAAGGTCGAGGTCCCCCAGTGCTACACCCAGGTCGACTTCGTCTTCGGTGACGAGATCATCGACCCGCTCACCGAGAACGGCCCGCGGTACAACAACCGCAAGGTCGGCAGCCCCAAGGGCATCGGCTCCCAGTCGAAGGGCCCGCAGGCCTGGTACAACGGCGGCTCCGAGACGTGCAGCCCGGCCCCCGAGGTCATCGCGCAGTCCGACTGCGAGGGCAACGTCGAGCTGACCCTGGTCAACCGCAGCGGCAACGCGGCGGCGGCGTTCACCATCACCGGCAGCGGCGGCTACACCGAGACCGTCTCCGTGCCGATGCGCAAGATCGAGACCCGCAAGCTGAACCCCGGCCAGGCGCAGGACATCAAGGTCGCCGCCCCCGGCATGGAGGACTTCACCGGCGGCTGGGCCAAGCCCGAGGACTGCCAGGAGCCCGAGGTCGGCGAGCCCGACGGCGGCTACGAGTCGACCTGCGACGAGCTGATCTTCCGGATCGCCAACCCGGAGAACGGCGCCACCCTCACCTCGACCTTCACCCCCAGCACCGGCGAGCCGAAGACCGTCACGGTCGAGCCCGGCCGCGACGTCACCGTCACCTTCCCGGCGAGCCCGGGCCTGGCCGTGACCGTCACCGGTGACCTCGCCTCCGGCGAGGCGATCAAGTGGGAGCAGCCGAAGGACTGCGAGGACGGCGAGGAGGGCGAGGAGGGCGGCTCCGGCGGCGGCGACCAAGAGGGTGGCCTCCCCGTGACCGGTGCGGCGGCCGGCGGCATCGCCGCCGGCGCGGCGGCCCTGCTCGCGGTCGGCGCGGTGCTCTTCGTGCTGGCCCGGCGTCGGCGGATCCGCTTCACCGCCTGATCGGGCCACGGCCCGAGCTGACCCAACGCACCTGCGAGGGCGCGTCGACCACCCGGTCGGCGCGCCCTCGCCGTGCGTCGGGCGGCGAGTGTCTGGTGTCTGGTGGTGGGTGGCGGCGGCGGGTGGCGGTGGCGGGTGCGGGTGGCGGGTGCCTCGTCCCGCACGCCCGACCCCAGCGCCACACGCATGGGCCTCAGCGCCGCACGCCCGGGCCTCAGCGCCGCACGCCCTGCACCCCGCCCAGGGGCAGCGCCCGTGCCTGCGCCCTGCGGGCAGCGGACAGCGGACAGCGGACAGCGGACAGCGGACAGATCGTGCTCGATCGCGGATCGAGTGGCATCGTGCCCGCTCGGATACCACTCGATCCGTGTTTCAGCACGATCTTGGCGCGGGCACGGGGCGCGGACGCGGGCACGGGGCGCGGACGCGGGCACGGGGCGCGGACGCGGGCACGGGGCGGGGCGCGGACGCGGGCGCAGGCACGGGGCGCGGGCACGGGCGCAGGGCCCCGTCCGGCCCAGCGGGCCCGAAACGGAACGCGGCGTGGCCAGGACCGCCGGTCGGGGAGCGGCTGCATGTCGGCGACATGGCGGTAACCGGGCTCGTTGATACCGCCATGTCGCCGACATGGAGTCGATCATCGGCCTGGCACGAGCCAGGCAACGATCATCGGCCTGGCACGGACCGGCGGGGAGTCACGGCTGGGCGGGAAGCCTGGGCCGATCAGCCCTTTTCCAGGTATTCTGCGCGTTCGGCGTCGACCAGGGCGGCTACCGAGGCGGCCAGCGCCGGATGGCGGGCCAGCTCCGGGTCCTCCTCCACCAGCGCGATCGCCTCGGCGCGGGCGTCGCGGATCAGGTCTGTGTCGCGCAGCAGCGACAGCAGCCGCAGGTGCGAGCGCCGGCCCGACTGGGTCGCCCCGAGCACGTCGCCCTCGCGGCGCTGCTCCAGGTCGAGCTCGGCGAGCTTGAAGCCGTCCGTGGTGGACGCCACCGCGTCGAGGCGTTCCCGGGCCGACGAGCCCTCGGCCGCCTCGGTGACCAGCAGGCAGAGCCCCGCCGCCGAGCCCCGGCCCACCCGGCCGCGCAGCTGGTGCAGTTGGGAGACGCCGAACCGGTCGGCGTCCAGCACGATCATCACGGTGGCGTTGGGCACGTTGACGCCGACCTCGATGACGGTCGTGGCGACCAGCACGTCCAGCTCGCCGTCGGCGAAGGCGCGCATCACGGCGTCCTTCTCGTCGGCGGGCAGCCGCCCGTGCAGGATTCCGATCCGCAGCCCGTGCAGCGGCCCCTCGGCGAGCAGCGGGGCGACCTCGGTCACCGCGAGCGGGGGCCGCCGGCCGTTGTCGTCCTCCCGGGGCGGCTCCTCCTCCGACCCGGTCCCCGAGCCACCGGACCCTGCCCCCGAGTCTCCGATGCGGGGACACACCACGTACGCCTGGTGGCCGGCGGCGACCTCCTCGCGCAGCCGACGCCAGGCCCGGTCGAGGAACGCCGGCTTCTCGGCGGCCGGCACCACGTGCGAGGCGATCGGCGAGCGCCCCTGCGGGAGCTGGGTGAGCGCGGAGACCTCCAGGTCGCCGTAGACGGTCATCGCCACCGTGCGGGGGATCGGCGTCGCGGTCATCACCAGCACGTGCGGCGGCTGCTCCGCCTTGGCGCGCAGCGCGTCGCGCTGCTCCACGCCGAACCGGTGCTGCTCGTCGACCACGACGAGGCCCAGGTCGGCGAATTCGACGCCCTCGTAGAGCAGGGCGTGGGTGCCGAGCACGATGCCGGCCCGGCCGGCGGCGACCTCGGCGATCGCCCGGCGGCGGGCCGCCGCGCCCAGCGAGCCGGTGACCAGCTCCACCGAGGTGGCCCCGTCGGCGGCGCCCAGCTCCCCCGCCCGGGCCAGCGGGCCGAGCAGGTCGAGGATGCCCCGGTGGTGCTGGGCGGCGAGCACCTCGGTCGGGGCGAGCAGCGCGGCCTGGCCTCCGGCGTCGACCACCTGGAGCATCGCCCGCAGCGCCACCACCGTCTTGCCGGAGCCGACCTCGCCCTGCAAGAGTCGGTGCATCGGGTGGGCGGTGGACAGGTCGGCGGCGATCTCCGCGCCGACGGCCCGCTGGCCGCCGGTCAGCTCGTACGGCAGCCGGGTGTCGAACGCGTCGAGCAGCCCGCCGGCGCGCGGCGGCCGGGACCGCGCCGGCCAGGCGGCGGCCCGGTGCTTGCGCTGCACGAGGGTGAGTTGCACGGCGAACGCCTCGTCCCACTTGAGCCGGCGGCGGGCCCGGTAGAGGGCCTCCTTGCTCGACGGCCGGTGGATCTCGCGCAGGGCGGTGCCGAGGTCGATCAGGTTGCGGGTGGCCCGGACGGTGGCGGGCTGCGGGTCCTCCGGCGGGGTGAAGGTGTCCAGCACCACCCGCACGCAGCGGGCGATCACCCAGGTCGGCACGGCCGCGGCGGCCGGGTAGACCGGGATCAGCGCCCCGGCGAACTCCTCGACCTCCTCGTTGGCGGCGGCCTCGCCGTCGCCACCCTCGCCGAGCAGCACGTATTCCGGGCCGTTGAGCTGGCGCTTGCCCCGGAACTCGGTGACCTTGCCGGCGAACAGCCCCCACCGGCCGGGGCGCAGCTCCCGTTCCCGCCACGCCTGGTTGCCGAAGAAGGTGCAGGTGAGCACCCCGCCGGAGTCGTCGCCGACGGTGACCTCCAGCAGCTTGCCCCGGCGCTGGCGCATCGGCCGCACGTCGGTGCGCCGCACCTGGGCCAGCACGGTGACCTGCTCGCCGACGTCGAGCGACCGGATGTCGGTGTGCTCGCCGCGCTCGTCGTACCGCCGGGGGAAGTGGTAGATCAGGTCGCCGGCGGTGTGCAGGTCGAGGTGGGCGGCCAGCGCCTTGGCCGTCTTCTCCCCGACCAGCTTCTTCAGCGGCGTGTCGACCGTGGCCGGCTCGGACGTCGTCGTCATTCGACCCCCACCAGGAGCGGATAGTGCGGCTGGCCGCCCGCGTACGCCTGGACCTCCACGAACGGCCAGTGTCGTGCGACGTGCTCGGCGACGGCGTCGGCCAGCCCCTCGGGGGCGTCCGCGCCGGAGAGCAGGGTGACCAGTTCCCCGCCGCCGCCGAGCATGCGGTCGACCACGGCGGTGCAGGTGTCGGCGAGGTCGGCTCCGATGAGGTGCACCTCGCCCTCGACGAGGGCCAGCACGTCGCCGGGGCGGCACGGGCCGGCGACGGTGAGCGCCTCGCGGCCGGCCCAGCAGACCTCGGCGTAGCGGCAGGCGCCCGCCGCCTCGGCCATCGCGATGACGTCGTCGGCGAAGCGGCGCTGGGGGTCGCGCACGGCGAGCGCGGCCAGCGCCTGCACCGGCGACCGGGTCGGCACCACGCTGACGCGCACCCCCAGCGTATGCGCCTCCCGCGCCGCGGCGTGGGCGACGGCCTGGGTGTTCGGGTCGTTGGGCAGCACCACCACCCGGGCCGCCGCCGTGGCGCGGATCGCGTCGAGCAGCTCACCGGTGGACGGGTTGCCCGGCACCACCGTCGCACCCTCCCCCGCGAACAGCTCGGCGATGCCCGCCCCGGAGGCGGCCACCACGGCCGCCCGGCCGTCGCCCGAGGGGGCCGCCGCGCCGTGGGCGTCGACGGCGTCGACCGGCGCGGCGGGCAGCCGGTCGGCGGGCGGCTGGTCGGCGGGCGGCTGGTCGGCGAAGCGGGTCACCGAGATCCGGTGCGGCCGGCCGGCCTCCACCCCCGCCTCGACCGCCGCGCCGACGTCGTTGACGTGCACGTGCACGTTCCAGGTGGCCGACGCCGCGTCGGTGGCCCCGTCGCCGACCACGACCAGCGAGTCGCCGAGCCCGGCCAGGGTCTGCCGCATCCGGGCCACCGCGTCGGCGTCGGCGTCGAGCAGGAACTGCACCTCGTACGCAAAGTCGGTCGAGCCGGTCTCGCGGGCGGCCGTGACCGGCGGGCGGACCGGGCGGGGCGCGGGGGCCGGCCGGCGCGGGCTCTCGCCCGTGACCACCTCGACCAGCGCGTCGAGCAGCAGGCAGAGCCCCCGGCCACCGGCGTCGACCACGCCGGCGCGGGCGAGCGCCGGCAGCTGCTCGGGGGTGCGGGCCAGCGCCCCGGCCGCCGCGCCGGCCGCCGCCCGGGCGACGGTGGGCAGGTCGTCGCTGTCGGCCGAGCCGGCCCCCATGGCCGCCGCCGTGGCCACGGTGAGCACGGTGCCCTCGACGGGCTGGGCGACGGCGGAGTAGGCGGCGGTAGCAGCCTCGCCCAGCGCGGCGGCGAGCTGCCGGCCCCGCACCACCGGGGCGGCGGCCAGGGCGTCGGCGAGGCCGCGCAGGATCTGCGACAGGATGACCCCGGAGTTGCCCCGGGCGCCCAGCAGCGCGCCGCGCGCCATCAGCCGCAGCGCGTGCCCGTGCGCGGTGGGCCCGCCGTCGGGCAGGGTGGCCAGGTCCATCGCGAGGGCCTGCTGGGCCGAGGTGAGGGTGAGCACCAGGTTGGTGCCGGTGTCGCCGTCGGGGACGGGGTAGACGTTGAGGTCGTCGATCTCGCCCTGGTGCCGGCGCAGCGCGGCCAGCCCGCCCGCGCACCAGCGGCGCACCGCGGCGGCGTCGAGGGTGTCCAGCACGTCGGGAAGCCTACTGGCGCACACCGACACCCGCCCGGGGCAACGCCACGATGTCGGCGACCGTGGGCGCGCCGGTCGTCGTGGGCCAGGCCAGAACGGCGGGTGACATCGTGGCGACGCCCGGCGTCGGAAACGCCCCTGCCTCGGCGTCACCAGGGGCCCGGTTGGGCGGCGGCGGGGGGATCGGGTAACCTGACCAGGTTGCCCGGGCTGCGCCTGGCGGCGACCTCATGAACGTATCAATCCCAGGAGTATCCCGTGGCTAGCGTGTGCGACGTCTGTGGCAAGGGGCCGGGCTTCGGCCACAACGTGTCCCACTCGCACCGGCGGACCAACCGCCGCTGGAACCCGAACATCCAGTCGGTGCGCACCCCGGCCGGTGGCGGCACCACCAAGAAGTTGAAGGTCTGCACCTCCTGCATCAAGGCCGGCAAGGTCACCCGCGCCTGACGCGGTAGCGCCGACCCACTCGTCGTCGACAAGCCGGCGGGCCCTCGGGCCCGCCGGCTTGTGGTGTCCGCGTATCCAGCAGGGAGGAAACCGGTGGACCTGGATCTGGGCCCCGCCGAGATGATCGTCGTCGGGGCCTCGCTGGGCACCCTGCGCTGGTTCGACGAGGAGCTGCCGGCGGGCAGCGTGGTCGTCGTCGAGGAGCCCGACGTGATCAGCCGGCGCGGCATCGACGGGCTGGTCGGGCGGCTGTCCGTCCTGTCCCGGGTCGTGCCGGCCGAATACCAGACGGGCTTCGACGCGGACGCGCTGCTCGCCCGCGAGCCCGACCTGGCCGGGGCCCGCCTCGTCATGCCGGGCCTGGAGTACGCCGTGGGCGCCGCCGCCCGCCTCGCCGCCCGCCTCGGCCTGCCCGGCGCCGGGGCGGAGGCCGCCGACGTCTTCTCCGACAAGCACCGGATGCGGCTGCTCGCCGCCGACGCGGGGCTGCCGAACCCGGCGTACGAGCTGGTGGGCGGGCCGGCGGAGGCGATGGCGTTCGCGCGCCGGCACGGCGGTCGCTGCGTGCTCAAGCCGACCCGGCGCTCGGGCAGCCTGGGCGTGCGGCTGGTCGCCGACCCGGCCGAGATCCCGGCCGCCTGGGCGGCCACCGCGTCCCCCGAGGCCCCGCCGGAGGCCACCGACCGGGGGCTGCCCACGCAGGTCCTCGCCGAGCAGGTGCTCGACGGCCGGGAGCACAGCGTCGAGCTGCTCGTCGCCGACGGCGAGGTGATCTTCGGCAACGTCACCGACAAGCGGGTGCTCCCCGGCCCCCTGCCGGTCGAGACGGGGCACACCGTGCCGTCGGCGCTGCCCGGGGCGGCCCGTCGTGACCTGCTCGACGCGGCGGGGCGGCTGTGCGCCGCCGCCGGGTTCCGCACCGGGGTGCTGCACAGCGAGTGGATCGTCGTCGACGGCGTGCCGCACCTGGTGGAGTGCGCCGCCCGGCTGCCCGGTGACATGATCACCGCGCTGATCTCGATCGGCTACGAGTACGGCTTCATCGACGCGTACCTGCGGGTGTTGCGCGGCGAGCGGCCGACGCCGCCGGTCCGGCCGACCGGGGCGGCGGCGGTGGAGTTCCTGCTCGCCGACCCGGGCACCGTCACCGGCGTCGAGGGGCTGCGGCCGGCCCGCCGGGTGCCCGGGGTGCTGGAGGTGCAGCTCGACACCGCCGTCGGCGCGACCGTCGCGCCGGTCACCTCGTCGGGCCGGCGCAGCGGGCACGTGCTGGCCTGGGGCGTCGACCCGGCCGAGGCCGAGCGGGCCGCCCGCGCCGCCGCCGCCGAGATCCGCGTCACCGTCGCCTGACGGCCCGCCGCCCGCGCCGGCCGACCCGGCGACCAGACCACGGGCCGGCAGAGCCAGGTCGGTGGATCAGAGGGTACGGCCGAAGGAGAGGCAGCCCGGGTGGTCCCGGTAGAAGCCGAAGTTCGGGATGCGCTCGTAGCCGACCGTGCTGTACATGGCGATCGCCTCGGGCTGCTTGTCGCCGCACTCCAGGACGACCCGCTTGCGGCCGTGCTCGCGGGCCGACCGCTCGACGGCGGCGAGCACCGCCCGGGCCACGCCCCGCCCCCGCGCCGCCGGGCTGGTGTACATGCGCTTCAGCTCGGCGGTGTCCCCGGCGTCGCCGTGGCTGCGCCAGCCGCCGCACCCGACCGGCTCCCCGGCGAGGTACGCCACCAGGAACGCGCCGTGCGGCGGCACGAACTCGGCGGCGTCGACCGGGGTGTCGTCGCCGCTGCCCCCGTACCGTCGGCCCAGGTCCGCCAGGGCGGCCCGGATGAGCTCCTGTGCCTCCGGGGAGTCGAAGCGGGCCGGGCGGATCTCGATCTCGCTCACGGGAAAAGGGTACGTGGCCGGCCGGCCGCCTACCGGAAGTGGTCCCAGCCGGTCGGGCCGTCGTACGCCTCGCCGTCGACGGTGACGCCGGCGCCCTCCGTCACCCGGCCGACGGCCCGCCACGGGTCGGGCAGCGCCACCGCCGGGGGGAACGTGGCCGCCAGCGCGTGGTCGTCGCCGCCGGCGAGGATCCACGAGTACGGGTCGACCCCCAGCGCCTGCGCGGCGTCGCGCATCTGCCGGGGCACCTCGAAGGCGTCCCGCCGCACGTCGATGCCGACCCCGCTGGCGCGGGCCACGTGCCCGAGGTCGGCCAGCAGCCCGTCCGAGACGTCGATCATCGAGGTGGCGCCGAGGCGGGCGGCGAGCGGCCCGGCCGCGTACGGCACCTCGGGCCGCCGGTACGCCTCGACCAGCAGCTTCGGCGTGCGGAAGCCCCGGGACAGCACGGTGTAACCGGCGGCGGCGTACCCGCTGCGGCCGGCCAGGGCCACGACATGCCCCGGGCGGGCCCCCGAGCGGACGACCGGGGCCCGGCCGCCCAGGTCGCCCAGGGCGGTGACGGCGATCGTCAGCGTGGGGCTCGCCGACATGTCGCCGCCGACCACGCTCGCGCCCACGGTGGCGGCCTCGGCCCCGAGCCCGTCGGCCAGCTCCTCGGCCCAGGCCGGGTCCAGGTCCGTCGGCATGCACAGGGCCACCAGCAGGGCGGTCGGGGTGGCGCCCATCGCCGCGATGTCGGCCAGGTTGGCCGCCGCCGCCCGGTGCCCGACGTCGCGGGCGGCCGACCAGTCGCGGCGGAAGTGCCGCCCCTCGACGAGCACGTCGGTGGAGGCGACCACCCGGGCGTCCGGCGCGGCCAGCACCGCACCGTCGTCGCCGGGCCCGAGCAGGCAGGACGCCCCCTGGGGCAGCCGGGCGGTGACCCGGTCGATCAACCCGAACTCGCCGATTCCGGTCACGCTCATGCCCGCTCCCCGCCGCGCCCGCGCCCATCGTGGACCCGGGTCGGTCCCGTGCCCCGCCTGCCGTGGACCCGGGATCGCCCCGCGCCCCGCCCGCCGTCGCGCCCGTCGCGCTCGCTCACCGCTTCTCCTTGGCCACCGATAGGGATCAGACCTGGTCCGTAAGGTAGTTTCACCCTTCGGGCCGCCCAGCGGCGGCGACGGACGGAGGTCGAGTCGTGGTACAGGCGTACATCCTCATCCAGACCGAGGTGGGTCGGGCGCGTGACGTGGCCGGCCTGATCGGCGACCTTCCCGGCGTGGTGCGGGTCGACGCCGTCACCGGGCCGTACGACGTGGTCGTGCTCACCGAGGCCAACACGGTCGACGAGCTCGGCAAGCTCATCGTCAGCAACGTGCAGATGGTGCCCGGCATCACCCGCACCCTCACGTGTTCGGTGGTGCGCCTGTAAGTGGCCGAGATGACTTCCTCCTCCGAGTCCGCCGCCGAGCGGGGCACGACCGACGAAGGCGGCGCGCCGCGCCGGGACCGCACCAACCGCAGCGCGGCCCTGCTGGCCACGCTGGTCGCGGTGCCGGTCACCGTGGCCGTGGCCGGGTTCACCTTCGCCAAGCTGACCCCGGACGCGCCGGCCGCCGGGCCGGGCCCGACGGCGACCAGCGCCGGGCCGCAGTCCACCGCGCCGGTCGAGATGGCCGCCCCCCGGCTGGCCGAGCGGCCCGCGACGGTGTGCCGCGCCCTGACGTCGCAGCTCCCGTCGACCGTGCGCGACCTGGCCCAGCGGCCGGTCACCGCCGGCCCCGAGCAGAACGCCGCGTACGGCGACCCGGCGCTCACCATCGCCTGCGGCGGCGCCGAGCCGACGCCGGGCGACACCGACGACGTCTGGGTGGTCAACACGGTCTGCTGGTACGCGGCCGAGGGGCCGGACGCGACGGTGCTCACCACGCTGGACCGGGAGACGGCGGTGCGGGTGACCGTGCCCCGCACGTACGGGTCGGCCCTCCAGTGGGTGAGCCCCATTGCCGACGTGGTGGTCGCCTCGGTGCCCTCCGGCGGCGACGCCCCCGCCGGCTGCGCCGGCTGACCAACCGCTGCCGGCTGCGCCGGCTGACCGGCCCTCGCACGGTGCGCCGGCTGATCCCCACCGCCCCGGCGGCTGCGCGCGTTCAGTGCAGGCCGACGCCGCGCCGCTGGGCGGTGCGGATCAGTCGGTTGACCAGCTTCGGATACTCCAGCCCGGAGGCGGCCCACATCAGCGGGAACATCGACGTCGGGGTGAAGCCCGGCATCGTGTTGATCTCGTTGAGGTAGACGTCCAGGTCCGGGGTGACGAAGAAGTCGACCCGGGCCAGCCCGGCGCAGTCCAGGGCGGAGAACGCGCGGACGGCGTACTCCTGGACCTGCCGGGTCACGTGGTCGGGCAGGGTGGCCGGCAGGTCGTACTCGGGCTCGGAGAGATACTTCGCCTCGAAGTCGTACCAGTCGTGGTCGCCGCCGGCCCGCACCTCGGCCAGGACGGACGCCTCCGCGCCGCCGCCGGCCTCGCCCTCCAGCACGCCGCACTCGACCTCCCGGCCGACGATCGCGCCCTCGACCAGCACCTTCGGGTCGATCTCCCGAGCCGTGGCGACGGCGGCCTCCAGGTCGGCCCAGTCGTCGACCTTCGTGATGCCGAACGACGAGCCGGCGCGGGACGGCTTGACGAAGACGGGCAGCCCGAGCCGCTGCTTGTCCTCCTCGGACAGCGTGACCCCGTTGCGCAGCACCGCGTACGGGCCGACGGGGATGCCTTCGGCGGCGCAGAGCTTCTTGGTGAACTCCTTGTCCATCGCGGCGGCGGAGGCGAAGACGTTCGCCCCGACGTACGGGATGCCGGCCATCTCCAGCATGCCCTGGATGGTGCCGTCCTCGCCGTACGCGCCGTGCAGCACGGGGAAGACCACGTCGACGTCGGCGAGCGCCCGGGGCCCCTCGGCGGGGTCGAGCACCAGCAGCCCGTTGCCGGTGGGGTCGGCCCGCAGCACGAGGTCGGCGCCGGCCTCGGCGGTGATCTCCGGCAGCCGCCGGGCGCTGATCGCCAACTCGGCCGGATCGCCGCTGGTCAGCACCCACTTGCCGGCGCGGGTGATGCCCACGGGGACCACCTCGAACTCGTCGGGGTCGAGCGCGCCCAGCACGCTGCCGGCGCTGACGCAGGAGATGCCGTGCTCGGGGCTGCGGCCGCCGAAGACGAGGGCCACACGGGTCTTGCCTGGGGTGGTCACTCGGTCACCCTTTCGTCGCGACTGCGAGGCTCGTGGTGCTCGCCGGTGGCGCTCACCCGGATGACCTTACTGTGCGTGGCCGGACAACGGAGTTGATACCCGGGGAGAAGCGGCAGCACTGCGCAACCGGTCATCGGTGCTTATACGCTGCGTAACCCCCTCACCTCGGACAGGCAGCGGCCGACGGCCCGCCGGAGGCCGTGGCGGCGGGCCGTCAGAGGCCGTAGCGGCGGCCGACGGCGATCACCTTCACCCGCTGCCGCCCGGCCCGGACCATGCCCAGCGCCATGAACGCGCCGGCGATCCGGTCCGCCGCCTCCCGGCTGCTCGCCCCGACCACCTGCCGCCGCCGCTCGGGGGCCTGCCGCTCGTCCCGGCGCACGCCGTCGACGGGGCGGACGTCGGTGAGCACCACCAGGAACCGGGTCACCGCCGGCCTCCCGCAACGCCCCACGCCGACCGGGCGGGCGAGCCCTCCGGCTCCGCAGTGGTCGCCGCCAGAGCGCCGGTGCGGTCCCGGCAGACGTACGCCAGGTGGGCGTGGATCCACACGTCGTCGTTGTCGCGCAGCACGGGGTGCGCGCACCAGCGACACCGCGACACCCGGGGCCAGCAGGCCGTCACCGTCATGCGAGTCCCTTCCGGTGCGTCCCGGGTGGCGGCACGCGGCGATCGGGTACGGGGGAGAAAACCCGATCGCCACGCGCCCCATCCCCTCCGGTCACTCACCACCGCCGTCGCCACGACAACCGGCAGTGAGGAACTGATCACAGGTTGGCATGTGGACCGGCGTGAATGCAACTCTCATCGCCGTTCTCTCATGTACACCTTCCCGGAAATGTGTGCCACCATCGACGCATGGCACCGAAGACGGCACGGGCCCGACGGCTCGGCATCGCGCTGCGTACGCACCGGGAGGCGGCCGGCCTCACCCTCGAAGCCGCCGCCGACGAGATCAACAGCACCCGGAGCACCCTCTCGCGGTACGAGAACGCCCAGACGCTGATCAGCCCGGCCACGGTGCGCGCCCTGCTCACCCTGTACGGGGTGGGCGCCGACGAGCTCGCCGCCGCCGTCCAGCTCGCCAAGGACGCCCGCAAGCCCGGCTGGTGGGTGTCCTATTCGTACCTGCTGGACCGGCGGACCATCGACTTCATCGCGCTCGAGGCGGAGGCCACCGGCATCGCCAACTTCGAGCCGTCGGTGGTGCCCGGCCTGCTCCAGACGGCGGACTACATCCGGGGGGTGATGCGGGGCGGCCCGCACACCCTCAGCGACGAGCAGGTGGAACAGCGCGTCCACCTGCGACTCGACCGGCAGCAGCGGATCACCGGCGACGACCCGGCGATCCTCGACGCGATCATCGACGAGGGCGCCCTGCTGCGCCCCGTGGGCGGCCAGGCCGTGATGGAGGCGCAGCTGCACCACCTGCTCAAGATGGCCGAGCTGCCCAACATCACGGTCCAGGTGATCCCCCTGTCAGCCGGCTACCACCGGGGCACCCGGGGGTCGCTGCACATCCTGGAGTTCCCCGACCCGGAGGACCCGCACATCGCGTCGGTGGAAACGGTCGCCGGTCAGATGGTCCTCGACCGGCCCGGCGACCTGCGTACCTGCACCAAGATCATGGAGCACCTGCGGACGGTCGCACTCAGCCCCGCGGCCACCCGGGACCAGCTCCTTCGACTCCTGAAGGGACGGTAGAACCATGACCCCGACGACGAGCGCGGCCCTCGCCACGGCGCGATGGCGCAAGAGCAGCCGCAGCGGCGACGAGGGAGCCTGCGTGGAGATGGCGGTCGTACCGGACGCGGTGGCCGTCCGCGACTCGAAGGACCCGACGGGCCCGGCGCTGCTCTTCCCGCCGGCCGCCTGGGCCGCGTTCGCCGCCGCCCCGCCCCGCCCCTGACCGCCCCCGGTCGCGCGGGCGTCCGTGGCCGCGTGACCGGTTGAGGCCGCGTGACCGGTTGAGGCCGCCACTGACCGCCGTGTAGTCCGGCCGGGGGGTCCCCCGTCCCGGCCGGACCACGCGGCCCGTCCTCGTTCCCGCCCTCGGCCGCACTCCGGCCCCCCTGTCGTGGCCCACCCGCCGTCCGGTCCGCACCGCCGGCCGGCGGGTGGGCCACCACCTCGCCCCGGCCCGGCTGGGCGTGAGAGGGGAACCCTTCTCTACCGCATGCGTTAACAGGGGGCCCTTCCTTCCAGGGCGGCGGCGACGTCGGCGACCAGGTCGGCGGTGTCCTCCACGCCGCAGGAGAGCCGGACGAACCCGGGCGGGGTGTCGTCGCCCCACTGCGCCCGCCGGTCGGCGGTGGTGTGCAGCCCGCCGAAGGAGGTCGCGGCGGCCACCAGCCGGGACGCGGTGACGAAGCGGGCCACCCGCTCGGCGTCGCCGAGGTCGAAGGAGAGCACCCCGGGCATCCGGCGCAGCTGCGCCGAGGCCAGCGCGTACGCCGGATCGCCCGGCAGCCCCGGCCAGCGCACGCCGGTGACGTCGGACCGGCCGGCGAGCAGCCGGGCCAGCGCCTCCGCGTTGGCGCTCTGCCGGGCCAGCCGCAGGTCCAGGGTGGCCAGGGAGCGGTGCGCCAGCCACGCGTCGAACGCCCCCGGCACCGCGCCGGTCATGGCGCGCCAGGCGGTGACCGGGTCGAGCAGGCCGGCGGAGCGGGTCGCCACGTAGCCGAGCAGCAGGTCGGAGTGGCCGGTCAGGGCCTTCGTGCCGGAGGCGACGACCACGTCGGCGCCGAGGTCCAGCGGGCGCTGGCCGAGCGGGGTGGCCGTCGTGTTGTCCACCGCCACGAGGGCACCGGCGGCGTGCGCGGCGGCGGCCACGGCCGGCACGTCGGCGACGTCCAGGCCGGGGTTCGCCGGCGACTCCAGCAGCACCAGCCGCACCCCCGCGAACGACGGGTACGGCCCGGCGGTCGGCGCGAACAGCACCCGCACGCCGATCCCGGCGAGGGTGTCGGTGGCGAACGCCCGCACCGGGAAGTAGCCGTCGGCGGGGAGCACCACCGTGTCGCCGGGGCGCAGCAGGGCCAGCAGCAGGCCGGTGATCGCCGCCTGTCCGCTGGCGAAGACGCGCACGTCGCCGCCCTCCAGCTCGCCGATGGCCGCCTCCAGCAGCCGCCGGGTCGGGTTGTCGGGCCGGCCGTACCCGTTCGGGCTCGCCGCCGGGCCCTGCCGTGGGTCGAGGTGGTAGGGCGCGGCGAAGACCGGGCCGGGCAGGAACGGCTGCCCCGGGGCGGGCTCGGGCAGCCCGGCCCGCACGCACCGGGTGCCGTCGCCGTCGGCGCTCCCGCCGCCGGTGTCCTCGGCGCCGACGCCTTCGCCGCCGATGCCTTCGCCGTCGCTGCCGGGGGTCGTCACGCGGGCCGCCTCACTCGTACGACTCGGGCTTGGCGGTGCGGCTCATCAGCGCGTCGACGGCGAGCCGGGGGTCCATCCCCTCGTGGCAGATCCGCTCGATCTGCTCGGTGATCGGCATCTCCACCCCGTGCGCGCGGGCCAGGTCCCGGATCGCCAGGCAGCTCTTCACGCCCTCGGCGGTCTGCCGGGTGGCCGCCTGGGCCTGCTCCAGGTTCTCGCCCCGGCCGAGGTGCTCCCCGAAGGTGCGGTTGCGGGCCAGCGGCGACGAGCAGGACGCCACGAGGTCGCCCATCCCGGCCAGGCCGGCGAAGGTGATCGGGTCCGCGCCGAGCGCCACCCCGAGGCGGGCGGTCTCGGCGAGCCCCCGGGTCATCAGCATCGCCCGGGTGTTGTCGCCGAAGCCCATCGCGGTGGCGATGCCGTACGCGAGGGCGATCACGTTCTTCACCGCCCCGCCCAGCTCGCAGCCGATCACGTCGTCGTTGGTGTACGGCCGGAAGTACGGCGTGCGGATCGACGCCTGGACGAGCTGGGCGCGGCGGTCGTCGGTGCCGGCGACCACGGTGGCGGCGGGCTGTTCGGCGGCGATCTCGGGGGCGAGGTTGGGGCCGGAGACGACGACCACCCGGTCCGGGGTGACCCGGGCGGTCTCCACGATCACCTCGCTCATCCGCTTGGTGGTGCCCAGCTCGATGCCCTTCATCAGGGACACCAGGGTCGCGTCCGGGTGCAGGTCACCGACCCACTCGGCGAGGTTGCCGCGCAGCGTCTGCGACGGCACCGCGAGCACCACGATCTCCGCGCCCCGGATCGCCTCGGCGGCGCTGCCGGTGCCGGTGACCCGGTCGGGCAGCCGCAGGTCGGGGAGATATTCCGGGTTGTGCCGGCGCAGCCGGATCGCCTCGGCCACGGGCTGCCGCCGGGCCCAGATCGTCACGTCCCGGCCGGCGTCGGCGAGGATCTTGGCGAAGGCGGTCCCCCACGACCCGGCCCCAAGCACCGCCACGTGGCCGGTCACGCCGCGTCCTCCCGTCCCTGGGTCGGGCGGGCGGCCCCGGCGGCCCGCGCCGGTCGTTCCCACAACGGCGGCGGCGTCCCGCCCCGGATCTCGGCGAGCTGGTCGCGCAGGCGCAGCATGATGGTGTCGGTCATCTCTTCCAGGGTGGCCTTGGTGGGCGTGGAGCCGGCCCACCGGCTCAGGTCGACGGGCGGCCCGGCGACGACGGTCACCGGGATGCGGGGCCGCAGGCCCAGCCGGTTGGTCCGGGGGTCGAAGAGCCGCTGCGGCCCCCACATGGCGACCGGGACCACCGGTGCGCCGGTGGCCAGCGCCAGCCGGGCGGCGCCGGTCTTGCCCTTCATCGGCCACAGGTCGGGTTCCCGGGTGGTGGTGCCCTCCGGGTAGATCACCACCGCGCCACCCTCGCGCAGGGCGGCGACGAGGGCGTCCAGGGACTTCACGGCGTCGACCGTGCCGCGCTCCACGGGGATCTGGAGGCAGCGGTGCAGGATCCAGCCCACCACCGGCACCCGGAAGACGCTGGCCTTGCCGAGGAACCTCGGCCAGCGCCCGGCGTCGTAGATGAAGTGCGCGGAGACCAGCGGGTCGGCGTGCGAGAGGTGGTTCGGGACGATGATGATGCCGCCGTCGTGGCGCAGGTGCTCCATGCCCCGCCAGGTGCGCCGGGTCCAGACCGTCATGACGGGCTTGACCAAGACCACGGCGAACCGTTGCCAGAACCCCAGCCTGCGCCGCGTCACCCTGCCTCCTCGTAGCCCCGACCCCACGTCGCACCCGCCCGTGCCGCCCGCAGCGAAATCATGCCTGCTCGCCCCCGGTACGGCCAGTGAGGGTACCGCCGGGGCGGCTGGCAGGATTGTGCCGTGCGGCAGCGGACCTGGACTGTGGTGGTGCCGGTGAAGCGCCTCGGCGTGGCGAAGAGCCGGCTGCGGGGGGCGCTGCCGGCCGTACCCCACGAGGAGCTGGCGCTGGCCCTGGCGGCCGACACGGTCGCCGCGGTGCGGGCGTGCCCGGCGGTCGCCGGGGTGGTGGTCGTCACCCGCGACGCCCGCGTGACGGCGGCGGTGCGCGCGGCGGACGTGCGGGTCGTGCCGGACACGCCGGACGCCGGCCTGAACGCGGCCTTCCGGCTGGGCGCGGCGGTCGCGGCCGACGGCGGGGGGTGGGTGGCCGGGCTCACGGCGGACCTGCCGGCGCTGCGCCCGGCCGAGCTGACGGCCGCGCTGCACGCGATCGCCGCCGGCCCCCCGGGGGTACGCCGGTTCGTTGCCGACGCGCCGGGGACCGGCACGGTGCTGCTCGCCGCGCCGCGCGGCGTGCCGCTGGCCCCCCGGTTCGGGGCCGGCTCGGCCGCGGCGCACGAGGCGGGCGGGGCGCTGCCGCTGGCCGGCGACTGGCCCACCCTGCGCCGGGACGTCGACACCCCGGCCGACCTGGCCGCCGCCGCCCGCCTCGGGCTCGGGCCCCACACCGCCGCCCTCACCGGCGCGCCCCGCCCGGCCGGCGGGACCGGCCCGGCAGGCGGCGACGGCGCGACCGGGCCGGCCGGCGTGGGCGAGCCGGCGGGCCGCGCGGGCTGAGCCGCCGCCGGCCCCGGTGTACGGTGCTGGCATGCAGGGCACCGTGGCCACCTACGACGCGGCGACGCGCAGCGGCGTGCTGTTGCTCGACGACGGCACCGAGCTGGCGTTCCCGGCGCGGGCCTTCGACGCCTCCGGCCTGCGGCTGCTCCGGCTGGGCCAGCGGGTCCGGGTCGAGACCGACGCCGCCGGCGAGATCGTCCGGGTGACGTTGCCGACGATGCCGTGAGCCCCCCACCCAAGTTCATTTTGCGTTAACCCGTTCCGGGACATTATGAGCGGGTGAGCACCCCTCGCGAGCACCCCACCGGCCCGGCCGCCGACCGCCGCCCCGCCGACGACCCGTCCGCGCCCGCCGACGATCGACCCGAGCCCGGCAGGACCGGCGAGCCGACGCCGCGGCGCAACGGGTCCCGCCGGCGCGGCGTCGACGGCCGGTTCCGCCCGCACGACGCGCCGGAAACCGCCGGACCGGTCGACCCCGCCGGGCCAGCCGGGGCAGAACCGGCGGCGGCCTTCGGCGAACCGGCGGCGGCCTTCGGCGGCCCCGAAGCCGGCGACCCGCCGGTGGCCCCGCTGGGCCGGGCGGCGGCGTCCGCCGGGCTGGAGGAGGTGCTCGACGCCGATCCCTTCCCGGACGACGAGCCCGCGCCGCCGAAGCCGCTGCCCGAGGACCGGTTCCTCAACCGGGAGCTGTCCTGGCTCGACTTCAACGCCCGGGTGCTCGCCCTGGCCGAGGACCCGCGCACGCCGCTGCTGGAGCGGGCCAAGTTCCTGGCGATCTTCGCCAGCAACCTCGACGAGTTCTACATGGTCCGGGTGGCCGGCCTGAAGCGCCGCCAGTCCGCCGGGCTGCCGGTGCGCGGCGGGGACCGGCTGCCGCTGCGTACCCAGCTGGAGCGGATCGGCGAACGGACCGCCGAGCTGGTCGGCCGGCACGCCTCCTGCTTCGTCGACGACGTGCTGCCGAAGCTCGCCGCCGAGGACATCCGCATCCTGCGCTGGACGGACCTGGACGCGCCCGAGCGGGAACGGCTGCGCACCTACTTCCGGGAACACATCTTCCCCGTGCTCACGCCGCTCGCGGTCGACCCGGCCCACCCGTTCCCGTACATCTCCGGGCGGTCGCTGAACCTGGCCGTCGCGGTCCGCGACCCCGACGGCGGCTCGGAGCTGTTCGCCCGGGTCAAGGTGCCGAACAACGTGCCGCGCTTCGTCCGGGTCGACCGGGAGTCCCCCGGGGTGCGGGTGCTCCCGGTCGAGGAGCTGATCTCGGTGCACCTGGGGCAGCTCTTCTCCGGCATGCAGGTCGTCGAGTGCCACCTGTTCCGGGTCACCCGCAACGCCGAGGTGGAGGTCGACGAGGACCGCGACGAGGACCTCCTCCAGGCCCTGGAGCGGGAGCTGGCCCGCCGCCGGTTCGGCCCGCCCGTACGCCTGGAGGTCGCCGCCTCGATCTCCGACCACATGCTGGAGCTGCTCGTCCGCGAGCTGGACATGGACAGCCACGACGTGCTGCGGGTACGCGGGCTGCTCGACCTGTCGGCGCTGTGGCAGCTCTACGGCGACGCCGACCGTCCCGACCTGAAGGACCCGCCGTTCGTGCCGGCCACCCATCCCCGGCTCACCGAGGGCGAGGTGCCGCGCAGCGTCTTCGCCACCCTGCGCGACGGCGACGTGCTGGTGCACCACCCGTACCACTCGTTCGCGACGAGCGTGCAGCGCTTCGTCGAGCAGGCCGCCGCCGACCCGGACGTGCTGGCCATCAAGCAGACCCTCTACCGCACCAGCGGGGACTCCCCCATCGTCGACGCGCTGGTCGACGCCGCCGCCGCCGGCAAGCAGGTGGTGGTGCTGGTGGAGCTGAAGGCCCGCTTCGACGAGGTGGCCAACATCGGCTGGGCGCGCACCCTGGAGCGCGCCGGCTGCCACGTCGTCTACGGGCTGGTGGGCCTCAAGACGCACTGCAAGACCGCCCTGGTCGTACGCCAGGAGGGCAACCAGATCCGCCGCTACTGCCACATCGGCACCGGCAACTACCACCCGAAGACCGCCCGGCTCTACGAGGACTTCGGCATGCTCACCGCCGACCCGGAGATCGGCGCGGACCTGACGGACCTGTTCAACGTGTTGACCGGCTACAGCCGGCAGACGGCGTACCGGCGGTTGCTGGTGGCGCCGCAGGGCATCCGGCGGGGGCTGATCGAGCGGATCGAGCGGGAGATCAGCCACGTCCGGCTCGGCATGCCCGGGCTGGTCCAGTTCAAGGTCAACTCGCTGGTCGACGAGGAGGTCACCGACGCGCTCTACCGGGCGTCGAGGGCCGGGGTGCACGTGGACCTGCTGATCCGGGGCATGTGCACGCTGCGCCCCGGGGTGCCGGGGCTGTCGGAGAACATCCGGGTCCGCTCGATCCTCGGCCGGTTCCTGGAGCACTCCCGGATCTTCCGGTTCGGCAACAACGGCTCCGCCGAGTTCTGGATGGGCTCGGCCGACCTGATGCACCGCAACCTGGACCGCCGGGTGGAGGCGCTGGTGCAGGTGAGCGACCCGGTGGCCCGCGCCGAGCTGGACCACGTGCTCACCGCGGCGTTCAGCCCCGACGTGGAGGCGTTCGAGCTGCACGGCGACGGCTCCTGGACCCGGAGCACCGGCACGGGGCAGGCCCCGCCGACCCACCTGCAGGACCTGCTGCTGCGCCGGATCGGCGGCACGGCCGGATGAGCCTAGGCTGAGCGGATGCCGGAGGGGGAACGCGTGATCCGGGCGGCGGGCGGGGTGGTCTGGCGTCGGGCCGACGGCGGCGTGCTGGTCTGCGTCGTGCACCGTCCCCGCTACGACGACTGGTCGCTGCCGAAGGGCAAGCTGGAGCCGGGCGAGCACCCGCTGCTGGCCGCCGTACGGGAGGTCGCCGAGGAGGCCGACGTGCGGGCGGTGCCACAGGTACGGCTGCCCACCGTGCGCTACCGCAGCGAGGGCCGGCCGAAGGTCGTCGACTACTGGTCGATGCACGCCGTCGACGCGGGCGGCTTCCAGCCCGACACCGAGGTCGACGACATCCGCTGGCTGCCCGCCGGGGAGGCTGCCCGCCTGGTCAGCTACTCGCACGACGCCGAGGTGCTGACCGCGTTCGCCGCCCTCCCGCCGGTCACCGCGACGGTGGCCCTGGTCCGGCACGCGCAGGCCGGCCGGCGCGGCACCTGGTCGGGCCCCGACTCCGCCCGGCCGCTCGACGCCACCGGCTGGGCCCAGGCGCGCGCCCTCGCGCCCCTGGTGGCCCTCGTCCGCCCGACCCGGCTGTTGTCCGCCTCCGCCCGCCGCTGCGTGCAGACCCTCGACCCGGCCGCCGCCCTGCTCGACCTGCCCGTCGAGGTGACCGGCGACCTGGACGAGCCGCGGCCCGGTCAGGACCCGCACGAGCGGGCGCTGGCCGCCGCCGCGTGCCTGGCCGAGCTGGCCGCCGCCGGGGGCGCGGCCGGGGTGTGCAGCCAGGGCAAGGTGATGCCCGGCGCGCTGGCGCGTCTCGCCGGCCGCGCCGACGACTTCACCACCGAAAAGGGCGGCGGCTGGCTGCTCGCCTTCGCGGCCGACCGCCTCCTCGCCGCGGACCGCTGGTAAGGAAGGGCCCCTTCTTAACGCATACGGTAGAGAAGGGTTCCCCTCTCACCGCCGCGCCCGCGGCGCGGGCGCGGAAGGGCGGCGCGGCGCGGGCGCGTCACGGCAGGGTCAGGGTCAGGGTCACCGCGACCGGCAGGTGGTCGCTGGCGGTGCTGCGGGGCGCCACCGCGCCGGCGGCCAGCACGCCCGCCGAGACCAGCACGTGGTCGATCTGCTCGCGCGGATCGTCGGCCGGGCTCGTCGGCAGGGGCCGGGCCGAGGCCAGCGCGTCCACCAGCCCGGCGCCTGTGAACTCCGCGTACCGCGGGGCGCCCGGCTCGGTGTTCAGGTCGCCGGCGACCACGAGGGGCAGCCCGGCGGCGTACCGGAGGGCGAAGCCCGCCACCGCGCGGGCCTGCGTCACCGGCTCCCGCCCTGGCGGCGGTTGCAGGTGGGTGGCGACCACGGCGAGGCGCACGCCGCCGCCGACGTCCACGGTGACGCCGAGCGCCTGGGCTCCGGTGGGAGCGCCCACCGGGGCCAGCCGCTCGCTGCGGGCCGCCGCCACGGGAAAGCGGCTGAGGATCGCGTCGCCCCAGAGCGGATCGGCGGCGGGCGCGAAGACGTACGGCATGCGCAGCCGCGCCGCGAGCAGGGCGAGGGTGTCGTGGCCGCCGTTGAGCAGCCAGCCCCGGTCCACCTCGCCGAGCACCACCACGTCGGGGCGCTCGTGGGCGATGACCCGGGCCAGCCCGTCGGGGTCGAACCGCCCGTCCAGCCCGTACCCCATCCGGATGTTGTACGCGACCAGCCGGACCGCCGCCGGGGGCGTGTCCGGGCGGTGCGGGGCGGGAACGCCGGACGGCAGCCCCGTCGCGGCGAGCACGACGAGGGCGGATGCCACGGCGATCCCCGCCGCCCACCGCCGGGGCGGCGCGGACGTCGTGTTCCGGTGGCCGCCGCCGAGGGCCACGGCGGCGACGAGGACGGCCACCCCGACCGGGACGGCCGCGTTGGGGTAACCGAGGTCGTAGGCGGCGTAGTAGGCGACGGCGGCGACGGCGAAGACCAGCATGCCCAGCACCGCCGCGAGGGCGGGCCGGCTGCTGCGCCCCGCCGTGACCCCGACGGCGGGCGACGCGGCGTCAAGCGACGCGGCGGGCGAGGCCACCGCCGGCGGCGCGGCGTCGGCGAGGGCGAGGCAGGCTCCCGTGCCGGCGGCGGCCAGCACGACCGCCGGCGTCAGCAGCCGGGGCTCGCCGGTGGCGAACAGCACCGCGCCGGCCACCAGCGCGAGCGGGCCGACCAGCCGCCAGTGCCCCCGGGGCGGCCGGGCCAGCGCGCCGAGCAGGAACAGACCGAGGGCCCAGGCCGGCAGGGTGGGGACGTCGCCGGGCGCCGACGGCCAGGAGAGCCCGCCGGCGGGGCCGCGCCGGTAGGAGGAGGCCGTCGCGGCCACCGCCGGGGAGAGGGCCACGAGACCGGTCAGCAGCAGCGCCGGGCCGGCGAGCAGCCACGCGCGGGCGCCGCCCGGTTCCGCCGGCCACGCGGGGCGGGCGGTGGCGGCCAGGAAGATCGCCACGAGGGCCACGCTGCCGGCCCACCCGGCCGGACCACCCCGCCAGACCAGGTCGTACGTGCCGAGCGAGGCGTGTGCGACCGCGCCCAGGGCGATGCCCAGCGCCAGCCCGGGGACCGGCCGACCGGCGGTGGTGGCGGTGCCGGCCAGCCAGAGCAGCCCGGCGAGGAGGCCGGCGGCGGCCAGCCAGAGCTGCGTACGACCGCCCGGCCCGGCGGTGAGGGCGAGCCGCGCGCCGCCCAGCGCCACGGCGGCGGCGAGCGTGACGGGCCGCGCCCCGAGGCGGCGGACCAGCGGCGGGAACGCCAGGGCAAGCACGAACCAGCCCAGCGCGAACGCGCCGAGCAGTTCGGCGGGGGTGGTGGCGGCCTGCCCGAAGATGGTGATGACCGATGGGAGGAAGACCCGCAGCACGTCGGTGAGCACGACGATGCCGAGGGCGAGCGCGGCGGTGCTGAGGTGGCGGTGGCGCACGGGCTGCCTTTCGCCGGCCGGTGAGGGGTTCGGCGATTCTCCGCGCGCCACCCGCCGCCGGTCAACGGCCGGGACCGACGCGCCCCCGGCCCACGCACGCCGCGGGGCGCCCACCGTTCGGGTGGGCGCCCCGCGGGACGATGCCGGCCGGTCAGCGCTTGGTGGCCGCCTTCTTGGCCGGGGACTTCTTCGCCGGCGCCTTCTTGGCCGCCGTGCTCTTGGCCGTGGTGCTCTTGGCCGCCGCCGTGGTGGTCTTCTTCGCCGCGGTCGACTTGGTCGCCGCCGCCGACTTCTTCGCCGGGGCGGCCTTCTTGGTGGCGGCCTTGGTCGCCGTCGTCTTGGTCGCCTTCGCCGGGGCGGCCTTCTTCGTGGCGGCGGCGGCCTTCGTGCCGGTGGCCTTCGCCCCGGTGGCCTTGGTCCCGGCCGCCTTTGCCGTGGTGGCCTTCGCCCCGGTGGCCTTGGCTCCGGCCGCCTTCGCGGTGGTGGCCTTGGCCGTGGTGGCCTTGGTCCCGGCCGCCTTGGCGGTGGTGGCTTTGGCCGTGGTGGCCTTGGCGGTCGTCGCCTTGGTGGCGGCCGTGGCGGTCTTCTTCGCCGCCACCGTGTCCTTCGGCACCTTCCCGCTGGCCACCATCTCCTTGAAACCGGCGCCGGCCCGGAAGGTCGGGACGGATGTCTTCTTGACCTTCACCGCCTCGCCGGTACGCGGGTTGCGCGCTGTTCGCGCACCCCGGACGCGCTTCTCGAACGCTCCGAATCCGGTGATCGCCACCTTCTCGCCCTTGGTGACCGCCGCCTGGACCTCAGCGAGTACCGCGTCGAGCGCGGCCGTCGCCGTCTTCCGGTCCCCCAGGCGAACGGCGAGCGCCTCGATGAGCTCGGCCTTGTTCACGACTTCCTCCCGATTGTGCAACTGACTCGACGCGAGCCATTCTGCGCGCACGGTATGCCCTGTGCTGCCTGGACACAAACATTCGGTGGAAAAAAGCCCTTGTGTCGTAACGGATTCGCCCCCACCGGCGGGGCCGATGGGGGCGGAAACCGATGCGGGATCGGGCGTACGGCTATGCCACGGAGGGCAGGAACGGCCTCCGGCCGCGCTCGTAGGAGGTGATGTCGGCCTCGTGCCGAAGGGTGAGTCCAATGTCATCCAACCCCTCCATCAGCCGCCAGCGGCTGAAGTCGTCGAGGGGGAAGGACCAGGTGGCGTCCCCGGCCCGGACCTCACGGGAGGCCAGATCGACGGTGACCGGGGTGGCCGGGTCGGACTCGACGAGGGCCCACAACTCCTCGACGGCCCGCAATTCCAACTCGACCGGCAGCAGACCCTCCTTGAGGGCATTGCCGCGGAAGATGTCGCCGAACCGGGGCGAGACCACCGCCTTGAACCCCCAGTCGCGCAACGCCCACACGGCGTGCTCCCGGGAGGACCCCGTGCCGAACTCCGGACCCGCGACAAGAATCGACGCACCCGAATAGGCGGCATCGTTCAACACGAATGAAGGGTCCTCCCGCCACGCGTTGAAGAGCCCGTCGGCGAATCCGGTGCGGGTCACCCGCTTGAGGTACACGGCGGGGATGATCTGATCGGTGTCCACGTTGGAACGGCGCAGCGGCACCGCGGTGCCGGTGTGCACGGTGAACTTGTCCATCTGTGCGGCTGCCCTTCTACAGGTCGGCGGGGGCGGCGAGCCGGCCGACCACGGCGGTGGCGGCGGCGACCGGCGGCGACACCAGGTGGGTGCGTCCGCCCCGGCCCTGGCGGCCCTCGAAGTTGCGGTTGGAGGTCGAGGCGGAACGCTCACCCGGGGCGAGCGTGTCCGGGTTCATGCCCAGGCACATCGAGCAGCCGGCGAACCGCCACTCGGCACCGGCGTCGGTGAAGACCTTGTCCAGCCCCTCGGCCTCGGCGGCCTCCCGGACGGCGGCCGAGCCGGGCACCACGAGCATCCGTACGCCGTCGGCGACCGTGTGTCCGCGCAGCACGTCGGCGGCGGCGCGGAGGTCCTCCAGGCGGCCGTTGGTGCAGGAGCCGACGAAGACCACGTCGACGGAGAGGTCGCGCAGCGCGGTGCCGGGGGTGAGGTCCATGTACTCCAGCGCGCGGCGGGCGGCGGCCCGCTCGGGCTCGCCGGTGAACTCCTCCGGGTCGGGGACGGTCGCGCCCAGCGGCGCGCCCTGGCCCGGGTTGGTGCCCCAGGTGACGAACGGCGTGATGCTGCTCGCGTCGAGGGTCACCTCGGCGTCGAACGTCGCGCCCTCGTCGGTGGGCAGGCTCCGCCAGTACTCCACCGCCGCGTCCCAGTCGGCCCCCTGGGGCGCGTTCGGCCGCCCCTTGAGGTACGCGAAGGTCGTCTCGTCCGGCGCGATCATGCCGGCCTTGGCGCCCCACTCGATCGACATGTTGGCGACGGTCATCCGCCCCTCCATGGACAGGGCGCGGATCGCCTCGCCCCGGTACTCCACGATGTGCCCCCGGCCGCCGCCGGTGCCGACCTGGGCGATGAGGGCGAGCACCAGGTCCTTGGCGGTGACGCCGGGGCCGAGCTGGCCGGTGACGTTCACGGCCATCGTCTTCGGGCGGGCCTGCGGCAGCGTCTGGGTGGCAAGCACGTGCTCGACCTCGCTGGTGCCGATGCCGAACGCGAGCGCGCCGAAGGCGCCGTGGGTGGCGGTGTGGGAATCGCCACAGACGATCGTCATGCCGGGCTGGGTGACGCCCAGCTGCGGGCCGATGACGTGCACGATGCCCTGGTCGGCGTCGCCGAGCGGGTGCAGCCGCACGCCGAACTCGGCGCAGTTGCGGCGCAGCGTCTCGATCTGGGTGCGGGAGGTGGGGTCCGCGATCGTGAGCAGGTCGCCGCGCCGCTGCGCGAACGCCGGGTCCGCGTACCCCGTGGGGGTGTTGTGGTCCTCGGTCGCGAGCGTGAGGTCGGTGCGGCGCACGCGGCGGCCGGCGAGCCGCAGGCCGTCGAAGGCCTGCGGGCTGGTGACCTCGTGCAGCAGGTGCAGGTCGATGTAGAGCAGGTCCGGTTCGCCGTCGGCGGACCGGACGATGTGCGCGTCCCAGACCTTCTCGGCCAGGGTCCTCGGTCGAGTGTCTCCCACCATCTGGACATCCTAAATTCTGGGAGGTAAATTTCGGCTTGTGGGACACAGTATGAGCGGTGTCGGCGTTCTCGACAAGGCGGTGGTCATCCTGGCCGCCTGTGTCGACGGCGCCAGCCTGGCCGAACTCGTTGAACGCACCAAGCTGCCCCGGGCGACCGCGCACCGGCTGGCACAGGCGCTGGAGATCCACCGGATGCTGGTCCGGGACACCCAGGGCCGTTGGCGCCCGGGCCCCCGGCTCGGTGAGCTCGCCAACGCCGCGCCGGACGTGCTGCTGACGGCGGCGGAGCCGCTGCTGGCCGCGCTGCGCGACGCCACCGGGGAGAGCGCCCAGCTCTACCTGCGCCGCGCGGACGAGCGGATCTGCGTGGCCGCCGCCGAGCGGGCCAGCGGGCTGCGCGACACCGTCCCGGTGGGCTCGGTGTTGCCGATGACCGCCGGTTCGGCGGCGCAGATCCTGCTGGCCTGGGAGCCGCCGGAGGCGGTGATGCCGCTGCTGCCCCGGTCGAAGTTCACCGGGCGCACCCTCGCCGAGGTGCGCCGGCGCGGCTGGGCGCAGAGCGTCGCCGAGCGGGAGGCGGGTGTGGCGAGCGTCTCGGCCCCGATCCGCGACCGCACGGGCCGGGTGATCGCCGCGATCAGCATCTCCGGCCCGATCGAGCGCCTCGGCCGCCGCCCCGGCGAACGCCACGCCATGGCCGTCGTCCGAGCCGGCCAACGCCTAAGCGGCCTCTAACCCCACCCACCCCCCACTTCCCCCACCCTCCCTCCCCCCGGCCTCCGGCCCGGTGATCAAGAGGTTTGCGTCAGCTGGCGCACCGAACCTGACGCAAACCTCTTGATCACCGGCGCGGACGGAGCCGGGGCGGGCGGACGGCCGGGGCGAGCACAGCCGGGGTGGGGCGGGACGGAGGAAGGCCCGCTCACCGGGGTGAGCGGGCCTTTCGTGGTGTAGCCCCGACGGGATTCGAACCCGCGCTACCGCCTTGAGAGGGCGGCGTCCTGGGCCGCTAGACGACGGGGCCAGAACTTTCCCTGCTTCACCGCCCTGCCGGACGGCGCCGCTGTAGTCTAGCGACGGGACCCCAGGGGCGCGCGCACAGGGGTGGATGTCGCGCCGACGGCACCCCGGGCCGGCACGAAGCCTGCCCGGGCAGGAAACGAGCCCCGCGCACAACCCCGCACCCGGGCAGATGGCGACCCGGCACGAGGCCGACCCCGGGCACGGGCACCGAAGCCGGCCCCGACCCTGGGCATAGAGCCGGTCCCGGGGGGGGCGAGATCGTTGCCGGCGCGAGAACAGGCCGCGACACACATCGCGAGAACAGAGCGTGACGTACGTCGCGAGAACAGGCCGTGACGCACATCGGCCCCTAACGCGAATCAGCCCGCCTCACCGCAGTGAGACGGGCTGGACAACCTGTAGCCCCGACGGGATTCGAACCCGCGCTACCGCCTTGAGAGGGCGGCGTCCTGGGCCGCTAGACGACGGGGCCAGAACTTTCCCTGCTTCACCGCCCTGCCGGACGGCGCCGCTGCAACCTACCAGAGATCATTCTGGCCCGCTCACGCGGGCCGGAGCGCTCTCCGAGTCGATCCAGCGACCGGCGCTCTCTCGAACACCGGTTGCTGGGGTACCAGGACTCGAACCTAGACTAACTGAACCAGAATCAGTCGGGCTGCCAATTACCCCATACCCCATTGGCACCTCGCGGTGCCGTTCGGTGCCTTGCGGCACCGGAGAGAAACTTTACCCTCCCGCCTCCCACAGGCCAAATCGGGGGCCCGAAACCGCATCTGGCCTGCGGTTTCGGGCTTCCCGACGACTCAGGTCACCGGGACGACCGGGTTGCTCAGCTCCCCGATCCCCTCGATACGCACAGTCACCGTATCCCCCTCCGTGAGCGGGCTAACCCCGGCCGGCGTGCCCGTGAGGATCACGTCCCCGGGGAGCAGCGTCATCACGTGCGAGACGTACGACACCAGGGCCGGCACGTCGAAGACCATGTCCCGGGTGCGGCCGAGCTGGCGTACCTCCATCTCCTCCGGGTTGCGGCCGACCTCGCACCGGATCTCCAGGTCGGTCACGTCGAGCCCCGTGGCGATCCACGGGCCGATGGGGCAGAACGAGTCGAAGCCCTTGGCCCGGGTCCACTGCCCGTCGGAGCGCTGGAGGTCCCGCGCGGTGACGTCGTTGGCGCAGGTGTAGCCGAAGATGGCCCGCTCGGCGGCGGCCCGGTCGGCCCGGCGGGCCCCCGGCGCGCCGATCACCACGGCCAGCTCGGCCTCGTGCTCGACCTGCTTGGAGAAGATCGGCAGCCGGATGGCGTCCCGTGGCCCGATCACGGAGGTGGACGGCTTGAGAAACAGCAGCGGCTCCTTGGGCACGTCGTTGCCCAGCTCGGCGGCGTGCTCGGCGTAGTTGCGCCCGACGCAGACCACCTTGCTGGGCAGGATCGGGGAGAGCAGCCGGACGTCGGAGAGCGCCCACCGGGCACCGCTGAACTGGATCTGGCCGAACGGGTGACCCTCGATCTCGGCGACGGTCAGGCCCTCGGGGCCCGCCCCCGGTTCGCCCTCGACGACCCCGAACGACATTCCCTTGGCATGAGCGAAACGAGCGATACGCACCAGGCCAATCTAGCCCCGCCCCGGCGACACGGCGTCGGCACGGCCGCAGAGCGGCGCGCGGCGGGGCAGCGTAGCCCGTGCGCCGCCGTCGCGGGCCGGGTTCGCCGCTTCGTACCCGCACGGCGGGTCGCCGCCCCTAGCGTCGGCTACCGGAGGTTCGTTCGTATGCCTGCATCGAGACGACACCACAGGGCCCTCGCAGTGTTCGTGCACTGCCTCGGCATTCTCGCCGCCGTTCCGGCGCTGCCCACGGCGGCCCCGGAGCCCGCCGCACCCGCCCCGCCACAGGGGGCGCTCCGGGCGGCGGCGGCCACGACGACGCCGACGGGCACCGCGGCGGCGGCCACGACCACGCCGACGCCGACGGGCACCGCGGCGACACCTGCGGCCCCCGCGCCGCCGCCGCTGGTCTCCCCGTCCGTGATCGTGCCGACGCGGGGCGCGCCGTCCGCGGTGACGGTGGTGGTCACGTCGGCCGGCACGCCGGCGCCGGGCTACCAGGTCCAGGTGCGCAACGCCAGCAGCCTGCCCGTGGCCACCACCGTGCGCCAGGAGCTGCCACCCGGCACGTCGGCGACCTGGGTCACGCCCGGCGGGCGGACCAGCCGCTCGGCCACCACCAGCGAGGTGACCTGGCAGTTGCGGCTCCCGGCACACAGCACCACGACCCTGCACACCGCGCTCACCACCGCCGCGCCGGGCCGCGCCCTGTCCGCGCCGGCCTGCGCCTTCGCCGACGGCGGCGACCGGCCGTACGACTGCGCGACCGCGACCTGGGACCGCTCCCCGGTCCCGGCGGCCAAGGCCACCGACGCGCCGGCCTGGCGGCGGCCCGCGGCGCTGCTCGCCGCGCTGGCCGGAGTGCTCCTGCTCACGGCCGGTGGGCTCTGGTGGTGGCAGCGACGCCGCCGCGCCCGGGCCACGGCCGGGCCGACCGGCGGGAGCACCGGAGCCACCAGGGCGGGGACCGTCTACGTCGGCACCGGCGCGGGGTCCGCCGGCGCCGGCGCAGCGGCGGCACCCGGCCCGGAGGGCGGGCCACCCCGCCCGGTCGCGCCGGTCGCCGTGGCCCGCCGCCGCAGGCCCCCGGTGTGGCTGATGGTCGGGGCGGCCGTCGCGGTCCTGGCCGGCGTGGTGCTCGCCGCGACGGTG
This sequence comes from Micromonospora sp. NPDC002575, assembly GCF_042889525.1. Classification (NCBI taxonomy): domain Bacteria; kingdom Bacillati; phylum Actinomycetota; class Actinomycetes; order Micromonosporales; family Micromonosporaceae; genus Micromonospora; species Micromonospora sp. NPDC002575. Next base: position 59,503 of record NZ_JBIARA010000022.1, on the reverse strand, counting down.
ACGGCCACCCGACGGGTCGCCGCGATCGACACGACCAAGCAGCCGAGCACCGGCGCGTGGGTGGGCACGAGCACCACCGGCCTGATCGGCGTGCCGCTGCGGGAGCAGGCGCTGGAGTTCACCGTCTACCGGATCGCCTGCCCGTCGACGCCGTCGGCCATCGGGCAGCAGTGCCAGGCCACGGTCGGGGTGCGCAACCCCACCCCCGAGCAGCAGACCTGGCACGGCCAGATGCAGCGGGCGTACCTGCCGGACGGCACCTGGGTCAGCGCCGACGAGGCCGCCACGCGGCTGGCCAACCAGGGGCGGGACGTCTTCGCCCAGCCCCTCGCCGCGGGCAGCCGGCTGGTGCTGCCGCTGGTGTTCACGGTCGACGGCACGGACCGGCCCAAGCAGCTGGAGCTGCGCAGCGGGGTGTTCTCCGCCGGGGTCCGGGTCGACGTGCCCTGACGCGGGGCGGCCGGGGGCGGCCGGGCGGCGTCGTACGCTGGTCGGGTGACCGCCGCCCTCGCTCCCGCCGCGCCGCTCGACCTGGCCGACTGGCGGGCGCGGCGGCGGGCCCACGAGGAGCGGGTCGACGCCTGGCTGGCCCCGCATCTGGCCCGCCGCCGCGCCGGGCGCAGGCACCCGGTGGAGGACTTCCTCTTCACCTACTACTCGCACCGTCCCGCCCAGCTGCGCCGTTGGCACCCGGGCGCGGGCGTGGCGCTGCGTGGCGCGGACCCGGCCGAGTTCGGCCGGGACTACCGCGCCACCGCCGCCGGGCTCACCCTCGACACCGATGCGGTACGCGCCCGGCGGGCCGGGTCGGTCGACTGGATCCGTGCCCTGCTCGCGGCGACGGCGGCCCGGCCGGCGCACCTGGGCTGCTTCGGGATGCACGAGTGGGCGATGGTCTACCGGCAGACCCAGGAGGAGGTACGCCACAACGCGTGGCCGCTGCGGCTGAGCCCGGCCCGCACCGCCGAGGTCGTCGAGGAGCGGGGCGTGCGGTGCAGCCACTTCGACGCGTACCGGTTCTTCACCGCGCCGGCCCGGCCGCTGAACGTGCTCGCGCCGACCCGGGAGCGTCAGCACGAGCTGGAGCAGCCAGGCTGCCTGCACGCCAACATGGACCTGTACAAGTGGGCGTACAAGCTCTCCCCGCTGGTGCCGAGCGAGCTGGTGGCGGACGCGTTCGCGCTGGCCCGCGAGATCCGCACGCTGGACATGCGGGCCAGCCCGTACGATCTCGCGGCGCTCGGCTACCCGCCGGTGCGGGTGGAGACGCCGGAGGGGCGGGCCGAGTACGCCGCCGCCCAGCGGGGCTTCGCCGAGCGGGCCGCCGGCCTGCGGGCCCGCCTGCTCGCCGCGCCGGGCATCGCCTGACGGCCCCTCTTCGCACCTTTCATCACCTTTCGCGCCCGTCGTTCGTTGGCTCCCTGTATCCGCGAGACCGAGGAAACGGGAGCACCATGACCAGACGATCACTCGCCGGGCGGGCGCGGGGCCTGATCCGACGCACCGCGCCCGGCGTCCCGCGCTCCCGCCGGGAGGCGCAGACGTCGCTGGAGGCCCTGGCCACCCTGCGCGGGCAGGGCTGGCACCGGTCCGTGGGGGCGGCCCCCGTCGACGGCGAGGGCCGGCCGCTGCCGTGGCTCAGCTACTCCGCCGTGCGGTGGCTGGAGGGGGTGCTGCACCCCGGGGTGCGGGTGTTCGAGTACGGCTCCGGGTCGTCGACGTCCTGGTTCGCCCGGCCGGGCCGGGTCGGCGAGATCGTCTCCGTCGAGCACGACGCCGCCTGGTTCGCCCAGCTTCCCCAGCCGGCCAACGGGGAGATTCGGCACGTGCCCTGCGCCGACGGCTGGTGGGACGGTTCGGCGGATTCCCCGTACGTGTCGGCGGTCGCCGACGGGGCCCCGTGGGACGTGGTGGTGATCGACGGGGCGTCCCGCACCGTCTGCGCCCGGGTCGCGCCGAAGTATCTGGCCCCGTCCGGCCTGGTGGTCCTCGACGACACGGACCTGGCGACGACCGACCCGGCGGCGGCGGAGCTGGCCGCCCACGGCCTCGGCCGGCTCGACCTGTGGGGATTCAAGCCGGGCGTCCAGCGGATGACCTGCACCTCGATCTTCAGCTGGGACTTCAACCACTGGCTGCTGCCGCGGCAGGCGCACCACCGCCCCCGCTGACGCCGGGCCGGCGACCGCGCGTCGGCCCACCCGCATCGACCCGGCCAACCCACCCTTTCTCCGCCCTTTGCTCTGCACCCCGATACGCAGCGGTCACCGTCGGTGACCGCTGCACCCGTGGGTGCAGAGCAAAGGGACGAAAACGGAGGGTGGGCGGCGGCAGGGTGGTCACCACCCCGAGCGCCCGGCCCGCCCGGGCTCAGGGCGTGGCGCAGCTCGCCTGCGGCACCGGGTTGCTGGAGCCGGCGCTGGCCAGGAACCCGAAGGCCGCCTCGGCGCCGGGGGCGAGCGCGCCGTTCCAGCTCACGTTCCGCGCGGTCACCGCGGTTCCGCTCTGCGTCACCTCGGCGTTCCACGCCTGGATGATCCGCTGGCCGTCGGGGTAGCCGAACCGGACCGTCCACCCGCCCAGCGCGACCGTGCCCGTGTTGCGCACGGTCACCTCGCCCTGGAAGCCGCCCTGCCACTGCCCGACGATCCGGTAGTGGGCCGTGCACCCGCCGCCGGGGTTCGAGGTCGGCGTGACCGGCGGCGACAGCGTCGGCGTGACGGAAGGGGTGGGCGGCGGCGTGGCCGTGGGGGTCGCGCTGGGCGTGACCGTGGGGGTGACGCCGGTCAGCGCCGCGACCACCGCCGGATACCAGCGGTCCGACATCTTCTGGTCGCCGGCGGCGTTCGGGTGCACCCCGTCGTAGGTGTCGGCGGCGGTGCTGAAGCCCGTCCACTGGTCGACGACCACGATCGGCGACTGCGCGGTGGTCTTGCCCGCCGCCCAGCCGTCGATCGCGCCGTTGAGCGCCACCACCCGCTGCCCGCACTCGGCGCAGCTCGCGGGGGCCATCGGGATGATCTTCGCGACGATCACCCGCATCGCCGGGTTGCTGGCCCGCATCTGGTCGACCAGCTTGGAGTACGCGGCCAGGATGGTCGCCGGGGCGATGTTGCTCCACACGTCGTTGGTGCCGAAGTGCATGAGCACGACGTCCGGGTCGGTGGCGGAGAGCCAGCCGGGCAGCAGGTTCTGGTTGGCGACGTTCGTCACCAGGTACCCGCCGTGGCCCTCGTTGTCGCCGTCGTACGGCTGGCCGCAGCCCTGCGGGCCGAGGGTGCCGACGAAGTCGACGTCGGTGTGGCCGGTGGACTGGAGCCGGTTCCAGAGGATGGCGCGCCAGCAGCCGGGCGAGCCGGTGATGGAGTCGCCGAGCGGCATGACGCGCACCGGGTCGGCGGCGGCCGGCAGGGCGGGCGGCGCGGCGACGAGCCCGAGCAGCAGCGTCAGCGGCACGGCCGCCAGGGCGGCGAGGACGGCGGAGAGGAAGGGCTTTCGGGGCATGGCGGAGGGACTCCTGTCACGTGGCGTCGTACGCGGTCGGTGACGGCCCTGTTGCTCCCGGAGCCATTCCAGCAGACCCCGGTGTCCGGCTCAACCGTCTCCCGCGTCCCGCCCCGAGCCGCCGCAGCACGGGCCGCGCGGCGCGGCGCGCGGCGTGGTCAGTCGCCGTCGACGCGGCGGTCGCGCTTGCGCTGCGCCTGGCGCTTCTTGTCGGCCAGACGGCGTTCCTTCGCGCCCCGCGACGGGCGGGTCGGGCGGCGTGGCGGGGGTGGCGGGGCGACCGCCTCGCGCAGCAGGGCCGCCATCCGCTCCCGGGCCGCCTCCCGGTTGGCGAGCTGGGCCCGGTGCTCGCTGGCGGCGATGGTGAGCACCCCGTCGACGAGCCGGCCGGCCAGGCGGTCCAGGGCCCGGGCGCGCAGCGGCTCGGGCAGGCTCGGCGAGCCGGCGACGTCGAAGCTCAGCTCCACCCGCGAGTCGGTGGTGTTGACGCCCTGCCCGCCCGGGCCCGACGAGCGGGAGAAGCGTTCCCGCAGCTCGGCGGCCGGCACGACCAGCCGGTCGGTCACCCGCAGTCCGTCGTCCACGTCAGCAGGCTAGCGCCCCACCCGGGCGTCGCGCCGGGCCGTGGGGCTCGACGCCGGCCCGGCCCGGGTCAGCCACCCTTTCCGATGATCGCGTCGGCGCTCTGCTGCACCTGCTCGATCGGGATGGCGAAGCCGATGCCGATCGAGCCGCTGCCGTCGATGGTGGCGATGGCGGTGTTCACCCCGACCACCTCGCCCCGGGCGTTGACCAGCGGGCCGCCGGAGTTGCCCGGGTTGATGGACGCGTCGGTCTGCACGGCGCGGTGCCGGTTCGCGCCGAGGCGTACCTGACGGTCGAGCGCGCTGACGATGCCCGCGGTGACGGTCCCGGCCAGCCCGAGCGGGGAGCCGACCGCGAGCACCGGCTCACCGACCCGGGTGACGCCCGGCTTGGCCAGCGGCAGCGGGGCCAGGCCGGCGTCCGGCGGCACCCGCAGCACGGCCAGGTCGCTGCCCGGCTCCCGGCCGACGACCTCGGCGGCGAACCGCCGGCCGTCCGGCAGCTCCACCGTCACCGCCCCGCCGCCCCCCTTGGCGAGGATGTGGTCGTTGGTGATCAGGTGCTGCTGGTCGTCGATGGCGAACCCGGACCCGGTCGCCGAGCTTCCGGTGGCCCCGCCGACGAGCACCGACACCACCCCCGGCACGGTGCGCTCGGCGGCGGTCACCAGCTCCGCCGGCACCGGCGCGGCCGACGCCGCCTCCGGGCCCGGCGCGTCGCCCGGGTCGGCGACCCAGGCGCCCGCCGCCGCGCCGGACAGGGTGGACAGCGCCACCACCCCGGCGGCGGCCAGCAGCCGGCCCTGCCAGCTACGCCGCCGGTCGGACCCGCCCCCACCGGGTACGTCCCGCCGGCCGCGCCCGTCGGGGTCGAGCTCGGGCGAGACGAACCACGGCCCGCGCGGCTCGCCCAGTCCGGTCTGTGCTGCCATCCGCTGCTCCTCACGTCGACGTCACTCGGGGAGGTCCGGCCGGATCGGGCCGGCCGGTCGGGGCCGCCGCGGTCAGGGCAGCCGGGAGAACCACCGCATCGATCCCGCCGCGGCGCCCATGGCCAGCACCAGTCCCAGGCCGATGAACCGGGCGGAGACGTCCTGCCGCTGCGTGCGGTAGCCGACGGAGGTGCCGATGTCGTCGTACACCGCCCGCAGCTCCTCGCGGGTGGTCGCCTCGTGGAAACCGCCGCCGGTGGAGTCCGCGACCGCCTTCAGGGTCTGCCCGTCCACCGGCACCTGGATGGGCCGCCCGCCCCGGTCGACGAACCCGGACGGGGTGCCGAACGAGATGGTGTGCACCGGCACCTTCGCGTCGACGGCCTCGGCGGCGGCCTCCATCGGATCCATGCCGGAGGTGTTCGCGCCGTCGGAGAGCAGGATGATCCGGGCCGGCGGCAGGTCCTTCGCGGCCTGGCTGTCCAGCGCCTTCACCGCGCCGAGGGAGGTGTTGATCGCCTCCCCGATGGCGGTGCCCTGCACGCCGGTGCTGCCCTCGGCGAGGCGTCCGATGCCGTCGTGCAGGGCCTCCCGGTCCGTGCCGGGCGGCACCAGCACGGCGGCGCTGCCGGCGAACGCGACCAGCCCGACGTTGAACTCGTCGGGCAGGCCGTCGACGAAGCGCCGCGCGGCGTCCTTGGCGGCGCTGAGCCGGTCCGGTTCCACGTCGGAGGCGAGCATCGAGGTGGACACGTCGACCGCCACCATGACGGTGGCCCGTTCCCGGGGCACCCGCACCTCGGCGCTGGGCCGGGCGAAGCCCACCACCAGCAGCGCCAGCATGGCCAGGAACAGGCCCGCCGGCACGTGCCGCCGCCAGGCGGGGCGGTGCGGGGCCACCCGGTCGAGCAGCCGCAGGTTGGTGAAGCGGACCGCGTACCGGCTGTGCCGGCGCTGGGCGAGCAGGTAGCCGACGGCGAGCGCGGCGACCCCGAGCAGCAGCCAGAGCCGCAGGGGCGACTGCCAGGTCACGCGGCACCTCCCGACAGCGCGCCGGGCCGGGGCGTCGGGCCGACGCCGCCGCTGGCCGCCGGAGCCAGGGCGAGCCGGCGCTGGGCGTGCACGTGCCGGACGATGTCGGCGCACCAGTCCCGGTCGGTGCGCAGCGGCAGGTGGGCCGCCCCGCACCGGCGCAGCACCTGGCGGACCTGCTCGCGCTGGGCGCGGGCCGCCTCGGCGTACCGCTCGCGCAGCCGGCGGTCGCCGGTGAAGACCTCCCGTCGGCGGCCGGTCTCCGGGTCGACCAGGGTGATCAGGCCGACGTCCGGCAGTTCCAGCTCGCGCGGGTCGGTCACCTCCACGGCGAGCACCTGGTGGCGGACGGCGAGGCGGCGCAGCGCCGCCTCCCAGGGCGGCGGGTCGGCCGGGTCGTCCGGCAGCCCGTCGAGGAGGTCGGAGACCACGACGACCAGGCCGCGCCGGGTGGCGGCCCGCCCCACGGCGGTCAGCCCGTCGGCGAGGCCGGGCGCGGCGGGCGGGCCGGCGGCCGGGTCGGTCCCGGCGGCGCGCGGCGCGGCCAGCAGGGCCCGGAGCAGCCCGAGCAGGTGGGTACGCCCGCCCCGGGCGGGGAACCGGCGCAGCCCGTGCGCGCCGAGCAGCTGCGCGCCGAGCCGGTTGCCGGAGCCCGCCGTGAGGAAGCCGACCGCCGCCACGGCGGCCACCGCCAGCTCGCGCTTGTCCAGCTCGGCGGTGCCGAACTCCATGCTGGGGCTGGCGTCGACCAGCAGCCAGGTGGTCAGTTCCCGGTCGGCGTCGACCTCGCGGACGTGCGGGACGGTGGTCCGGGCGGTGACCGCCCAGTCCATCCGGCGCACCTCGTCCTCGCCGGGCCGGTACTCGCGGCTGCCGGCGACCTCGCTGCCGGGCCCGGGCAGCAGGCCCCGGTGCTCGCCGTGCAGCAGCCCGTCGAGGCGGCGGGTGACGGTCAGCTCCAGCCGGCGCAGCCGCCGGTCCGGCGCGAGGTCGGCCAGCGTCGGGTCCGGCGGCACCCGTCCGGCTCCCCCGGCGGCCCGCGCTCCCCCGGCGGCCCGCGTTTCCCGGGCGGCGCCGGCGGGCGGGGCGGCCGGGCCCCTCACGCCGCCGCCAGGTCGGTGGCGTAGCCGGTGTGGTGGGTGGCGACCCGGGGCGGGGGCACGGCCTCGACCAGCCGGTGGACCACCGCCTCGGCGGCGACCCCGTCGGCGACCGCGTCGAAGGAGAGCACCAGCCGGTGGGCCAGGACGTCCACCGCCAGCTCCCGGACGTCCTCGGGCAACACGTGGTCGCGGCCCCGCAGCAGCGCCTGGGCGCGGGCGGCGGCGACCAGGCCGAGGGTGGCCCGGGGGCTCGCCCCGTACGCCAGCAGCGGCGCGATCTCGGGCAGCCCGAACCGGCCCGGGTCCCGGGTGGCCAGGATCAGCCGGACGACGTACTCGGCGACGGCGTGGTGCACGAACACGTCGCCGGCCCGCCGCTGGAGCGCCCGCAGCCGGTCGGGGTCGAGGACCCGGCGCGGGGTGGGGCGGTCGGTGCTCATCCGGTAGAGGATGGCCAGCTCGTCGGCGTCCCCGGGGTAGTCGACGACGATCTTCATGAGGAACCGATCCCGCTGCGCCTCGGGGAGCTGGTAGACCCCCTCGGACTCGATCGGGTTCTGGGTGGCCAGCACCAGGAACGGTGCGGGGACCGGCCAGGCGCGCCCGCCGATGGAGACCTGCCGCTCGGCCATCGCCTCCAGCAGCGCGGACTGCACCTTCGCCGGGGCCCGGTTGATCTCGTCGGCAAGCACGAGGTTGGCCATGATCGGGCCGAGTTCGACGTCGAAGCTCTCCTTCGACGCCCGGTAGATGCGGGTGCCGACGATGTCGGAGGGGACCAGGTCCGGGGTGAACTGGATCCGGGAGAACGTCCCGCCGACCACGGTCGCGAGGGTCTGCGCGGCGAGGGTCTTCGCCACGCCGGGCACCCCCTCCAGGAGGCAGTGGCCGCCGGCGACGAGGGCGGTGAGCAGGCGCTCGACGAGCCGATCCTGCCCGACGATCACGCGTTTGACCTCGAAGAGGGTCTGTTCCAGCTCGACGCCGCTCGGATCGGGATCGACCGCGGTGGGCAGGCTGGCCAGGGTGTCCGAGATGTCCGTCACGGTGCTTGCTTCCCGTGCCGGCAGCCGGGCAAACGTCGGAATTCGAGCACCTTACCGGGCTGAACCGGGACGAGCACCCTCAATAGCCGCCGAAGGCCGCAGGGTCGCGGACGGCGCGAGGGCGCCGTCCCCACCCCCGGGACCGGCGCCCTCGCTCTGGCGTACGGGTCAGGGAGTGAACACGGCCAGGTGGAACGGCCGGTCCAACGGCGCGCCGGTGGAGTCGTACGTCTGCACGAACACCCCGTTCGGGGTGGCCAGCCGCGGCGCGACCGAGATCTCGCCGGACAGCGGGATGCAGCAGTCGGCCGTGGTGCCGAGAGTGGCCACGAAGGCGGCCTGGGTCAGGCTGCGGTTGAAGATGACCTGGTACTGGCCGGGGCCGTACCTGGTCGCGGAGACGGCGTCCCGCAGGCGGAGCAGGGAACCGGCGCTGCTGACGACGGCGAAGGACGTCGAGCCGTTGACGTAGGACGGGCTCATCCCCTCCTTCAGCGCCGCCTTGGCCGCCGCCGCCTCGGCCGCCGTCGGCTGCGGCTGTCCGGACGGCGCGACGGCGCGCCCGGCCGGCTGCCCGGACTGGGCCGCGGGCTTGGCCACGGTGCTGGTCTGGGCAGCGGCGATCCCGCCGCCGGCCAGCGTCAGCACCAGCACGCCGAACGTGACCGCGACCGCCCTACGGGAAATGATTCTTGCCATGACAGGTCCCCCTTTTGTTGACCGTGTCGACACGACCGGCCCGCGAGACAACGAGCCGGCTTTATCCGAGCCTGCCAGCACCGCGAAATATCGCCGCAGCGACCACCACCAAGCCGGATTGAGAAGCACCCACACCCGCCTTGAGCAGCCATTACAGCCGTGTGCATCGGGGCTGGAACCAGGTGGAAAGTAGCACCGGCAAAAGCGCGGGGTCAATGGCGCGGGGCGGCGTTTCAGACTATTTCAGCGGGCCTCCGAAATTGCGAAACATGAAGCCCGGACAATTCACGATCCCGGCCGGCCGGGCCCGGGCGGCGGTCCCGGTCGGGCGCTGCCGCTACGGTGTCGACGTGCTCACCCACACCGACGCCCCGACCCGACCGACCGGCCGCGCCGCGCGGGTCCGGGCCTGGCTGTGCTGGCTCGCCGTGGCCCCCGGGCTGGTGTGGGCGGCGGTGCGCCTGCCCGGCCTCGAACGGGGGCCGTTGGTGCAGGCGGTCGCCTTCACCCCGTACGTCGCGGCCTGGACGCCCGTGCCGCTGCTGCTCGCGCTCGCCCTGCGGCGGCGCTGGGAGGCGGCGGTCGCGGCCCTGGTCGCGGTGGCCCTGGTCGCCGTGGTCGCGCCCCGGGCGGTGCCGTCGGCACAGCCGCCGGCCGGCGGGCCGACGCTGCGGGTGCTCACCGCCAACCTGCTGGCCGGCGCCGCCGACGCCGGCACCGTGGTCGGCCTGGTGCGCGACCTGCGGGTTGACGTGCTGGCCGTGCAGGAGTTCACCCCGGGCGCGGCGGCCGAGCTGGACCGGCTCGGCCTGGCCGGGCTGCTGCCGCACCGGCAGCTCAACCCGCAGGTCGGCACCGTCGGCTCAGGGCTCTACGCCCGCTTCCCCATCGCCGGGGGCGGCATCCGGCAGCACCGCGGCGGCTGGGGCTTCACCCAGGCGTACGGGACGCTCACCCCGCCCGGCGGGCCGCCGGTGCGGGTCGAGTCGGTCCACCCGTCGGCCCCGTACGCGCTGGACCAGGTCGGGTTCTGGCGCGCCGACCTGGCGGCGCAGCCGCCGGCCACCCCCGACGCGGGGCTGTCGGTCCTCGCCGGGGACTTCAACGCCACCCTCGACCACGCCCCGCTGCGCGACCTGCTCGCCACCGGGTACGTCGACGCGGCCGACGCCACCGGCAGCGGGCTCGTCGGCACCTGGGGCCCGTACGACGGCGACCCGATCCCGCCGGTGACGATCGACCACGTGCTGGTGGACCGGCGGATCGCCGTCCGGTCCGTGTCGGTGCGCGCGGTGCCGGGCAGCGACCACCGCGCGGTCCTCGCCGAGCTGCGGCTGCCCGCCGCCTGAGCCTCCCTACACGCGGGCGCGGTCCAGGCCGTAGGTGAGGGCGTCGACGAGGGCGTGCCAGGACGCCTCGACGACGTTGGGGTGCACGCCGACGGTGGTCCAGTCGCGGCCCGCCCCGTCGGCGGTCTCCACCAGCACCCGGGTCACCGCGCCGGTGCCGTGGCTGCCCTCCAGGATGCGCACCTTGTAGTCGGCCAGCTCGAAGTCGCGCAGCTCCGGGTAGTGCCGGGACAGGCCGACGCGCAGCGCCTCGTCGAGCGCGTTGACCGGGCCGTTGCCCTCGGCCGTGGCGATCAGCCGCTCGCCGCGTACCCGGATCTTGACGGTGGCCTCGGAGACCACCGAGCCGTCCTCCCGGTGCTCGACCAGCACCCGGTACGACTCCAGGGCGAACGGCCGGGCCGGGGCGGCGTCGGGCAGCTCGGAGCGGACCAGCAGCTCGAAGGAGGCGTCGGCGGCCTCGAAGGACCAGCCGCCGGCCTCCAGCTCCTTGACCCGCCTGGTCACCCGGGACAGGGTCTCCGGATGGCCGGCCAGGTCCAGGCCCAGCTCGCGGCTCTTCAGCTCGACGCTGGCCCGGCCGGCCATCTCGGTGACGAGGATCCGCATGTCGTTGCCCACCACGGTCGGGTCGACGTGGTTGTAGAGCAGCGGATCCACCTTGATCGCGCTCGCGTGCAGCCCCGCCTTGTGGGCGAAGGCGGCGGCCCCGGCGTACGCCTGGTGGGTGTCGGGGGCGATGTTGGCGATCTCGGCGATGGCGTGGGAGACCCGCACCATCTGCTCCAGGCAGCCCTCCGGTAGGACCGGCAGCCCGAGCTTGAGCTGGAGGTTGGCGGCGACGGCGAAGATGTCGGCGTTGCCGGGGCGCTCGCCGTACCCGTTGGCGGTGCCCTGCACGTGCCGGACGCCGGCCTCGACGGCGGCGATGGTGTTGGCCACCGCGCAGGCGGTGTCGTTCTGGGCGTGCATGCCCAGGCGGGCGGGGTCGATCCCGGTGCGGGCGGTCAGGTCGGCGATCGCGGCGGTGACGTGGGAGGGCAGCATGCCGCCGTTGGTGTCGCAGAGCACCATCACCTCGGCCCCGGCGGCCAGCGCGGTCTGCACGACCTCCGCGCCGTACGCGGGGTCGTGCCGGTAGCCGTCGAAGAAGTGCTCGCCGTCGACGAAGACCCGCCGCCCCTGCGCGACGAGGTGCCGCACCGTGTCCCGGATCATCGCCAGGTTCTCCTGCGCGGTGGTGCGCAGCGCCCGTTCGACGTGCCGCAGGTCGGCCTTGGCGACCAGCGCGACGGCCGGGGTCTGCGCGTCCAGCAGCGCCTGCACCTGCGGGTCGTCGGCGACGGCGACGCCGGCCTTGCGGGTGGCCCCGAACGCCACGAGCAGGGCGTGTTTCAGGTCGAGTTCGGTGCGGGCCCGGCGGAAGAACTCGGTGTCCTTGGGCACCGCGCCCGGCCAGCCGCCCTCGATGAAGCCCACGCCGAACTCGTCGAGCAGGCGGGCCACGGCGAGCTTGTCGACCACCGAGTAGGTGAGCCCCTCGCGTTGGGCGCCGTCGCGCAGCGTCGTGTCGTACAGCTGGAACGTCATGGGAGTCCTTTCGGGCGCGGGCGGGACGGGTGGGGTGGCGGAGGGGGACCAACAAAAAGACCCCCCGCGGATGCGGGAGGTCTGCGCGCTCGGCGAGTCGGTTGCCGGGCGCGCTAGCTGCCAATAATGACGACGGTGCTGGTCACGGTCGCCACTCTGCCACCCGCACCCGGGTTTCGGGAGGAACAATCCACATGCCGGGACGGTCACGCAGGGTTGCATACCGCAGGGCGGGTCCGCGCGGGGCGGAACGCGCCGTCGGTGATCGACTTCACAAGTCATCCGGCCGCTACCGAGCCGAAACACCGCTGCGGCAGTATCTGGAACCGATCCAGTTACCGGCCCCGTGCCGCTGTCAAGGAGGACCCCGTGCTCACTGTCGGTGACCGCTTCCCCGAGTACGAGCTGACCGCCTGCGTCTCGCTGGACGCCGACCGGGCGTTCGAGTCGATCAACCACAAGTCGTACGAGGGCAAGTGGCGGGTGGTCTTCTTCTGGCCGAAGGACTTCACGTTCATCTGCCCGACCGAGATCGCCGAGTTCGGCCGGCTCAACGGCGAGTTCGCCGACCGGGACGCCCAGGTGCTCGGCGTGTCGGTGGACAACGAGTTCGTCCACTACGCCTGGCGCAAGGACCACCCCGACCTGCGTGAGCTGCCGTTCCCGATGCTCAGCGACATCAAGCGCGAGCTGACCGACGCCTGCGGCGTGCTCGGCGCGGACGGCGTGGCCCAGCGGGCCACCTTCATCGTCGACCCCGACAACGAGATCCAGTTCGCCATGGTGACCGCCGGCTCCGTCGGCCGCAACGTCTCCGAGGTGCTGCGCGTGCTCGACGCCCTCCAGACCGACGAGCTGTGCCCGTGCAACTGGAACAAGGGCGGCGACACCCTCGACGCCACCAAGCTGCTGGCCGGGGCCGGGGCCTGACGATGGGCCTCGACGCGATCAAGGCGGCCCTGCCCGAGTACGCCAAGGACATCAAGCTCAACCTGGGCTCCACCGTCGGCGCCTCCACCCTCAAGCCGGAACAGGCGTGGGGCACCGCGCTGGCCTGCGCCGTCGCCGCCCGCAACCCGGTCGTGCTGCGGGAGATCGCCGCCGAGGCGGCCGGCCACCTCACCGCCGAGGCGGTCGAGGCGGCCAAGGGCGCCGCGACGATCATGGCGATGAACAACGTCTACTACCGGGCCAAGCACCTCATCGGCGACGAGAACTACGCGTCGATGCCGGCCCGGCTGCGGATGCAGATCATCGCGCGGCCGGGCGTGGAGAAGGGCGACTTCGAGCTGTGGTGCCTCGCCGTCTCGGCCATCACCGGCTGCGGCGTCTGCCTGGAGTCGCACGAGAAGACCCTGCGCGCCGCCGGGTTCACCCGGGAGCAGGTGCACGAGGGGCTGCGCATCGCCGCCGTCGTGCACGCCGCCGCCGTGGCCCTCGACGCGCAGGCCGCGCTCGCCTGAGCCGTACACCCGGGACATCCGCCGACGCCGCACCCCCGCGGCCCGGCGGGTGTCCGCGTGTAGGCGGCCCGGGGCCCGGGTAGGTGGTCGTTCGGACACGATTCCGCCGAGGACGACCCCTCCGAGGCGACCCTCCGAGACGACCACGACGGTCGGGGCAGGAGCACCCCATGGACAGGCTCGACCCGCACGCCGCCACCGGCACGCCCGACCCGATGCGGCACGGCGACCAGGGCGCGATCGCCGGCGGCGCCCCCGCCGGGACGTTCGACCCGTGGAGCTACCGCGACCGGCCCTCGGTCGCCGACGCCGACCTCGTCGGCTACCACGTCGAGGCCACCGACGGCGGCATCGGCAAGATCGACAGCGCGAGCCACGAGGTCGGCGGCAGCTACCTGGTGGTCGACACCGGCCCGTGGATCTTCGGCAGGAAGGTCATGCTGCCCGCCGGCACGGTCAACCACGTCGACCACGACGCCCGCACCGTGTACGTCGACCGGGAGCGCGACCAGATCAAGGCCGCCCCCGAGTACGACGAGGACAGCCACGGCGACCCGGCGTTCCGCGACCGGCTCGGCGGCTACTACGACGAGACCTACGGCAACCTGCCCCCGGGCACCGCGCGCTGAGCCACCTCGCGCCGCAACGGCCGGCGCTCACGGTGACGGCCGGCGCTCGCGGTGACGGCCGGCGCTCGCGGTGACGGCCGGCGCTCACGGTGACGGCCGGCGTCCGCCGTAACGGCCGGTGGGGTTCCGCCTCACCGGCCGTTACCGTGTCAGCGTGGACGCGACCGAGGACAAGCGCAGGATCCCCTTCACCGCCCTGTTCAACTTCCGCGACGTCGGCGGCTACCCGGCCGGCGACGGGCGCACGGTGCGCTGGGGGCGGCTCTACCGCTCCGACTCCCCGCACCGCCTCGACGGCGCCGACCGGGACGCGTTCGTCGCCCTCGGCGTGCGCACCGTGATCGACCTGCGCCGCCCCGCCGAGGTGGCCCGGGACGGCCGGGTGCCGGAGCTGCCCGGGCTCGCCTACCGGCACATCCACCCCGAGCACGCCGAGTGGGCGGAGGCCCAGTACGCGCCCGGGTCCAGCCTCGCCCGCTTCCTCGCCGACCGGTACGCCGACCTCGCCGGCACCGGCGCGGCCGGGCTCGCCGAGGCGGTCGGGCTGATCGCCGACAGCGCCGCCGAGCCGGTCGTCGTGCACTGCGTGGCCGGCAAGGACCGCACCGGCATCGTCTGCGCGCTGACCCTGTCGGCGCTGGGCGTGAGCGACGCCGACATCGCCGCCGACTACGCGCTGAGCACCGAGGCGTCGCAGCGGTTCAGCGCCTGGGTGGCCGCCACCCTGCCGGACGCCGGGGAACCGCCCGCGTACTACCTGGCCTCGCCGGCCGAGGCGATGACGCTGTTCCTGGCCGAGCTGCGGGAGGGGCACGGGTCGGCGGAGGGCTACCTGCGGCACGCCGGCGTCACCGACGCCCAACTCGCCGCGCTCCGCGCGCACCTGCTGGAGTAGGGGCCGAACCACCCGGCCGCCGGCTGCCCGGCTGCCCGGCCCCCAGCCGCCCCCGCCCCCAGCCGGCCCAGCCGCCCAGCGGAGTTAAGAAGGGGCCCCTCCTCTACGCCAGGCGTTAAGAAGGGGCCCTTCCTTGCATCTACAGGCGGGTCACCCAGCCGTGCGGGTCGGCGGCCCGGCCGCGCTGGATGTCGACCAGCCGCTGCTGCAACGCCGTGGTCACCGGGCCCTGCCCGCCGTCGGCGACGGCGAACTCGCCGTCGGGGTACTTGACCCGGCCGATCGGCGTGATCACCGCCGCCGTGCCGCAGGCGAACGCCTCGCGCAGCCGGCCGCTGGCCGCGTCGGCCTGCCAGTCGGCGAAGCTGACCGGCCGCTCCTCGACCCGGTGGCCGGCCTCGGCGGCCAGGGTGAGCAGCGCGTCCCGGGTGATGCCGGGCAGGATGGTGCCGGTCAGCGGCGGGGTGACCAGGGTGTCGTCGTCGTAGACGAAGAACACGTTCATCCCGCCCAGCTCGTCGACAAAGCGGCGCTCCACCGCGTCGAGGAAGACGACCTGGTCGCAGCCAGCCTCGATCGCCTCGGCCTGGGCGGCCAGCGAGGCGGCGTAGTTGCCGCCGCACTTGGCCGCGCCGGTGCCGCCGGGGGCGGCGCGGGTGTAGTCCGGCGAGACCCAGACCGTGACCGGCTTGACCCCGCCCGAGAAGTACGACCCGGCCGGGGAGGCGATCACCACGTAGAGGTATTCGTTGGACGGCCGGACGCCGAGGAAGACCTCGCTGGCGATCATGAACGGGCGCAGGTAGAGGCTGCTCCCGTCGCCCTCGGGGATCCAGTCCCGGTCGATGTCGACGAGCCGACGCAGCGACTCGACGAACAGCTCCGGCGGCAGCTCCGGCATCGCCATCCGGCGGGCCGAGTCGACGAACCGGGCGGCGTTGGCCTCGGGCCGGAACATGGTGATCGACCCGTCGGCGAGCCGGTACGCCTTCAGCCCCTCGAAGATCTCCTGCGCGTAGTGCAGCACCGCGGAGGCCGGGTCCATCGGGATCGGCCCGCGCGCCTCGACCCGGGCGTCGTACCAGCCCTTGCCCTCGGCGTACCGGATCGTGACCATGTGGTCGGTGAAGACGCGGCCGAACCCCGGGGCCGCGAGCAGGGCCGCCCGTTCGACGGCGGATACCGGCGTGGGATTCGGACGGATCTCGAAGTCGAGCATGTCACCACCGCTCATCGCGCGTGCCTCCCTGGGGAACGACGGCGCGCGGGACCGCACGCCGGAGAAAAGTGCTGCCAGAAACCTACCCCGAACGCTCGTTCAGCGGGTAGCGCCAACCGACGGGCGGTGGCCTCCGACAGGGTGCCGGCGGTGCCGGCCGATCACCGGGTGCTCTCGACGGCCCCGGTGGTTCAGGCCACCGCGTAGCCGGCGAGCCGGTCGCCTACCTCGGCGGTGCGCAGCGGTACGCCGGCCGTGCGGTTGGCCAGCTCCGTGCCGACGGCGGCGGTGACCCGGGCGGCGGCCTCGGCGTGCCCGAGCTGGTCGAGCAGCAGGGCGGCGGAGAGCACGGCGGCGACCGGGTCGGCGACGCCCTGGCCGGCGATGTCCGGCGCGGAGCCGTGCACCGGCTCGAACATCGACGGGTACGCCCCGGACGGGTTGATGCAGCCGCTGGCGGCCAGCCCGATCCCGCCGGTGACGGCGGCGGCGATGTCGGTGAGGATGTCGCCGAAGAGGTTGTCGGTGACCACCACGTCGTAGCGCTGGGGCTGGGTGACCAGGAACATCGCGGCGGCGTCGACGTGCTGGTATTCCGTGGCGACGTCGGGGTGCTCGGCGGCCACGGCCTCGAAGGCGCGGGCCCACAGCGACCCGGCGTGGGTCAGCACGTTGGTCTTGTGCACCAGGGTCACCTTGCGCCGCTCGCGGCGCGACGCCCGGGCGAACGCGTCGCGGATGACCCGCTCGACGCCGTGCCGGGTGTTCAGGCTCTCCTCGGTGGCCACCTCGGCCGGGGTGTCCCGGTGCAGCGAGCCGCCGGCCCCCGCGTAGAGCCCCTCGGTGCCCTCGCGGACCACGACCAGGTCGACCTCGCCGGGCTTGACGCTGGCCAGCGGGCCGGCCACGCCGGGCCACAGCCGCGAGGGGCGCAGGTTGACGTACTGGTCGAAGGCGAAGCGGAGCTTGAGCAGCAGGCCCCGCTCCAGCACGCCCGGCGGGACGGTCGGGTCGCCGACGGCCCCGAGCAGGATCGCGTCGTGCCCGGCCAGCTCGGCCAGGACCGAGTCCGGCAGCACCTCGCCGGTGCGGTGGTAGCGGGCCGCGCCGAGGTCGTAGTCGGTGGTCTCCACGCCGGGGAGCACGGCGTCGACGACCTTGAGGGCCTGCGCGACCACCTCGGGTCCGATCCCGTCACCGGCCACCACCGCGATGCGTGCCACGTCCTCAGCTCCCTCGCCTCGTCGTCTCCGCCCAACGGTACGACCCCGTCCCGCCTCCCGGTACGAGCCTTCCACAATTCGGGAAAGCGGAATGCACAGCAGGCTCCCAGGTGAGATTCATGGTGCGGTCAACTTCCCTGCCTAGGGTCGGTGGCGAACGGGTCACGGGGGCCCGGACGGGTGGTCGCCGCGGTGCTGCGGGGCCGTCAGCGAAGGAGCGGCAGCGATGCGCATCGACGAGCAACCCCGGCAGCGGTGGGTCGACGAGCAGCCGCGCACCCGCTGGGTCGACCAGTCCGCCTTCGCCAGCCGCCGCCCCGACCTGCGGCTGGGCGCCCGCAGCCACCGCCTCGACACCCTCGGCGGCGCCGCCGTCGACCGGATCGCCGTGCAGCACACCGTCCGGACCGGCACCGCCGAATACTCGCTGCTGCTCAACGCCCCGAGCTGGCTGGGCCGGCGCGGGGTCGGCGAGGCGCTGGCCGACGCCGTCGCCGAGCTGCGCGCCGTCGACCTCACCTACGGCCCGACCCGCCCCGACAGCCTGGTCTCCCGGCTGCGCCGGGGAGAGATCAGCCCCGAGTCGTACGCGCCGCTGGCCGACCTGGTCGACCGGTGCGCCGCGATGCGGGCGGCCACCGACGGCTGGTTCGACGCGTGGGCGGTGCCCGGCGGCTTCGACCCGGGCGGCCTGCTCGGCGGCTGGGCGGTGGAGCGGGCAGCGGCCCGGCTGCGCGCCGCCGGCATCCACGACTACGCCGTGCTCACCGGCGCCGACCTCGTCGTACGCGGTCACGCCCCGCACGGCGGCCCGTGGCGGGTGGCGGTGCACCACCCGACCGACCCCCGCCGCGCCCCGCTGGCGCTGGAGATGACGGCCGGGGCGGTGGGGACCTCCGGGGTGTCCGGCCGGCGGGGCCACGTGGTCGACCCGCACACCGGGGAGCCGGCCGACCAGCTCGACGCGGCCACCGTGATCGGCCCGGACCTGGCCGTGGCCGACGCCTACGCCACCGCGCTCTACGCCGCCGGCCCGGCGGGGCTGGCCTGGTTCCGCAACGGATCGGACTACCGGGCGCTGTTCGCCCACCGCCGGCCCTGAGCACACGCCACCCGCGCCGGCCGGCCTTCGCATCCCGGCCGCCGGGTGGTCGGCGATCGGCCCCCACGGTCTCGGCAACGACCGTGGGGGCCGATCAGCGACGAGTGCGCGTGGCTCGCGCAATCGAGGGGTGCGGGACCGGCCGGGCCCGAGGTCAGACCACGCCACCCGAAGACGGGCCGACGACCGAACTCAGCCAGTGACCGCACGAGTACGCTAGCGAATCGACGCAACTCGACGCAAGAGTCTCCACAGCGGACCGTCTCCGGGGGACGGTCGGAAGATTCGCGGTTGACCTGCGGTGGGGTCGCGGTGACTTCCCGGCCACAAGATGGCACGCTGTCCGCCGTGAGTTTCGATCTGAGCGTGTGGGCCCTCCCGGACGGGGCCACGCCCGCGGACGTGCGGGCAGCGGTGCAACGGTGCCGGCAGGGGCAGCACGGCGAACGTTACCCGGACCCGCGGGTCGTCGCCTTCTACCGGGCGATCACGGCCAGCTATCCCGACCGGCCGGCCGGGCCGGGGTCACCGTGGGAGGTCGCGCCGCTGCACGCGGCGAACGACCACATCGAGATGAACCTCAACCCCGCCTGCGAGGACCAGGTGCTGCTCGACATCGAGCGGCTGGCCGGCGAGTACAACCTGATGCTCTTCGACTACCAGGACGGTTCGGTCTATCCGCCGCCCGCCCGCACCCGGCGCTGACCCGCCCGCTTTCGTCCGCCGAACCGACCCGACCAGACACGACACGATCTGATCCGACACGACGCGGGGCCCGGCCGAATCGGCCGGGCCCCGCGGTCGTCCCAGTTGGACCGCGCCGGGCGGTCCAGGATGGACGGTCGGCTACTCGTCGCGCAGGTCGGCGGCGCTGGCCGAGGTCGCGCCGATCGAGTCCGCCGCCGAGGTGAGCAGGTCGGCGCCGAGGGCCTGGTCGACCGTGAGGGTCATCAGGGTCTCGCCGCCGGCCTCCCGGCGGGCCACCTGCATCGCGGCGATGTTGATGCCGGCCTCGCCGAGCAGCGTGCCGACGGTGCCGACCACGCCCGGGCGGTCCACGTAGCGCAGGAAGAGCAGGATGCCCTCCGCGCCGATCTCCACGTCGAAGCCGTCCACCTCGGTCAGCTTCAGCACGTCGCGGGCACCCGCCGCGGCGACCGTGCCGGAGACGCTGACCGTGCGGCCGTCGGGCAGCGCGCCGCGGACCGTCACCAGCGTCGGGTGGTCGGTCGTCTCGGCCTGGCTGGCCAGGTTGACCTCGACACCCCGCTCGGCGGCCAGGTGCGGCGCGTTGACGTAGGTGACCTGCTCCTCGACCACCGAGCTGAACAGCCCCTTGGTCGCGGCGAGCTTGAGCACCGACACGTCGTGGGCGACGGCCGCGCCGCGCACCTCGACGGTGACGCTGGCGGCCACCCCGCCGGCCACGGCGGTGAACGCCCGGCCCAGCTTCTCGGCCAGCGGCAGCAGCGGGCGGATGTCCTCGGCGACGACGCCGCCGGCCTGGACGTTGACCGCGTCCGGCACGAACTCGCCCTGCAGGGCCAGCTTCACGCTCTTGGCCACGGCGAGGCCGGCCTTGTCCTGCGCCTCGGCGGTGGACGCGCCCAGGTGCGGGGTGGCCACCACGTTGTCGAAGGCGAACAGCGGCGAGGAGGTGCACGGCTCCTTGGCGTACACGTCGACGCCCGCGCCGCCGACGCGGCCCTCGGCGATCGCGTCGGCCAGGGCCTGCTCGTCGACCAGCCCGCCCCGGGCGGCGTTGACGATCCGCACGCCCGGCTTGACGATCGCCAGCTCCTTCTCGCCGATCAGGCCCACGGTCTCCGGGGTCTTCGGCAGGTGGATCGAGATGAAGTCGCTCTCCCGCAGCAGCTCCTCCAGCCCGACCAGGCGCACGCCGAGCTGGGCGGCGCGGGCCGGCTGGATGTAGGGGTCGTACGCGATCAGCCGGGTGCCGAACGCGGCCATCCGGGACGCGAAGAGCACCCCGATGCGGCCGAGGCCGACGACGCCGACGGTCTTGCCCTGCACCTCGACGCCGGTGTACTTGGACCGCTTCCACTCGCCGGCCTTGAGCGCGGCGCTGGCGCTGGCGGTGTTGCGGGCCACGGCGAGCAGCAGCGCGACGGCCTGCTCGGCGGCGGAGACGATGTTGGAGGTGGGGGCGTTGACGACCATGACGCCCCGCGCGGTGGCGGCCGGCACCTCGACGTTGTCCAGGCCCACGCCGGCCCGGGCGACCACCTTCAGCCGCGGGGCGGCGGCGATCGCCTCGGCGTCGATCTGCGTGGCGCTGCGCACGATCACCGCGTCGGCCTCGGAGAGCGCGGAGAGCAGGGCCGGGCGGTCGGTGCCGTCGACGTGACGGACGTCGAAGTCGTGGGCGAGCACCTCGATGGCGGCGGGGGCGAGTTCTTCGGCGATCAGTACGACAGGATTCATTGGTCCTCGTAGAGGTCGTATGGCGGTCGGCCGGGGCGACGGGGCGCCGCGCTGCGCCCTGCGCTGGTTCGTGCCATGGCCGTCAGGTGCCGGCTACGCACCTACCCGCGATCGTAGGGCGCGGGCCGCCCGGCGTGCCCCGGACGCTGGGGTGAGTGCCCTCACAAACCCGACATGTCAAGGGTGTTAAGGCTGGGTGAAATGACACGGCGACCCGCCCGACGCCGGGGAGAGCGTCGGGCGGGTCGCCGCGGTGCGGGCGGTGCTCAGGCGGTCTCGGTGATCGGCCGGTCGACCCAGCTCATCATCGACCGCAACTTCTGGCCGGTCGCCTCGATCGGGTGCGCCGCGCCCTCGGCCCGCCACTTGGCGAAGTTGGGGCGGCCGTTGTCGTCCTCGGCGATCCACTCGCGGGCGAACTCGCCCGACTGCACCTCGGACAGGATCTTGCGCATCTCCTCCTTGACCCGGGCGTCGACGACGCGCGGGCCCCGGGACAGGTCGCCGTACTCGGCGGTGTCGGAGACGCTGTAGCGCATCCGGGCGATGCCGCCCTCGTACATCAGGTCGACGATCAGCTTCAGCTCGTGCAGGCACTCGAAGTAGGCGATCTCCGGGGCGTAGCCCGCCTCGGTGAGCACCTCGAAGCCGGTCTGCACCAGCGCCGCCGCGCCGCCGCAGAGGACCGCCTGCTCGCCGAACAGGTCGGTCTCCGTCTCCTCCTTGAAGGTGGTCTTGATCGCGCCCGCGCGGGTGCCGCCGATGCCCTTGGCGTACGCCAGGGCCAGGGCGAACGCGGTGCCGCTGGCATCCTGCTCGACGGCGACGAGGCAGGGCACGCCCTTGCCGTCGACGTACTGGCGGCGGACCAGGTGACCCGGGCCCTTCGGGGCGACCATCGCCACGTCCACGTCGGCCGGGGGCTTGATCAGGTCGTACCGGATGTTGAAGCCGTGGCCGAAGAAGAGCGCCTTGCCCGGGGCCAGGTTCGGGGCGATCGCCTCGGTGTAGAGGCCGCGCTGCGCGGTGTCCGGGGCCAGGATCATGATCACGTCGGCCTCGGCCGCGGCCTCCGCCGGGGTGAGCACCCGCAGGCCCTGCTCCTCGGCCTTGGGCCGGCTCTTCGAGCCCGCCGGCAGGCCGATCACCACGTCGACGCCGGAGTCGCGCAGCGACAGCGCGTGGGCGTGGCCCTGGCTGCCGTACCCGATCACCGCGACCTTCTTGGCCTGGATCAGGCCGAGGTCGGCATCGTCGTCGTAGTACACCTCAACGCTCATTGACTTCCCTTTCGTACGGCGGCCCGGGTATGGCCCGTCGTGGCTTGTGCGGTCGGTAGTGGCGGGGAATCAGGCGGCCCGCAGGGCCGGGCCCGCGGTGATCGAACGCGAGCCGCGCCCGATCGCCACCGTCCCGGACTGCACCATCTCCTTGATTCCGTACGGTTCGAGGTCGCGCAGCAGCGCGTCCAGCTTGTCGGGGGTCCCGGTGGCCTCGATCGTCAGCGTGTCGGGCGCGACGTCGACCACCCGGGCGCGGAACAGGTTGACCGTCTCCAGCACCTGACTGCGGGCCGCGCGGTCGGCGCGGACCTTGACCAGCAGCAGTTCCCGGGCGACCGAGACCTGCGGGTCCAGCTCGACGATCTTGAGCACGTTGACCAGCTTGTTGAGCTGCTTGGTGACCTGCTCCAGCGGGGACGAGTCCGCGTTGACCACGATGGTGATCCGCGAGACGTCCGGGTTCTCGGTCTCGCCGACGGCGAGGCTGTCGATGTTGAAGCCGCGCCGGGAGAACAGCCCCGAGACCCGGGCCAGGACGCCTGGCTTGTTCTCCACCAGCACGGAAAGCGTGTGCATCGTCATGGTTAGATGTCGTCCTCGTCGAAGGCCGGGCGGACGCCGCGGGCGAACATGATCTCGTCGTTGCTGGTGCCGGCGGCCACCATCGGCCACACCATCGCGTCCTTGCCGACCACGAAGTCGATCACGACGGGGGCGTCGTTGATCGCCATCGCCGCCTCGATGGTCTTGTCGACGTCGGCGGCGTTCTCGCAGCGCAGGCCGACGCAGCCGAGGGCCTCGCCGAGCTTGACGAAGTCGGGGATGCGGTGCTTGTGGGTGCCCAGCTCGGTGTTGGAGTAGCGCTCGTTGTAGAACAGCGTCTGCCACTGCCGGACCATGCCGAGGTTGCCGTTGTTGATCACGGCGATCTTGACCGGGATGCCCTCCAGCGCGCAGGTGGCCAGCTCCTGGTTGGTCATCTGGAAGCAGCCGTCGCCGTCGATCGCCCAGACCACCGTGTCCGGCCGGCCCACCTTGGCGCCCATCGCGGCCGGGACCGCGTAGCCCATGGTGCCGAGGCCGCCGGAGTTGAGCCAGGTGCCCGGCTTCTCGTACGAGATGAACTGCGACGCCCACATCTGGTGCTGGCCGACGCCGGCCACGTAGACGGCGTCCGGGCCGGCGATCTTGCCCAGCCGCTCGATCACGTACTGCGGGGAGAGGGTGCCGTCGGCCGGCTCCTCGTAGCCCAGCGGGTAGCGCTCGCGCAGGTCGTCGAGCTGGGTCCACCAGTCGCCCAGGTCAGCCGGCCGCCCGGCGGCCCGCTCGGTGGTGACCGCCGCGATCAGCTCCTCGATCACGTGCTTGGCGTCGCCGACGATCGGCACGTCCGCGTGCCGGTTCTTGCCGATCTCGGCCGGGTCGATGTCGGCGTGCACGACCGCCGCGTCCGGGGCGAAGGAGTCCAGCTTGCCGGTGACCCGGTCGTCGAACCGGGCGCCCAGCGCCACGATCAGGTCGGCCTTCTGCAGGCCGTAGACGGCCGCCACGGTGCCGTGCATGCCGGGCATGCCCAGGTGCTGCCGGTGCGAGTCGGGGAACGCCCCCAGCGCCATCAGCGTGGTGACCACCGGGATGCCGGTCAGCTCCGCCAGCCGGCGCAGCCCCTCGGTGGCCCCGGCCTTGAGCACGCCGCCGCCGACGTAGAGCACCGGCCGGCGGGCGCTGGTCATCAGCCGGGCCGCCTCCCGGATCTGCTTGCCGTGCGGGTGCAGGGTCGGCCGGTAGCCGGGCAGGTCCAGCGTCGGCGGCCAGGAGAAGGTGGTCTGCGCCTGGAGGACGTCCTTGGGGATGTCGACCAGCACCGGGCCGGGGCGGCCCGTCGAGGCCAGGTGGAACGCCTCGGCGAGCACCCGCGGGATCTCCTCGGCCGTCTGCACCAGGAAGTTGTGCTTGGTGATCGGCAGGGTGATGCCCTGGATGTCCGCCTCCTGGAAGGCGTCCGTGCCGATCGACGGCCGCGCGACCTGGCCGGTGATCGCCACCACCGGCACCGAGTCCATGTAGGCGTCGGCGATCGGGGTGACCAGGTTCGTCGCGCCCGGGCCGGAGGTGGCCATGCAGACGCCGACCCGGCCGGTGGCCTGGGCGTAGCCGGTGGCGGCGTGGCCGGCGCCCTGCTCGTGCCGGACCAGGATGTGCCGCACCGTGGAGTCGTAGAGCGGGTCGTACGCCGGCAGGATCGCCCCGCCCGGGATGCCGAACACGACGTCGACGCCGAGCGCCTCCAGGGACCGCACGAGGGAACCGGCCCCGGAGAGCTGGACCGGCTCGGGCTGCCGTACGGCCGGGGCGGCCGGGACGGCGGCGGCGCGGCCGGCCGGCGCGGCGTCGGTCGCGGGCTCGGTGCCGGCGCGGGCCCGGCGGGCGGAGTGGGCGAGTGTCTCTGGCGTGGGTCTCGTCATTGCGGTTCAGGCCTTCGGCTGGAGTGGCTGGTGCTCTGCAAGCGTGCGGCGCGGGCGGGCGCCCGCCCCGATGCGATGGGTCCGATGGCAATAAAAACGGCCCTCGTGCAGACATGCACGGGGCCAGCGCACTCTCGACGACGGAGAGTGCGCTCAGGTAAGTACTCGCGGAGACCGGTTCGACGACATGCGGTCAAGCCTGCCGCATCTCACGCGATGAGTCAACTGATCCCACATTTTGGTTAACGGAGGTCGGCGCGTCCTGCCCCGACGCGCCGCCGGCACCCGCCGCGAGCTGCGCAGACCCCTCCCAGTCGGGCCGCTGCGCGGCCCCGTCCCAGTCGGCGCGCTGCGCGGGCAGGCGCGCCGGCCGCACGGGGGCCGGCGGCGCGGCGGGGGCCGCCGGGGCCGGCACCGGGGACCGGCGCGCCCCGGGCGACGTCGCGGCCTCCAGCATCGCCTCCAGGTGCTCGGCGGGCACCCCCCACCCGAAGAGCGCGCCCTGGCCGAACCGGCAGCCGGCGGCGACCACGGCGGCCAGCTCGGTGGGGTTGGTCACCCCCTCGGCGATCACCTCCAGCCCGAGCTGGTGCCCCAGGCGCATCACGATGTCGACCATCGGGGCGAAGGGCGGGCCGTCCACGCCGGCCGGACGGACCGGCTCGTGCTCGGCCACCAACCCGTGATCGATCTTGAGGATGTCGATCGGCAGCCGGCGGAGCTGGCCGAGGGACGAGTATCCCGCGCCGAAGTCGTCGAGGGCGATCCGGACGCCGGTGCGCCGCAACGCGGTCAGCCGCCGGATCAGCTCGTCGAGGTCGGTGGCGACGGCGTGCTCGGTGACCTCCAGCACCAGCCGCTGCGGCGGCACGTGGTGGGCCCGCAGCGCGTCGGCGACCTGGACCACGTACTCCGGGGCGTGCAGCTCCCGGGGCGAGACGTTCACCGACACCCAGACGTCGTGCCCGTCGGCCAGCCAGCGGGAGAGCTGGTAGCACGCCTGGTGCAGCACCCACGCGCCGAGCTTGGCGATCATCCCGCACTCCTCGGCCAGCGGGATGAACTCGTCCGGGCGCACGTGGCCCAGCTCCGGGTGGTGCCAGCGCAGCAGCGCCTCCGCCCCCACCGGGCGCACCGAGGGCAGCGACGCCACCGGCTGGAAGACCAGCCGCAGCTCGTCGCGCTCGATCGCCCCACGCAGCTCGTGCTCCAGCGTCGTGCGGCGGCGCAGCAGCTTGTCGTACGCGCCGTCGTAGTGCTCGATCCGGTTCTTGCCGCGTTGCTTGGCATAGCGCAACGCCAGGTCGGCGTGGCGCAGCAGCAGCTCCGTGTCCGGCTCGTCGGGCAGCCCGGCCACCCCGATGCTCACCGACAGGAAGACCGGCCCGCCCGGCTGGTCGTACGGGCGGCCGAGCACCCCGAGCAGCCGCTCGGCGACCCGCCCCGCCTCGGCCGGGTGGCCCGGCACGAGCACCGCGAACTCGTCCCCGCCGAGCCGGGCGGCCAGGTCGTCGGGGCGCAGGTTGCCGCGCAGCCGCCGGCCCACCTCGGCCAGCACCTCGTCGCCCACGTCGTGCCCGCGCATGTCGTTGACGTTCTTGAAGCCGTCCAGGTCCAGCCCGAGCAGCACGCACGGGTTGCCGGAGCCGGTGGCCTGGTGCAGGGCGCGCAGCAGCCCCCGCCGGTTGGCCAGGCCGGTGAGCGGGTCGGTGTGCGCCAGCTCACGGAAGTGCGCCTCCCGCTCGGCCAGCCGGCCCGCGTAACGGCGCACGTCGTGCAGGGCCAGGTATTGCCGGGCCACCAACGCGAAGCCCTCCAGGCTGCCGGCGACGATGCCCAGCGCGTCGAACCGGCCGCCCTGGAGCAGGTGGTACATCGCGGAGGCGGCCATCGCGCCCATCGGGACGAAGGCGTACGCGCCGTCGGAGCCGATCAGGTCGACGTCGAGCTGCCCCGGCGGGTCGGCCCGGCGCACGACCAGCGCGGCGGTCAACAGCCCCGCCGCGAGCAGCGCGACGCCGGCCAGCACCATGCCCGGCACGGCCTGGCAGAGCCCGCCGGCGATGCCGAGCCCGCCGGAGGTCACCCCCGTGATCCCGGTGCCGAGCAGGGCCAGCCGACGGCGGGGCCGGGCGGCGCGCAGGAGCACGATCAGGGTGAGCCCGGCGGTGAGCGCGACGCTGACGGTGGCCAGCAGGATCGGCGCGCAGGCCATCGGGGTGGCGGCGCCGAGCAGCCGGGTCGGCTCGGAGAAGAGCACCCAGCCCACGAACCACAGCGCGGTGGCCATCGTCACGCTGTCGAGGACCAGGCGGGCCGTCGCCGCGCGGGTCGCCCCCGCGCCGGGCAGCCGCAGCAGGCCCGCGCCGAAGGCGAGCGCGCTCGCGGCGACCCCGGCGGAGACCAGGGTGGCCCAGCCGGTGCGCTGCCCCTGCCGGTCGGCCAGGTGCTCGCCGGTCAGCGCCACGGTCAGCCCGACCGCGAGGCCGGCCATCGCGAAGCCCCCCGCCACGGCGACCAGCCCGGCGGCCCGCCCGCACCGGCGACCGCCCCGCCGGGCGGAGACGACCAACAGGGCGGTCGCGCCGGCGGCGACGAGCCCGCTCAGCGCCACGACGGCGATCATGCCCGGGGGGAAGCGCACGCTCCCAACTGTGCCGGATGCCCGCTGCCCATGGGGGGCCGGGTGTGCATCTGTTGGGACACGGGCCGCGCCCCCGGCGGCGGGCCGTCCGGCGGTGCAAGACTGGTACCCATGCCTGAGCTGCGGTCGAGGACCTCCACCCACGGTCGGACGATGGCCGGCGCCCGGGCCCTCTGGCGGGCCACCGGGATGACCGACGACGACTTCGGCAAGCCGATCGTCGCCATCGCCAACAGTTTCACCCAGTTCGTCCCCGGCCACGTACACCTCAAGGACCTCGGCGGCCTCGTCGCCGACGCGGTCGCGGAGGCCGGCGGGGTCGGCCGCGAGTTCAACACCATCGCCGTGGACGACGGCATCGCCATGGGCCACGGCGGCATGCTCTACTCGCTGCCCAGCCGCGAGCTGATCGCCGACGCCGTCGAATACATGGTCAACGCGCACTGCGCCGACGCCCTGGTCTGCATCTCCAACTGCGACAAGATCACCCCGGGGATGCTGCTGGCCGCGCTGCGGCTGAACATCCCCACCGTCTTCGTCTCCGGCGGCCCGATGGAGGCCGGCAAGACGGTGGCGATCGAGGGCATCGTCCACTCCAAGATCGACTTGATCGACGCCATGATCGCCTCGTCCAACGAGGCGGTCACCGACGACCAGCTCGGCGAGATCGAGCGGTCCGCCTGCCCGACCTGCGGCTCCTGCTCCGGCATGTTCACCGCCAACTCGATGAACTGCCTCACCGAGGCCATCGGCCTGGCCCTGCCCGGCAACGGCTCGACGCTGGCCACCCACGCCGCCCGCCGGTCGCTGTTCGTCGAGGCCGGGCGCACCGTCGTGGAGATCGCCAAGCGGTGGTACGACGGCGACGACGCCTCCGTGCTGCCCCGGCAGATCGCCAACCGGGCCGCGTTCGAGAACGCCATCGCCCTCGACGTGGCCATGGGCGGGTCCACCAACACGATCCTGCACCTGCTCGCCGCCGCGAGGGAGGCCGAGCTGGACTTCTCCGTCGCCGACATCGACGCCGTCTCCCGCCGGGTGCCCTGCCTGGCCAAGGTCGCGCCGAACTCCCCGCAGTACCACATGGAGGACGTGCACCGCGCCGGCGGCATCCCCGCCATCCTCGGCGAGCTGGACCGCGCCGGGCTGCTGCACCGCGACGTGCACGCCGTGCACTCCCCCTCGCTGGCGCAGTGGCTCGCCGACTGGGACGTGCGCGGCGGCTCCGCCACCCCGGAGGCGGTCGAGCTGTTCCACGCCGCCCCCGGCGGGGTGCGCACCACCGAGCCGTTCTCCACCACCAACCGCTGGTCGACGCTGGACACCGACGCGGCCGGCGGCTGCGTGCGCGACCGCGAGCACGCGTACAGCGCCGACGGCGGGCTGGCCATCCTGCACGGCAACCTCGCCCCGGACGGGTGCGTGGTGAAGACCGCCGGCGTGCCCGACGAGTGCCTGACGTTCCGCGGCCCGGCCAAGGTCTACGAGTCGCAGGACGACGCCGTCACGGCCATCCTGGCCAAGGAGATCGTGGCCGGCGACGTAGTGGTGATCCGCTACGAGGGCCCGAAGGGCGGCCCCGGCATGCAGGAGATGCTCTACCCCACCTCGTTCCTCAAGGGACGCGGGCTGGGCCGCTCCTGCGCGCTGCTCACCGACGGCCGGTTCTCCGGCGGCACCTCGGGGCTGTCCATCGGGCACGTCTCCCCCGAGGCGGCCTCCGGGGGCCTCATCGCCCTGGTCGAGCCCGGCGACGAGATCGTCATCGACATCCCGGGCCGGTCCATCGAGCTGAACGTGCCCGACGACGTGCTGGAGGCGCGGCGCATCGCGCAGGAGAAGCGCCCCAAGCCGTACACGCCGGCCGACCGGCAACGCCCGGTGTCGGCGGCGCTGCGCGCGTACGCGTCGATGGCTACCTCGGCCAGCGACGGCGCCTACCGCCGCGTGCCGGAGTAGATGGAAGGAAGGGCCCCTTGTTAACGCCTGGCGGATAGCAGGGGCCCCTTCCTAACCGCCCCGCCGCCCGGCCTGCCCCGCGCGCTGTGGCTGTGCCGGCGGCCCGCCCCAGCGCGCCGGCAGCGCCCCGGCACACCCGCGGCGCATGCCTGGCCCCCTGCACGCCCCGGCCCGCTTTCCGATCTTGGACAGTTGCTGCTTGCGACGAACAGCAACCGTCCAAGTTCGACCGAAGACGCGGCGCGGCGGGCCGGCCGTGGGCTGATCAGGCGAGCCGGAGGGCACCCAGGGCGGCGGGCAGGTCGACCGCCTCGGCGAGCAGCAGGCGTACCTGATCGCCCTCGTGCCGGCGCACGGCGCAGCCGGCCCTGCTGAACCGGACGGTGATTACGTGCCCGGCGTTCCCGGCGTTCCCGGCGTTCCCGGCGGCAAGGCGCTCCAGCGCCGGCACCGGGTCGTGTGTGGTCGCGGCCGGAAAGCGCGCCGGGGAGCGCGGGGCCGCCACCGGCTGCTCCGGCTCCGTGGGCACGGCGGCGGCGAGGGCGTTCTCCAGGTATTCGGGGCAGTATGCGACGGCCGCGCCCACCGTGGGCAGGCACGGTTGGCCCGCCGGGTCCATGGCTGACTTGACCGGCGCACGCTGGCGCGAGGGCATCCGCAGTGGCGGCAACGGCGGCGAGCGCGTCGAGGTCGCGGACAACCTGGCCGGCGTCGTCGCCGTCTGGGACAGCATGGACCAGACCGGCCCCACGCTCACCTTCCCCCCGCCTCCCGGTCCACCTTCATCCGAGCAACCCTTCCTGGTCCACCTTCATCCAGGCAACCAGGACGACGCGCTGAGGGGCGTACCCAAGTCGACCGATGCCCCCGGCGGACCCGCCGGGGGGCACGTTCGCCGCGCTGACGCCGGCCTCTCGCCCAGCGCCGCCCCACCGCCGCCCCTCCTCGTCGATCTTGCACTTTCGGCCCCCGAGGTGAACCTCATGAGCCTTTTGTCGGGGCCGAAACTGCAAGATCGCGGGGCGAGGGGGTGGGCGGGGCAGGCTCCGAGTCGGGCCTGCCCGTGCCGCTGCTGTCGCGTCACCGTCAGAAACGGTCAGGGCATAGACGGAGGACTATTATTGGGCTGCTCCGGCATCGCCGCCCATTCCTTCCGCACCACACACGGAGGTGGACCGTGTCTTCCCGTCACGCCCAACGCGCGTTCCGCCGCCGGCCATCGGCCCTGATCCTGGCGCTCGGTCTGGCGCTGGGCCTGATCACCTCCACGGCGCTGACGTCCCCCGCGTCGGCCCGGCCCACCGCGCAGGCCGCCGACCCCCTCTGCTATGCCGACGCCTTCAGCCAACCTCCGGGCATCGGCAACCCGACCGCCCTGGCCTGGTGGCGCGTCGGCAACCGGTCGACCGGCGGCTACACCTACCGCTACTGGATGGTGCAGGATCCAACCGGATCGACGTGGTACTACCGGAGCAGTTACGTGGCCAAGTGCTCCGGCGACTCGCTGCTCTCCAGCACCGAGATCCCGACGAGCGACGGATTCGGCACCGCGGCCTGCACCAGCAGCGCCGACCGCTTCCCGGCGGAGTCCGAGGCCGAACGGTACGTCGGGCAACGCGCCTCCTGGGACCGGGGCTACATCTCCCAGGTCCCGTTCCGCTACTGGCAGCGGGAGTGGTTCTCGTACGCCACCCTGCGGTGGGTCTACAGCTCCGCGTACGTGGTGCGGTGCTGAGCGCCTGATCATGTCGGGGAGGTGGCGGTGTCCTGGGCGCGGGATACCGTCACCTGCCCGGCATGGCCGCCCCGCAGCAGGCCCCGCGCGTACGCGATGGCCGCCGGGGTGTCCGCGAAGACCAGCCCGTCGCGGCGCAGTTCGTCGGCCACGCCGAGGGTCGCGAGCACCTGGTCGTGGCCGGGGGTGATGCCGGAGAGCAGCACGGTGATCCCCCGGCCCCGCAGCCGCCGGATCGCGTCGCCCAGCACGTGCGCGCCGGTGGCGTCCAGCGCCGACACGCGGGACATCCGCAGGATGACCACCCGCACGTCGGCGACGTCGGAGAGCTGGAGCAGGAAGGTGTGCGCGGCGGCGAAGAAGAGCGGCCCGTCCAGCCGGTACGCGACGATGTGCTCGGCCAGCAGGGCGTGCTCCTCGGCGCTGTGCTCGCCCCGGTCGAGGGGCACCTGCTCCAGCCTGGCGCTGCGGGCCACCGCGCGCAGCGCGATCACGATCGCGACGGCGATGCCCACGTCGGGGGGCTGGGGGCGTGATTGGAGGGGCCCCTTCCTATACAGAAAGCGTTAACAAGGGGCCCCTCCTTGCACCTCAGTTGACCGTGCGCAGGACCGGGCGGGCGGTGAGGGCCGCAGCGTCGAGCGGGCGCGGCGCCCGCACCGTGAACGTCGCCGACTCCCCCGGCAGCAGCGTCACCAGGGCCTCGTCGACCTCGGCGGCCGGGTCGAGCCGGTCCGGGAACAGGGTCAGGTCGCGCAGGAACGTGCGGGCGGTGACGCGTACCCGCTGGCCGCCGTCGACCTGCTCGACCGTCGCGTCGTACTCCGCCGCCGGCCAGTCGGCGTCGCGGTCCTCGGCGAAGAACCAGAACGCCCGCCCGGCGTCGCCGTCGGCCTCGGCGACCAGCAGCTCCCGCCGAGCCTCCTCCGGCCGGGCCAGGTCCGCCGGCAGCGCCAGCTCCACCTTCCCGTACGCGGGCACGTCGAGGTCGTACGCCGACTTCGCCCTCGGCGCGCCCTCCGCCGTGACCCGGGTGACGGTGGCGGGGGCCCGCCACGGCTGGCCGCTCTCGTTGACGGCCACCAGCGCCAGCCCGCCGTCACGGGGCTGGACGGTGAGCAGCCGGTCGGCGTACGCGCGGCGCAGCGCGTACCACAGGGGTTTGCGCCGGCCGTCGCCGTCGACGACCGCCCAGGAGGTGACGGGCCAGCAGTCGTTGAGCTGCCACACGATGGCGCCCATGCACACCGGCCGGTGCGAGCGGAAGTGTTCCACCCCGAGCTGGATGGCGCGGGCCTGGTTGAGCTGCGTGAAGTAGTGCCACTCGGCGAAGTCGGCGGGCGGGGGCAGGTGCGCGTCCAGGCCCCGCCGGAGCTTCGCGTCGCCGTCGATGGCCTTCTGGTGGTGGGCCATGCCGGGCGAGTCGGGGGCGAGCGGGTCGTCGGAGATGGCCCGGCGCAGCGTCGCGTACGCCGGGGGCGCCTGGTAGCCGAACTCGGCGACGAACCGGGGCAGGTGCTCGCGGTACTTCGGGTAGTCGTCGGTGTTCCACACGTCCCAGATGTGCATGCTGCCGTGCGCGGGGTCGTTCGGGTGGATCTCCGCCGGGTCGGGCCCGTCCGACCAGCCCGACCAGGGGCTGCCCGGCCAGTACGGGCGGGTCGGGTCCAGCTCGGCGACGACGCGGGGCAGCAGCTCCAGGTAGTAGCCCCGGCCCCAGGTGCGGCCGGCGAGCCGCTCCTGCCAGCCCCAGTCGTGCCAGGCCCAGATGTTCTCGTTGTTGCCCGTCCACAGCACCAGCGACGGGTGGGCGGCCAGCCGGGTGACCTGCTCGCGCGCCTCGGCCTCCACCTCGGAGCGGAACGGCTCCTCCTCCGGGTACGCCGCGCAGGCGAACAGGAAGTCCTGCTGTACCAGCAACCCGAGGGAGTCGGCCAGCTCGTAGAAGTCCTCCGACTCGTACCGGCCGCCGCCCCAGACGCGCAGCAGGTTGATGTTCGCCCCGACGGCCTGGTCGAAGCGATGCGCCAGCCGCGCCCGGGTGACCCGGTGAGGGAACGCGTCGTCGGGGATCCAGTTGGCCCCCCGGGCAAACACCGGCACGTCGTTGACGACAAGGGTGAACGCGGCGCCGTGCGCGTCGGGTGCGGTGTCCAGGCGCACCGTGCGGAAGCCGATCCGGCGGGACCAGGCGTCCAGCTCCCGGCCGTCGGCGGCGTGCAGGGTCACGTCGAGGGGGTGCAGCGGCTGGTCTCCGTACCCCCGGGGCCACCACAGCGCGGGGTCGCGGACCTCGACGGTCAGCGCGGCCGTGCGCTCCCCCGCCGCGACGACGACCTCGGCCTCGGCGACGACCTCGGCCCCGGCCCCGGGCCCGGCCACCGTCGCACGGACGGTGACCGGCTCGGCGGCGGCGCGCTCGATCTCGACGACCACCTCGACCCGGCCGACGCCGTCGGCGACGGTGACCAGCGGCCGGACCGTCGCGAGCCGGGCTGTGGACCAGGCGTGCAGGCCGATGTCCTGCCAGATGCCGGCGGTGACGAGCGTCGGCCCCCAGTCCCAGCCGAAGTTGCAGGCCGTCTTGCGGATGAAGTGGAAGGGCTCGGGGTACGCGTTGGGCCGGTCGCCGAGCCGGTCGCGGTGCGCCTCGGCGTAGCGGTACGGCGAGTCGAACCGGACGGTCAGCGTGTTCGCCCCCGGCCGCAGCGCCGCCGCCACGGCGAAGCGGTGACCGCGGTGCATGTTCTCGGCGCGGCCGACCTCGACGCCGTTGACGGCGAGCGTGGCGACCGTGTCGAGGCCGGCGCAGACCAGGTCGACCCGGTCGGCGTCGCCGGCCGGCGCGTCGAAGGTGGTCTCGTAGACCCAGTCGGTGCGCCCGATCCAGGTCAGCGCCGTCTCGTTGTCGTCGAGGTAGGGGTCGGGGATCAGGCCGGCGGCGAGCAGGTCGGTGTGCACGCAGCCGGGCACGGTCGCCGGGACCGACCGGCCGGCCACCTGCGGCGGCGCCTGGCCGCCGGCGACGGCCCGCAGCAGCCAACCCTCGTGCAACGATTGCCGGATCACGACCTCACCGCGCCTTCCATGATTCGCGGACGATCTGACGCCCGCCGACGAACAGCATGACCAGCAGGGGGATCGTGGCGACGAACGCGCCGGCCAGCACCCGCCGGTAGATCACGTAGTTGCCGCTGGACATCGAGAGACATTGACTGAACCGGATAAGTGACGCCACCGTACGGGCCGGCTTCACCAGTGTCAACGGCCGGTTAACTGGGTGCCTGTTCCGTAACTTTTCGGCGCTGCCCGGAGGCTTAACCGGGCAAGCGGCTTCCCGGGGCGGCCCCGCACACCGGCCCCGGCCCCGACCGCCGTTGCGCGCCGTTGCAGTAGCGTGAGGGCCGCCGGCCACCCCGGCACCGTGCGCCCGCCGTGGGGGCGGGCCGAGCATGTGGAGGAACACGCCGGTGAAGCGGCCGACCATCGCCGACGTCGCGCGGCGGGCCGGGGTCTCCAAGGGCGCGGTCTCGTACGCGCTGAACGGGCAGCCCGGCGTCTCCGAGGCGACCCGCCAGCGCATCCTGGCCATCGCCGCGGAGATCGGGTTCAGCCCGAGCAGCGCCGCCCGGGCGCTCTCCGGCGCCAGCGCCAACGCGGTGGGCCTCGCCCTGTGCCGCCCGGCCCGGATACTCGGCATCGAGCCGTTCTTCATGGAGCTGATCAGCGGCGTCGAGGCCGAGCTGTCCGCCCGCTCGTACGCGCTGACCCTCCAGGTGGTCGCCGACCCCGACGCCGAGATCGCGGTCTACCGGCGCTGGTGGGCCGAGCGCCGCGTCGACGGGGTCTTCGTCTGCGACCTGCGCACCGACGACCGGCGGGTGCCGGCGCTGGAGGAGCTGCGGCTGCCGGCCGTGGTGATCGGCGGCCCCGGGCACACCGGCGGGCTGGCCCACGTCTGGTCCGACGACGCCACGGCGCTGGTCGAGACCGTGGAATACCTGGTCGCCCTGGGGCACCGCCGCATCGCCCGGGTCGGCGGCCTGCCCTCGCTGCTGCACACCGAGGTCCGCAGCGACGCCTTCACCGAGGTGTGCCGGCGGCTCGGGCTCGACGAGTCGGTGACGGTCTGGTCGGACTACACCGGCGAGGAGGGGGCGCGGGCCACCCGGCGGCTGCTCAGCTCCCCGCACCGCCCCACCGCCGTCATCTACGACAACGACGTGATGGCGGTGGCGGGCCTGTCCGTGGCCCAGGAGATGGGCCTGGCGGTCCCCGGCGACCTGTCCATCGTCGCCTGGGACGACTCGCCCCTGTGCCAGCTCGTGCACCCGCCGCTGACGGCGCTGGGCCGCGACATCCCCGCGTACGGCGCGCACGCCGCCCGGCAGCTGCTCCAGGTGATCGCGGGCGAGCCGGTCAGCGGCGTGCAGGGCGAGACGGCGCACCTCACCCCCCGGGGCAGCACCGCGCCGCCCCGGGCGCGGTGAACCGGGGCCGCCTTAACCGGTTCAGCGGTCATCGGGACGCCGACGGGAACTCCTCGAAGTACGCCTCCACCCGCTCGGCGGTCGCCGGGCGGGCCAGCGCGTGGCCCTGCCCGTACCGGCAGCCGGCCCGCGCCGCCGCGTCCACCTGCGCCGGGGTCTCCAGCCCCGCCGCGACGACCTCCAGCCCGAGCCGTTGGCCGAGGCCGACCACCACGTCGGCCAGCGGTGGCCGCACCGCCCCGGCCGCGCCGGCCGCGCCGGGCCGGTGCGCGGTCGACGCCACCGGGGCCAGCTTCAACAGGTCGACCGGGAGCCGGCGGAGCTGGGCCAGCGAGGCGTGCTCGGCCCGGAACCCGTCCAGGGCCGTGCGGACGCCCAGCGACCGCAGCCCGGCGAGCCGGGCCACCACCGCCGGCAGCTCCGGTCCGAGGCGGGGTTCGGCCACCTCGACCACCAGCCGGTCCGCCGGCACCCCGTACGTGGCCAGCACCGCCGCCGTGCGCCGCAGGAAGTCCGGCGCGGTCAGCTCCCCCGGGGTGACGTTCACCGACATCCACAGCCGCCGGTCGCCGGCCGACCAGCCGGCGAGCTGGCGGCACGCCCGGTCCAGCACCCAGCCGCCCACCTCGCCGATCAGGCCCAGGTCCTCGGCGACCGGCAGCAGCTCGGCCGGCAGCACCGTGCCCAGCACCGGGCTGCGCCAGCGCAGCAGCGCCTCCGTGCCCACCGGCAGCCGGTCGGCCAGCCCCAGCACCGGCTGGTATACCAGGTCCAGCTCGCCCCGGGCCACCGCGCCGGGCAGCTCCCGCTCCAGGTCGAGCCGGCGCACCAACTGCTCCTCCAGGTACGCGTCGTACCACTCGATGCGGTCCCGCCCGAGCTGGGCGGCCCGGCGGCGGGCCAGGTCCGCCTGGCGCAGCACGTCGTCGGGCCCCGCGCCCCGGACCTCGGCCAGGCCGATGTTCGCCTGCAACCGGACCTCGTCGTCGCCCGCCATCCGGTACGGCTCCGCCAGCGCCGCCAGCAGCCGGGTGCCCAGCCCGTACGCGAGCACGGGGCCCGCGTCGGTGAGCACCGCGAACTCGTCGCCCACCAGCCGGGCCACCAGGTCCTCCGGGCCCGCCACCGCGCGCAGCCGGCGGGCCACCTCGACCACGACCACGTCGCCGAACGCGTGCCCGCGGCCGTCGTTGACCGCGCCCAGGCCGTGCAGGTCGACCACCAGCAGCGTCCCCGACCCGCCCCCTCGGACGTGCAGCTCGCGCAGCAGCTCCCGCCGGTTGGCCAGCCCGGTGAGCTGGTCGGTCGCGGCGAGCTGGTGCACCGCGCGTTCCAGCCGGCGACGCTCGCCGACGTCGCGCACGTGCAGCACCAGCGCGCGGACCTCGGGCACGCCGCGCTGGTCGCTCACCGTGGACTCGGTCTCCCGCCACGCCCCGCTCCCGTCGCGCAGCCGCGCCGGCAGCAGCGTCGGCCGGTCGCCCGCGAGCACCCCGTCGAGCAGCCGCGCGATCCGCGCCGCGTCGTCCGGGTGCAGCAGCTCGACGAAGCGCCGGCCGAGCACGTCGGCGTCGGTGAGGGCGAAGAGCCGGGCCGCCGCCGGGGACTGCCAGCGCACCCGCAGCGCGCCGTCCAGCAGCAGGATCAGGTCGTTGCCGCCGGAGACCAGGGCGCGGAAGTGCGCCTCCTGGGCGGCGAGCCGGGCGGCGTACCGGCGGTTGTCGGTGGCGGAGATCAGCTCCCGGACGACCAGCGGGGGGATCACCGCCAGCCCGAGCAGGACCATGCCGGTGGTGAACGCGCCGTACGTGGCCAGGTGCGCGCCGGCAGCCAGGGTGGCGATGCCCGCCGGCGCGGTGACCCGGGGCCAGACCGGCGGCGGGCCGCCCGCCCGCCTCGGGTCGCCGGCGGCCACCCGCCGCACCCCGGCGGCGGTGAGCAGCACGCCCACCACCAGCGGCGGCACGGCCGCCAGGGCCGCCCGCTCCGGCGCGCCGTAGGCCAGCAGCACGATCAGCGCGAGCAGGCCGAACTGGGCGGCCCCGGTGCCCAGGAGGCAGATCGCCGCGCCCGGGCGGCGTCGCCAGTCGGCCAGCGCCGCCACGCCGACCGCCGCGAGGCCGAAGCCGCCGGACGCCACCGCGATCCGGGCGGCGAGCGGGGCCTGCTCCGTCGGCAGCAGCACCCAGGCGGCGAAGTGCAGACTCAGGCCCAGGCTGACGATGTCCGTCGCGTGGCGCACCCGGGCGCGCGCCGCCAGCCGGGAGCGGCCGGGCAGCAGGAGCAGCCCGACGGTGTGCAGCACGGCGGCCAGGCCCAGCCCCGCCGCGCCGACGGCGACGCGCAGGCCGGCGGCGGTGAGCGGCAGCACCGCGACGGTCAACCCGACGGCGAGCACCGCCGCGTGGAGCAGCCCGGCGGCGGGGCGCACGCGGGGGCCACGCCACGGGCCGGGCCGGCCGACGCCGTCTCCGGCGGGGTCACCGCCCCGGGCCGGGACGACCAGCCGGGACAGCCGGGCCCCGGCGAGCGCGCTGCCGGCGGCCCCGGCGAGCGCCACCACGGCCAGCGGCGGGACCGCGCCGGCAAGCCCGGCGAGGACGAGCAACACCACCGCCGCCAGCACCAGCAGGTCGGCGGGGCGCAGGCGGAAAACGCCTGAGGGGTACGCGACGGGCACGGCGGTCGCCTTCGTGAGGGGGCACGGGCGGATGCGGTACGGCGGTGCGTCCCGGCACGGTGGTTGCGGTCACCGGGCCGGGATGATCGGCGGTGTCACCCAGCGGGCGGGTCCGCCAGCGGCGTGGCGCGGCGGGCGATCCCGCCCAACACGGGGGAACGATTCATCGTCACCGCCGGACGCGGGCGCAGCGGGCCGGGTGGGCGTGATTCGGGTCACTGGGGCGCACGGGCCATCCGACGCCCGGCCGGCGGGCCGCGCGGGCCGGGTGGGATCATCTCCGGGTGCGTACCGAGACCGTCCGCTTCCGCCACAACCAGGCGATCCTGGTCGCGGC
Organism: Micromonospora sp. NPDC002575; assembly: GCF_042889525.1. Classification (NCBI taxonomy): domain Bacteria; kingdom Bacillati; phylum Actinomycetota; class Actinomycetes; order Micromonosporales; family Micromonosporaceae; genus Micromonospora; species Micromonospora sp. NPDC002575. Next base: position 21,095 of record NZ_JBIARA010000022.1, on the reverse strand, counting down.
GGTGATCGCCTTCATCGGGGCCCTGCCGCTGGCCAGCGCGGGGTGGTATTTCGCGCCCGTGCTGCTCGTCCCGCTGGCGGTCGGGGTCTGGGCCTGGCGGGCCGGCACCGAGGCCGACGCCCGGGAGCTGCGCCTGCGGGCGCTGGCCGGGCAGCGCCGCGTCGCCTGGGCACGGGTCGTCGAGCTGAGCGCCGACGCCCGGGGCCGGGCGGTCGCCCGGCTCGACGACGGCGAGCTGCTCGTGCTGCCCGGGGTGCGCGGCAGCGAGCTGCCCCGGCTCGTCGCGGTCACCGGCCAGACCCTGCCCGGCCCGGCCGCCTGACCCCCTTGCCCGCGGGCCTGCCGGGGCAGCGCCCCTTCGCCTCAGGCCGTCCCGGTGGCGGCCGGGGTCAGTAGCCGTCCGCCACCGCGTTCACCAGCGGCTCCCCCGCGGCGAAGCGCCGGACCTGCTCGCCCACCAGCCGGTACGCCCGGGGCAGCAGCCCGCGCACCGAGCCGGCGACGTGCGGGGTGAGCAGCACGTTCGGCAGCTCCCACAGCGGGTGGTCGGCGGGCAGCGGCTCCGGGTCGGTGACGTCCAGCGCGGCCCGCAGCCGGCCGGTGGCCAACTCGGCGACCAGGGCGTCCGTGCGGGCCACCGGGCCGCGCGCGGCGTTGACCAGCAGCGCGCCGTCGGGCATCGCGGCGAGGAACTTCTCGTCGACCAGGCCGCGCGTCGCGTCGGTCAGCGGCACCAGCAGCACCACCACGTCGGCCTTGGGCAGCAGCGCCGGCAGCTCGTCGACCCCGTGCACCCCCTCGGCGGGACGGGGCGTGCGGGCGACCAGGGTGAACGTCACCTCGAACGGGGCCAGCCGGGCCCGCACCGCCGCGCCGATCGAGCCCGCGCCGACGATGAGGACCCGCTTGCCGGCCAGCTCGTCGGTCGGGCAGAGCCGGTCGTACGCCCACTCGCGGCGGGACTGGGCGAGGGCGAAGGCGGGGAAGCCGCGCACCTGGGACAGGATCGCGGCGACCACCCACTCGGCCGTGCCGACGTCGTGCACGCCGCGCGCGTCGCAGAGCGTCACCCCGGGCGGCACCCGGCCCGCCCAGGCGTCCGCGCCGGCCGAGAGGAGCTGCACCACCCGCAGGTCGGGCAGCTCCCCGAGCAGGGCGGTGGTGTTCGCGGTGGAGAGGAACGGCGGCACCCAGAACCGGACGTCGGCCACCCCGGAGGGCAACCGCGACGGGTCCTCGGCCACCTCGACGGTCACCCCGGCAGGCACCTCGCCGAGGAGGGCGCGGCCGGCGGGGTGCGGGATCCAAACCTTCACGAACGCCGACGATAGCCGGTGCGGGCCCCGTCGCGGCGCGGCCGGGGCGGCTACGCTGGGCCGGGTGAGCACCGGTGCCCCGTACCCCCGCAAGAGCCCGCTGCGGGCGGTCGTCGCGGCGTCCTGCGCGGCGTTGCTGCTGGCCGCCGCCGGGTGCAGCTTCGGCGAGCCGGAGCCGGACCCGGCCGGCGAGCCGCCCAACCTGCCCACCCCGTCGGTCTCCGCGCCCGCCGGGGCCGGCCAGCAGGTGGTCACCACGGTGCTGGCCAAGGGGCTGCGGGTGCCGTGGGGCATCGCGTTCCTGCCCGACGGCGGCGCGCTGGTCACCGAGCGGGACAGCGGCCGGATCCTCCAGGTCGGCCCGGGGTCGGGGCGCGAGGGGCTGACGGTCACCCCCGTGCGGACCGTGCCGGGCGTGGTGCCCGGCGGGGAGGGCGGGCTCATGGGGATCGCCGTCTCCCCCGACTACGCGACCGACCAGACGATCTTCGTCTACCACACCGCCGAGGACGACAACCGGATCGTCAAGCTGGACCTGGACGGGGCGCCCACCCCGATCCTGACCGGCATCCCCAAGGCCGGCATCCACAACGGCGGCGGGCTCGCCTTCGGCCCGGACGGCTTCCTCTACGCGAGCACGGGCGACGCCGGCAACCGGGAGGCCGCGCAGGACCAGAAGAACCTGGGCGGCAAGATCCTGCGGATCACCACCGCCGGCAAGCCGGCCCCGGGCAACCCGATCGCCGGCTCACCGGTCTGGTCCCTGGGCCACCGCAACGTGCAGGGCCTGGCCTGGGACGCCGGCAAGCGGATGTACGCCGTCGAGTTCGGCCAGAACACCTGGGACGAGATCAACCAGATCACCAAGGGCGGCAACTACGGCTGGCCCCGGGTCGAGGGCCAGGCCGGCGACCGGCGGTACGCCGACCCGCTGGTGCAGTGGCGCACCTCCGACGCGTCCTGCTCGGGCCTCGCGGCGGCCGAGCGGCTGCTGGTCACCGCGTGCCTGCGCGGGCAGCGCCTGTGGCTCGTCGAGCTGACCGACACCGGCGCCGTGCTCGGCCAGCCCCGGGAGCTGCTCACCCGCCGGTACGGCCGGCTGCGCGGCGCGATCGCCGCCCCCGACGGGTCGATCTGGGTCACCACCTCCAACCACGACGGGCGGGGCCAGCCGGCCCCCGAGGACGACCGGATCCTGCGTCTCGTCTTCACCGACGGCGGCGCGGGCCGTAGCTGACCCGCCGCCGCCAGCAGGGCCGGAATCCCGGGTTTGCCAAGATCCTTCACTGGGCAGGTCAGAATCTCAGCATGGACGGGCAGGAGAACGAACAGCGCAGCGCCGGCGAAGCCGCGCCCCGTAAGGCCGGGCGCGGCTGGGTCCGCCGGGTGGGGGTGGTCCTCGCCGTCCTCGTGATCGCCCTGGCCGGGGCGGTCATCGGCACCCTCGCCGGCGGGCGGGTGCACACCGACATCGGGCCGTTCCGCGCGGAGCTGAGCCTCACCCCGGCGCTGGAGGGCGGCACCACCGTCGACATCCCGCCGCTGGGCGCGCTCCAGCTCGACAGCCACGACGGGCCGACCCACCTCACCGTGGGCCTGGGGGCGCTCGACCAGCGGCGCACCGAGGCGCTGATCGACGACCCGGCGAGCATCAGCCGGGCCAGCCAGTCCGCCGTCACCGACGTCCGCAACGGGGTGCTGCGCCTCGGGCTGCGCACCGTCGGCGCGGCGGTGCTGGTCACCCTCGTCCTCGCCGGTCTGGTGTTCCGCGACACCCGGCGCACCGCCTGGGCGGGCGGGCTGTCGCTGCTGGTCACCGCCGGCAGCCTCGGCCTGGCCGCGTCCACCATCCGCCCGCAGGCGATCGAGGAGCCCCGGTACGAGGGGCTGCTGGTCAACGCCCCCGCGATCGTCGGCGACGCCCGGCGGATCGCCAACGACTACACCAAGTACGCCGAGCAGCTCCAGCGCCTCGTGGGCAACGTCAGCCAGCTCTACACCACCGTCTCCGCGCTGCCGGTGTACGAGCCGGCCCCCGGCACCACCCGGGTCCTGCACGTCTCCGACATGCACCTCAACCCGACGGGCTGGCAGCTCATCCGCACGGTCGTGGAGCAGTTCGGCATCGACGTGGTGATCGACACCGGCGACATCACCGACTGGGGCAGCGAGCCGGAGGCGTCGTTCGTCGGCTCGATCGGGCTGCTCAAGAAGCCGTACGTCTACATCCGGGGAAACCACGACTCGGGCAAGACGGCCGCGGCGGTGGCCCAGCAGCCCAACGCGATCGTGCTGAACAACTCGACCACCACCGTCGCCGGGCTGACCATCGCCGGCATCGGCGATCCCCGGTTCACCCCCGACAAGGAGACCTCCCCGGCCGGCAGCGGCCTCACCAGCGAGGTGGCCGCCCAGGTGATCGGGGCCGGCGACCAGCTCGCCGCCACCGTGCGCGAATCGCCCAAGCCGGTGAACATCGCGCTGGTGCACGACCCGGCGTCGGCGGGGCCGCTGTCGGGCACCTGCCCGCTGGTGCTCGCCGGGCACACCCACGCCCGGCAGGTCTCCAAGCTGCCCGAGGTGCCGGGCAAGATGCCGACGCAGTTGATGGTGGAGGGGTCCACCGGCGGCGCGGGGCTGCGCGGCCTGGAGGGCGAGAAGCCCACCCCGCTGTCGATGACGGTGCTCTACTTCGACAAGGACAAGCTGCTCCAGGCGTACGACGACATCACCGTCGGCGGCACCGGCCAGGCGCAGGTCAACCTGGAGCGGCACGTGGTGCAGAACCCGAAGGCCGGCGCCCAGGTGCCGGTCACCCCGACCCCGACCCGCTGACCCGGCCCTTGCGGGCGGCCGTGACGATGGGTAACCGAGGCGCACCTGCCACCCCGCCCTGCCGACCCCTTTGCTCTGCACCCATTGACGCAACAGTCACCCTCGGCAATCACCCCAGCAAGGATCAATCGGGGGACGCCGACCGTTTCCGCTGGCCATCGCCAGTGTTGCGCCCGCGGGTGCAGAGCAAAGGAAGAGCAGGGCGGGGTGAGAGCGACAGAGGCGATCACGGAACGCGACGACACGCCACCGAGCACGGAGCGCGACGGGCCACCGCCCCGGCGGGCGGGGCGGGCGGCGCGGGCGCGACGGGCGGGGCTCGCAGTCAGCGCAGCGAGAGGGCGGCCAGGGCCGCGTTGACGATGCTGCCGGGCAACAGATCGTGCAGCTCGTACAGCTCGCGGACGCTGCCCGACTGGCCGAACTCGTCCACGCCCAGCGGCACCGCCGGGGCGCCCACGGCCGAGCCGAGCCAGGCCATCGCGTGCGACGCCGCGTCGTGCACCGTCACCACCGGCACCCGGTCGGCGAACGCCGACCGCAGCGCGCCCGGCACGCTCGGCACGGTGGCCGTCCGCACCCCCTGGCGCAGCGTGCGCTGCCAGGCCCGGTAGAGGCGGTCCAGGCTGGTCACGTCCACGACGTGCGCGGCCACGCCCTCCTCGGCCAGTTCGGCGGCGGCGGCCAGCACCTCCGGCAGCACCGCGCCGGAGGCGGCGAGCTGCACCACCGGCGCGTCGGCCAGTTCCGGGTGCGCCGCGTGCGCGTCGACCAGCCGGTACGCCCCGGCGACCGCCTGCCGGCGCAGCACCGCGTCGCCGAGCCGGGCCCGGGCCGCCTCGAAGGGCGCCTGGTCGATGGGGCGGGTGCTGAGCCGGAAGTAGTACGCCCCGTCCTCGGCCGGCGCGGCGGTGCTGGCCGGCGCGCCCCCGGCGGCGATCTGCCCGAGGGCGTCGCAGAGCAGCCAGTCGAGGGTGGCCGCGTACGCGGGCTCGACGAACGTCACCCCGGGCAGCTCCAGCCCCACCGACGCGGTGATCGTGGACTGGTGCGCGCCGCCCTCGGGAGCGAGGGTGACGCCGGACGGGGTGCCGGCGACCACGAACCGGGAGCCCGAGTAGGTGCCGTAGAGGAAGGCGTCGAGGCCGCGCAGCACGAACGGGTCGTAGACCGTGCCGACCGGCAGCAGCGGCTGCCCCGACAGGTCCCAGGACAGGCCGAGCTGGCCGAGCAGCAGGAACAGGTTCATCTCGGAGATGCCCAGCTCGATGTGCTGCCCAGCGGGGCTCTCGGTCCAGCGCAGCATCCGGTCCTCCGTCCAGGACCGCTGCTCGGTGGGGGCGAACACCCCCGTCTTGTTGATGAACCCGGCGAGGTTCGTGGAGGTGGCCACGTCAGGCGCGGTGGTCACCAGGTAGGGGCCGACCGCCTCGTCGCGGGCCAGCTCCACCAGCACCCGGCCGAAGACCTCCTGGGTGGAGACGGGCTTGTTCGCGCGTACCCTCGTGGTTTCCGGCACGGTGACCGGCAGCGCCCGCCCGGCCGGCGGTCGGGACAGCGCCTCCCGGCGCGCGCCGGCCCGGATGCCGGCCGGCGACGCCGGGTCGAGGCGGTCCCACTCGGTGGCGGGGGTCAGGCCGTGGGCGGCGCGCAGCGCGTCGACCTGCGCGGTCGTGAGCAGCGCCGAATGGTTGCGGGGGTTGCCGGCGATCGGCAACCCCCAACCCTTCACGGTGTACGCGAAGACGACGCTGGGCCGGTCGGTGACCGCGTCGCACTGGGCGTACGCGTCGAGCATCGCCTGGAGGTCGTGCCCGCCCAGGTCGGTGACCAGCGGGGCCAGCTCGTCGTCGGCGACGTCGGCGATCAGCTCGGCGATGCCGGCCGGCGCGCCGTCGCAGAACCGCTGGCGCAGCGCCGGCCCGGCCAGCCCAAACAGCGACTGGTACTGCTCGTTGGGCATCGCGTCGATCCAGTCGCGCAGCGCCGCCCCGCCCGGCCGGGCGTACGCCTGCGCGAGCCGACGGCCGTACTTGACCTCGACGACGTGCCAGCCCGCGGCCTCGAACTGGCCGCGCCACTGGTTGATCCGCACCCCGGGCACGACCCGGTCGAGGGACTGCCGGTTGAAGTCGACCAGCCACATCACGTTGCCCAGCCCGGTGGTCGCCGGGTCGGCGACGGCCTCCCAGATGTTGCCCTCGTCCAGCTCGGCGTCGCCGATCAGGGCCACGAACCGGGAGCGGGGGCGCGCGCCGAAGTGCGCGTCGACGTACCGGCGGGTGACGGCGGCGAACAGCGGCGCGGCGGCGCCGAGGCCGACGGAGCCGGTGGAGAAGTCGACACCGTCGGGGTCCTTCGTGCGCGACGGGTACGACTGGAGGCCGCCCCGGGCGCGCAGCCGCGTCAGGTACGACCGGTCGAGGTTGCCCAGCAGGTATTGGATCGCGTGGAACACGGGCGAGGCGTGCGGCTTCACCGCGACCCGGTCGGCGGCGTCGAGGTGGGCGAACCACAGCGCGGTCATGGCCGTGACCAGCGACGCGCTGGACGCCTGGTGCCCGCCGACCTTCACCCCGTCGCCGGTGTCCCGGTCGTGGTTGGCCGCGTCGACGATGCGGGTGGCGAGCCAGAGCACCCGGCGCTGGATCTCGTCGAGGACGTCGAGGTCGTGCTGGTTCACGGAGGTGCTCCATCCGGGCGTCGCCGTTGACGCCCCGCGAGGGGGGTGTGGGGGGTGGGGGGGTGGGGGTGTGCGGGGTGTTAGGAGGGGGCCCTTCCTATACAGAAAGCGTTAACAAGGGGCCCCTCCTTACACCTCAGGCGCCGAGGCGGGAGAGGATCAGCTCGCGGACGGTCTTCGCGTCGGCCTGGCCGCGGGTGGTCTTCATGACCGCGCCGACCAGCGCGCCCGCCGCCGCGACCTTGCCGCTGCGGATCTTCTCGGCGATGTCGGGGTTGGCGGCGATCGCCTCGTCCACGGCGGCGGTCAGCGCGCCGGTGTCGGAGACGACCTCCAGGCCCCGGGCGGTCATGATCTCCGTCGGCGAGCCCTCGCCGGCCACCACGCCCTCCAGGACGGCGCGGGCCAGCTTGTCGTTGAGCTTGCCGGCGTCGACCAGGCCCTGGAGCTCGGCGACCTGCGCCGGGGTGGCCCCGACGTCGGCCAGCTCCACGCCCGTCTCGTTGGCCCGGCGGGACAGCTCGCCCAGCCACCACTTGCGGGCGGCGGCGGGGGTGGCCCCGGCGGCGACGGTCGCCTCGATCAGCTCCACCGCGCCGGCGTTGAGCACCGACTGCATGTCGGCGTCGGACAGGCCCCACTGCTCCTGGAGGCGGCGGCGGTGCAGCCGGGGCAGCTCCGGCAGGGCCGCCTTCAGCTCGGCCACCCAGGCGGCGTCCGGGGCGAGCGGCACCAGGTCCGGCTCCGGGAAGTAGCGGTAGTCCGTCGCGGTCTCCTTGGACCGGCCCGGGGTGGTGTCGCCGGTGTCCTCGTGGAAGTGCCGGGTCTCCTGCACGATCCGGCCGCCCGCGTCGAGCACCGACGCCTGCCGCAGCATCTCCGAGCGGACCGCCCGCTCCACCGAACGCAGCGAGTTGACGTTCTTGGTCTCGGTGCGGGTGCCCCACTCCTGCCCGGGCAGGTTGAGGGAGGTGTTGACGTCGCAGCGCAGCGACCCCTCCTCCATCCGCACGTCGGAGACGCCCAGCGAGCGGATCACGTCGCGCAGCTCGGTGACGTACGCCCGGGCCACCTCGGGGGCCAGCGCCCCGGTGCCGGGGACCGGCTTGGTGACGATCTCCACGAGGGGGATGCCGGCCCGGTTGTAGTCGACAAGCGACTCCGTCGCGCCGTGGATGCGGCCGGTGGCCCCGCCGACGTGCAGGGTCTTGCCGGTGTCCTCCTCCAGGTGCACCCGCTCGATGCCGATGCGCACCAGCTCGCCGCCCACCTCGACGTCGAGGTAGCCGTCGACGCAGAGCGGCTCGTCGTACTGGCTGATCTGGAAGTTCTTCGGCATGTCCGGGTAGAAGTAGTTCTTCCGGGCGAACCGGCACCACGAGGCGATCGAGCAGTTGAGCGCGAGGCCGATCCGGATCGTCGCCTCGATCGCCGCCTTGTTGGCCACCGGCAGCGAGCCGGGCAGGCCCAGGCAGACCGGGCAGACCCGGGTGTTCGGCTCGCCCCCGAAGTCCGTCGGGCAGCCGCAGAACATCTTGGTGTTCGTGCCCAGCTCGACGTGGGTCTCCAGGCCGATCACCGGCTCGTAGCGGGCGACGACGTCGTCGTACGCGGGCAAGGTGGTCGTGCTCATCGGTGCTCCTGCCTCACAGTGCCGGTGGGGTGAACGTGCCGACCGCGGACTCCAGCGCGGCGGCGACCCGGTACATCCGGTCGTCGGCCATCGTCGGGGCCATGACCTGGAGGCCGACGGGCAGCCCCTCGGAGAGCCCGCACGGCACCGAGATGCCCGGCCCGCCGTACAGGTTGGTGGGGATGGTGTAGAGGTCGGCCAGGTACATCTGGTACGGGTCGGAGGTGCGCGCGCCGATCGGGAACGCCACGAACGGGGTGGTCGGCGAGATCAGCGCGTCGACCCGCTCGAACGCGGCGGTGAAGTCCCGGGTGATCAGGGTGCGGACCTTCTGCGCCTGCCCGTAGTAGGCGTCGTAGTAGCCCGAGGAGAGGGCGTACGTGCCGAGCATGATCCGGCGCTTGACCTCGGGGCCGAAGCCGGCGTCCCGGGTCAGCGACATGACCTCTTCGAGGGACCGGTTGCCGTCGTCGCCCTCGCGCAGGCCGAACCGGACGCCGTCGAAGCGGGCCAGGTTGGAGGAGCACTCGCTCGGGGCGATCAGGTAGTACGCCGGCAGCGCGTACTTGAAGTGGGGGCAGGACACCTCGACGATCTCCGCGCCGAGCTTGGCCAGGGCGTCGACGGAGTCGCGGAACGCCGCCGCGACGCCCGGCTCCGCGCCCTCGCCGGAGAACTCGGTGACCACGCCCAGCTTCACGCCGGTCAGGTCGCCGGTCGCGCCGAGCCGGGCGGCGGCGACCACGTCGGGCACCGGCTGCGGGATGGAGGTGGAGTCGCGCGGGTCGTGGCCGCCGATGGCCGCGTGCAGCAGCGCCGCGTCGAGCACCGTACGCGCGCACGGGCCGGGGGTGTCCAGCGAGGAGGAGAACGCCACCAGGCCGTAGCGGGAGGTGCCGCCGTAGGTGGGCTTCGCGCCGACGGTGCCGGTGACCGCGCCCGGCTGGCGGATCGAGCCGCCGGTGTCCGAGCCGATGGCCAGGGGCGCCTCGTACGCGGCGAGCGCGGCGGCGCTGCCGCCACCGGAGCCGCCGGGAATGCGGTCGGTGTCCCACGGGTTGCGGGTCGGCCCGTACGCCGAGTATTCCGTGGAGGAGCCCATCGCGAACTCGTCCATGTTGGTCTTGCCGAGCATCACCGTGCCGGCGGCGCGCAGCCGCTGCACGATCGTCGCGTCGTACGGCGGACGCCAGCCTTCCAGGATCTTCGACCCGACGGTGGTCGGCACGCCCCTGGTGGTGAGCACGTCCTTGACGGCGACCGGCACGCCCGCGAGGGGGCCGAGCTCCTCGCCGGCGGCCCGGCGCTCGTCGACGGCGCGGGCGGCGGCGAGCGCGCCGTCGGCGTCGACGTGCAGGAAGGCGTTGACCCGGTCGTCGACGGCGGCGATGCGGTCCAGGTGGGCCCGGGTCACCTCGACCGCCGAGGTCTGGCCGTCGGCGACGAGGCCGGCGAGCTCGACGGCGGTCAGCTTGGTCAGGTCGGTCATGACGCCACATCCTCGTCCAGGATCCGCGGGACGCGGAACCGCTGCTCCTCGGCGTCGGGCGCGCCCGACAGGGCCTCGGCCGGGGTCAGGCCGGGCACCACCACGTCCTCGCGCAGCACGTTGGTCAACGGCACGGAGTGGGACGTCGGCGGGATGTCCGCCGCGGCGACCTCGCCGACCTGGGCGACCGCCTGGAGGATCGTGTCGAGCTGGCCGGCGAAGGTGTCCAGCTCCTCCTCCGTGACGGCGAGCCGCGACAGTCGCGCCAGGTGCGCGACCTCCTCGCGGGAGATGGCGGCCATCAGTGCCCCCTTCTGGCTGTCTGTCGTGCTGCATCTGGCGGTGGCCTGCCGTGCGCCGGGAACGACGATGACGCGCGGTGACCGCAGCGAGTCTATTGCCCGGCACCGGCCGGGCGTCCCCGGCTCCCCCTGCGGCCGGCGCGGCGGCGGGGTCACCGGGCCTGTGGGGGCCGGCTCTCCGCCTCGCGGGCCGCCGGCCGCAGCGGCCGGTAGCGGGCGAGCCAGTCGGTCAGCTCCCCGGCGGGCATGGGTCGGGCGTAGAACCACCCCTGCGCCACGTCGCAGCCGGCGGCGTGCAGCAGCCGCCAGGTCCGCTCGTCCTCCACGCCCTCGGCGACGACGCGCAGCCCGAGCGCCCCGGCCAGCTCGATCATCGACCGGACGATCGCGGCGTCGTCGGCGTCGTCGGCCATCCCGAGCACGAACGACCGGTCCACCTTGACCTCCGACAGCGGCAGCCGACGCAGATGCTGCATCGACGAGTAGCCGGTGCCGAAGTCGTCAAGCGCGATGGCCACGCCGATGGCGTGCAGCCGCGAGATGGTGGCCAGCACCCGCCGGGGGTCGGCCATCAGCGCGCCCTCGGTGATCTCCAGTTGCAGCCGGTCGGGCCGGACGCCGTAGCGGGCCAGCCGGTCGGCGATCTGGTCGGCGATCTCGCCGGTGTGCAGGTCCCGGACGCTGACGTTGAGCGCGGCCCGCAGGGTGATCCCGGCCCCCGCCCACTTCGCGAGCTGCTCCACCACGTCGTCGACGACCCGGCGGGTGAGCAGCCGCATCACGGCGCTCTGCTCGGCGACCCGGATCAGCTCCTCCGGGTCGACCATGCCCCGGCGCGGGTGCCGCCAGCGCAGCAGCGCCTCCACGCCGACGACCTCGCCGGTGGCGATGGCGACCTGGGGCTGGTAGTACATGGTGATCCGCCCGACGCCGTCCGCGTCGCCGCGCGCCGGCCCGGCCTGCGGCACCGGCCCCTCGACGCCCGACCCGCCCGGCTCGGCGGCGGGCTCGGCGGCCCGCCGGCGGATCGGGTCGGCGGCGGTGACGATCCGGTTGATCAGGTCGTCGGGGTGGTCCGGCTCCGCGCGTTCCCGGTGCCGGCGGGCCCACCACCGGCCCGGCCCGACCGCCGCCGGCCGGCCCGCGTCGACCGGTCCGCCCGCCGCCGCGGGCAGGGCCGCCGGCAGCGCGGCCCCGTCCCCGCCGCGCGCGCCGACCGGCGCGTCGCGCTCCGCCGACCCGGCCGGCCCCGCCTCGAGTACGCGCCGCAGGTCGGCCAGGAGTCCCAGCCGCTCGGCCGAGTTGTGGTCGGATTCGGCGGCGTACACGGCGATGGTGTCGTTGCGGTGCTTGGCGTCGTACATGGCGACGTCGGCGTGGCGCATCAGGGTGGCGAAGTCCTCGCCGTGCTCGGGATACATGGCGATGCCGATGGAGCCGCCGACGTCCAGCGGCAGCCCGTCCAGCGACACCGGCTCGGCGAGCGCGGCGACCAGCCGCTCGGCCGTGGCGCGGGCGGCGTCCACGCCGGCCAGCCCGGTGCTGACGATGGCGAACTCGTCCCCGCCGAGGCGGGCGAGCAGGTCCCGCTCGCCCACCGCGCCGGCCAGCCGGGCGCTGACCTCGATCAGCAGCCGGTCGCCGACGGCGTGGCCGAGCGCGTCGTTGACGTTCTTGAACCGGTCCAGGTCGATCAGCAGCAGCGCGAGGTGGGCGTCCGGCTCGTCGCGCGCGGACCGCTCGGCGTGCAGGTGGACCTGCTCGGCGACCTCGGCCAGCAGCGCCTTGCGGTTGGGCAGGCCGGTGAGCGGGTCGAGCGCGCCGAGCTGTTCCTGCTCGGCGGCGAGCCGGGCCATCCGGTAGACCGCGAACAGCGGCACCAGCACCAGCGGGATCAGCGCGGCGCTGGCCCGGGCGGCGGCGACCAGCACCGGGGCGAGCAGCAGCAGCGACCCGGTGGAGATCAGCTCGTAGCCCAGGCCGGACCGCACGCCGGGCCACCAGCGGTCCGCGAAGCGCAGCCGGAGGGCGGTGCTGACCAGGCCGTAGTTGACCGCGAACCAGACGGCGGTCGCCGCGCCCACCGCCGCCACGTCGGCCGCGCGCAGCCGCCCGCCGGCGAAGATGTTCCCCGGCCCCAGCGCGGTGACCGCCGAGGCGGCGGCGAGGGCGCAGGCGTACTGGGCGGCGTTGAAGCCGGACCGCCACGCGGCGTGCCCCATCCGCCAGCCGGAGACGACCACCGCCACGGTCTGCACGGCCACGGCGGGGCCCAGCCCCCAGCCGAGCAGGATGGCGAAGGTGAAGCAGGTGGACGGGAAGACCGCCGAGGACTGCCGCCGCCCGGGCGGCACGAACGGCCGCGCGTCGCAGACGACGGCGAGCGCCGCCATCGTCCAGAACGCCGCCGGCAGCTCGGCGAGCCGGCCCGCCAGCGCGGCCAGCGGCCCGGCGGAGAGCAGCACTGCCAGCGCGGCGACGGCGGCGACGAAGCCGAAGAAGGGCGTCACCCGTCCCGGCGGGACGGAGTTTCGCGGATCGGCGGCCTCCATCGCACCTCCCGGGCAGCGGTCACGGCGGGCCCTGCGCCCGCCGTGACCACCATGAAACGCCCTGGGTGCCGCTTTTCAGAGATGACAGCCGCGAATCGGTCGTAGTCGTAACTAACTTGGTATACGCGGCCAGGTCCGGGCAAGGCGCACCGGCGACCGCCCGTCGCGGGGCTTGCCGCGCTCCCGCCCGGGTCACTCGCCGACCCGGGCGACCTCCCGGGCCGCGTCCGGGCCCTGGTCGAGCAGGACCCGGAAGCCGTCCTCGTCGAGCACCGGCACCTTGAGGGTGGCCGCCTTGTCGGCCTTGGAGCCCGGGTTGTCGCCCACCACCACGAAGCCGGTCTTCTTGGAGACCGAGCCGGTGACCTTGCCGCCCCGCACCTGGATCGCCTCGGCGGCCTGGTCTCGGGAGAACCCGCTCAGGGTGCCGGTCACCACAACCGTGAGCCCCTCCAGCGGGCGCGGCCCCTCGTCGACGGCATCCTCGGCCATGCGTACGCCGGCCTCGGCCCACTTGCGGACCACCTCGCGGTGCCAGTCGACGGTGAACCACTCGACGATGCTGGCCGCGATCGTCGGGCCGACGCCGTCGACCGAGGAGAGCTCCTCCTCGCTGGCGGCCTGGATCGCCGCCATCGACCGGAAGTGCCGGGCGAGGGCCTGGGCGGCGGTCGGGCCGACGTGCCGGATGGAGAGCCCGACCAGCACCCGCCACAGGTCGCGTTCCCGGGCCACGGCGAGGTTGTCGAGGAGCTTGCTGGCGTTGCTGCCGAGGCTGCCGTCCTTGTTGACGAAGAACGGCGACCGGGCCAGCCGCTCGGCGTCGAGGCTGAACAGGTCGCCCTCGTCGGTGATGACGTGCGCGTCGAGCAGCGCCGCCGCGCCCTTGTAGCCGAGCACCTCGATGTCGAACGCGCCCCGGCCCGCGAGGTGGAAGACCCGCTCGCGTAGCTGCGCGGGGCAGCTGCGGCTGTTGGGGCAGCGGATGTCGACGTCCGCCTCCTTCTCGGGCCGCAGGCCGGTGCCGCAGGCCGGGCAGGTGGTGGGCATGACGAACGGGCGGGCGTCGGCGGGGCGCAGGTCGACCACCGGGCCGAGCACCTCGGGGATCACGTCGCCGGCCTTGCGGATCACCACCGTGTCGCCGATCAGCACCCCCTTGCGCTCGACCTCGTGCGCGTTGTGCAGGGTGGCCTGGGCCACCGTGGACCCGGCGACCAGGACCGGCTCCAGGATCGCGTACGGGGTGACCCGGCCGGTGCGCCCGACGTTGACGGCGATGTCGAGCAGCTTGGTGTTGACCTCCTCCGGCGGGTATTTGAAGGCGATCGCCCAGCGCGGGGCCCGGCTGGTCGAGCCGAGCCGGCCCTGGATGGAGACCGGGTCGACCTTGACCACCACGCCGTCGATCTCGTGCTCGACGTCGTGCCGGTGCTCGGCGTAGTACGCGATGAACTCGGCGACGCCGGCCAGGTCGGGCACGACCCGCCACCGGTCGCTGGTCGGCAGCCCCCAGGCGCGCAGCGCCGCGTACGACTCGGACTGGGCCGTCGGGGTGTAGCCACGACGGGCGCCGATGCCGTGCACCACCAGCCGCAGCGGCCGGGACGCCGTGATCCGGGGGTCCTTCTGCCGCAGGCTGCCCGCAGCGGCGTTGCGCGGGTTGGCGAAGGGCGCCTTGCCCTGCTCGACGAGGCTCGCGTTGAGGTCGGCGAAACCGGCGATCGGGAAGTAGATCTCGCCGCGCACCTCGACGAACTCGGGCACGTCGGCAAACTCGTCGGACGGCGTCAGCCGGGCCGGCACGTCGCGGATGCTGCGGACGTTGGCCGTGACGTCCTCGCCGGTGCGCCCGTCGCCCCGGGTGGCGGCCCGCACCAGCCGACCCTGCTCGTAGGTGAGGTTGATCGCCAGCCCGTCGACCTTGAGCTCGCAGAGGTAGGGCACCGGGCCGCCCGCGTCCCGCTCCACCCGCTCGGCCCAGGCCGCCAGCTCCTCGTCGGCGAACGCGTTGTCGAGGGACAGCATCCGCTCGGCGTGGGTGACCGGCGTGAAGTCGGTGGAGAAGGTCCCGCCGACCCGCTGGGTCGGCGAGTCGGGGGTGCGCAGGGCGGGAAACTCGGCCTCCAGGGCCTCCAGCTCGCGCAACTGCCGGTCGAAGTCGGCGTCGGAGACGGTGGGCGCGTCCAGCACGTAGTAGCGGTATTGGTGTTCGGTCAGCTCCTGGCTGAGGGTGGCGTGCCGCTCCCGTGCCTCGGGGGTCGGCTCGGGGCCCGCCGCCGCCTCCTGCGCCGGGCTCACCTGCTGTGGAACGGCTTCCTCGGACATGCTGCCGGCTTCGGACACCGCGTCGACCTCCCTGTTCACGCTACCCCCGCACCGTATCGGGACGGTGGGACAATCCGCGGCCTGGGCGCAGCAGCCGGCGTCACACGCGAGGGAACATGCGCAGTTGCGGTGCCTTGGGAGCTGAGTCACCAACGACATCACCCCCACCCACCGCCGAGCCACCCACCGCCAGGCCCCCGCCGCCGAGCCCGCCCGCCAGGCCGCGCCCACCCGGGCTTCGGCACACTGCCTGTCCTGCCGCTGCGTATCCCTGGGAACGCTGCGCTGTGTCCGATGCGCTCCGACACACCCCCACCGGGCCGATGGCGCACCGCCGAGCGTGTCGCCGCCCGTGGTCCGGGCTGCTTCGCAGGGCGCTGATGTCGTATTCGACTCAGCTCCCCATGTCCCGGCAGCAGTCATCCGCCCTCGACCCGCCGCCGGCTCGGAGGGCGGGTCGAGAGGCAGTCGGCCGGGAGCAGTCAGTCGAGGGGGGCGGCCAGGGCGGCGAGCTGGTCGGCGTACTCGATGCGGGTGGCCCAGTCGGTCGGCCAGGCCGGCAGGCCGTGTGCCGCGCCGACGAACGCGCCGGCCAGGGCCGCGATGGAGTCGGAGTCGCCGGCGGTGGTCGCGCCGCGCGCCAGCGCGCCGACCGGGTCGTCGGCGTGCCACAGCGCGCAGAGCAACGCGGTCGCCAGCGCTTCCTCGGCCACCCATCCCTCGCCGGTACGCCGGCACGGGTCGTCGCCGTCGTCGGGACGGGTCAGGGTGGTGGTCAGGCGGCCCAGGGCCCCCAGGCACTCGTCCCAGCCGCGGGCGATGAACTCCTGCGGCGAGTCGACGCCGGGGCGCTGCCACAGGTCGCCGAGCCAGTCCGACCGGTAGACCCGGCGCTGCTCCCGGGCCCGGTCGGTGAGCAGCGCCGGCAGCTCGGCCAGCGCCGCGCCGTCGCGCAGCAGTCGGACCGCATACGCGGTCAGCTCGCTCGCGGCCAGCCCGGTCGGGTGGCCGTGGGTCAGGCCCGCCTGGAGCTGGGCGAGACCGGCCAGGGTGTCCAGGTCGACGGCGAGCAGCCCGACCGGGGTGACCCGCATGTTGGCCCCGCAGCCCTTCGAGCCGGCCACGGTCGCCTCCTGCCAGCGCACGCCCTGGGACAGCTCCGCGCAGGCCCGCAGGCAGGTCATGCCCGGCGCGCGGTTGTTGTCGGGGCTGACCGCCCAGGCCAGGAAGCGCTCGCGCAGCAGCGGCTCGACCGCTGCCGGGGTGAGCGCGGGCGCGTCGTGCAGCGCCCAGCCCACCGCCAGCGCCATCTGGGTGTCGTCGGTGACCAGCGCCGGGTCGCCCTCCAGCTCCCGGGGGCCGGACGGGCCGTACCGGCGGTGGATCTCGGCGACGGTCAGGAACTCGGTCGGGCGGCCCAGCGCGTCACCGTAGGCCAGGCCGAGCAGCGAGCCGGAGGCCCGCCGGAGCGAGGAGTCGATCACCCGTGTGATCATGCCCCGCCCCGGCGGTCCCCGCCATGCGACGGGACACAGCCGGGCGGGTCAGTCCCAGCAGAGGCAGAACGGGTGGCCGGCCGGGTCGGCGTAGACCCGGAACCCCTCCCCCTCGCCGTCGAGCCGGCGCGCGCCCAGCGCCAGCACCGCGCGCTCGGCCGCCTCGACGTCGGTGACGGTGACGTCGAGGTGGAGCTGCTGCGGCCGTTCCGGGTCGGGCCAGGTCGGCGGGCGCAGGTCGGGCGCCTTCTGGAAGGCCAGCCGGGGTTGCTGCCCCACCGGGCCGCCGAGCACCACCCAGTCGTCGCCGTCGGAGTCACCCTCCGCCAGCGGCAGGCCCGTCAGCTCGGCGTAGAAGGCGGCGAGGGCACGGGGATCGGGGCAGTCGATGACGGTGCTTCGCAGTTGACCGATCATCCCGTCATCCTGCCCACGGGGTGCGACAGGAAACCTCAGTCCTCGGCGAGTCGCCGGCCCGCGTCCCGGCACGCCGCGAGCACCGCCCGGACGTGCTGCGGCGTGGCCCCGGCGAGGCCGCAGGCGGGGGTGACCACCACCTGCTCGGGCAGCCGGCGGCGGGGGAAGCCGAGGCGGTCCCAGAGCTGACGTACCTGGTCGGCGACCTGGGCGGAGGTCGGCGCGCGACCGCCGGGCGGCGGGGTGGCCGGCGCGGCGCCGGCCAGCAGCCCGAGCCCGGCGTCGATCGCCTCGCCGAGCGGGTCCAGGTCCTTCACCAGGGCGAGGTCCAGCGCGACCCCGGCCGCGCCGGTCGAGCGGATCAGCTCCAGCGGGACGTCCGGCGCGCAGCAGTGCACCACGACGGGCACGCCGACGGCCTCGACCACCGTGCGCAGCAGGTCCGCCGCGTCGGGCTGCGGCACCGGCCGGTACGTGCCGAAGCCGCTCTCGGTGGGCACCCGCCCGGCCAGCACGGCCGGCAGGGACGGCTCGTCGAGCTGGAGCAGCACCGAGGCCCGGGGCAGCCGGCGGGCCACCGCCGCGAGGTGGGCGCGCAGCCCCTCGGTGAGGGAACCGGCGAGGTCCCGCACCGCGCCCGGATCGCGCAGCATCCGGCCGCCGATCGGCAGGTCGATCCCGGCGGCCAGGGTGTACGGGCCGGCGGCCTGCACCTTGACCGGGCCGGCGTACTCCTCGGCCTGCTCGGCGAGCTGGTCGAGGTCGCGTTCCATGAGGTCCCGGGCCCGGCGCAGGTCCCGCCCCGGTCGGGGGGCGACCCGCCAGCGGGCCGCGTACAGCTCGACGGGCAGCTCGACCAGCAGGCCGCCGGTGCGGCCGATCAGGTCCGCGCCGGGGCCGCGCGCCGGCAGCTCGGGCAGGTGGGGCAGGGCGGGCAGCTCCCCGAGGACGATCCGCTGCGCCTCGGCGATGTCGGTGCCGGGCAGCGAGCCGATGCCGGTCGCCGCGCCGAGGGGCCAGGGCCACGCGCTAGCTGTCACGGGCGAAGGGTACCGGTCGGCGGCCGGCGGCACGCGGCGATGGTCGCGAAGCCGGGCGTCGCGTCAGCCGGCGATGGTCGCCGAGCCGAGCACGACGTCGCCGGCCGGGTCCGGCCGGTACGCGACGACGGCCTGGCCGGCGGCGACGCCGCGCACCGGGCGGCGCAGCTCGGCGCGCAGCGTGTCGCCGGTCAGCTCGACGGTGGCGGGGACCACGTCGCCGTGGGCGCGCAGCTGCACCTCGCACTCGATCGGCCCGGCCGGGCGCTCGCCGCCCGTCCACACGGGACGCTCGGCGCGCACCGTGGAGACCTCCAGCGCCTCGGCCGGGCCCACGGTGACGGTGTTGGTCTTCGGGGTGATGGAGAGCACGTAGCGGGGGCGGCCGTCGGGGGCCGGCCGGTCCAGGTGCAGGCCACGGCGCTGCCCCACCGTGTACGCGTACGCGCCGGTGTGGCTGCCGACGACCGCGCCGGTGAGAGCGTCGACCACCTGGCCCGGGGCCTCGCCGAGCCGGCCGGCGAGGAAGCCCCGGGTGTCGCCGTCGGCGATGAAGCAGATGTCGTGCGAGTCGGGCTTGTCGGCGACGGCGAGGCCGCGCCGGGCCGCCTCCTCGCGGACCTGGGCCTTGGTCGAGTCGCCGAGCGGGAAGACCGACCGGTCGAGCTGGGCGCGGGTCAGCACCGCGAGCACGTACGACTGGTCCTTGGCCGCGTCGACGCTGCGGCGCAGCAGCCCGTCGGGGCCGAGCCGGGCGTGGTGGCCGGTGACCACCGCGTCGAAGCCCAGCGCCACGGCCCGGTCCAGCACCGCCGCGAACTTGATCTTCTCGTTGCAGCGCAGGCAGGGGTTGGGGGTGCGGCCGGCCGCGTACTCGGCGACGAAGTCGTCGACCACGTCGGCGTGGAACCGGTCGGCCATGTCCCACACGTAGAACGGGATGCCGAGCACGTCGGCGGCGCGGCGCGCGTCCCGCGAGTCCTCCAGCGTGCAGCATCCGCGCGCCCCGGTGCGGTACGTCTGCGGGTTGCGGGCCAGCGCCAGGTGCACGCCGGTGACGTCGTGCCCGGCCTCCACGGCCCGCGCCGCCGCCACGGCGGAGTCGACCCCGCCGGACATGGCCGCCAACACCTTCACCGCGTCACGCTCCCTTCCCCGGCTTCGAGCCTACCGGGCCCGGCGCGGCTGCCCGGGGCAGCGGGGCGGTCAGCGGGGCGCGCGCAGGGCGGCGGCGCGGCGGGCCCGCTCCACCGCCGCCGGCAGGGCCGCCACGAGCGCGTCGACGTCGGCCTGCCCGCTGGTGTGGCCGAGGGTGAAACGCAGCGAGGAGCGGGCCCGGTCGTCGTCGGCGCCCATCGCGATCAGCACGTGGGAGGGCTGGGCCACCCCGGCCGAGCAGGCCGAGCCGGTGGAGCAGGCGATGCCCTGGGCGTCGAGCAGCAGCAGCAGCGCGTCGCCCTCGCAGCCGGGGAAGGAGAAGTGCGCGTTGCCGGGCAGCCGGTCGTCGGGGTCGCCGTTGAAGACCACCTCGGGCACGGCGTGCCGGACCCGCCGCACGAGGTCGTCGCGGAGGGCGGCGACGCGGGCCGCGTACTCCTGCTGGCCCTTCACCGCCGCCTCGACGGCGACCGCGAAGGCGACGATGCCGGCGGTGTCGAGGGTCCCGGACCGCACGTCGCGTTCCTGGCCGCCGCCGTGCAGCAGCGGGGTGGCCGCGACGTCGCGGGCGAGCAGCAGCGCGCCCACCCCGGCCGGGCCGCCGAGCTTGTGCCCGGTGACCGTCAGCGCGGAGACGCCGCTGGCGGCGAAGTCGACGGGCACCTGGCCGACCGCCTGGATCGCGTCCGTGTGGAACGGCACCCCGTGCTCGGCGGCGACGGCGGCGAGCGCGCTCACCGGCTGGAGGGTGCCGACCTCGTTGTTGGCCCACATCGCGGTGACCACGGCGACGGCGTCGCCGTGGGCGGCCAGCTCGGCGCGCAGCGCCTCCGGGTCGAGCCGGCCCGCGGCGTCCACCGGGAGCCAGCCCAGCTCGGCGCCCTCGTGCTCGGCCAGCCAGTCGACCGCGTCGAGGACGGCGTGATGCTCGACGGCGCTGGAGACCACCCGGCGGCGGGCCGGGGAGGCGGTCCGGCGGGCCCAGAAGATGCCCTTGACCGCCAGGTTGTCGCTCTCCGTCCCGCCGCCGGTGAAGATCACCTCGGAGGGGCGGGCGCCCAGCGCGGCGGCCACCCGCTCGCGGGACTCCTCCACCCGGCGGCGGGCGCGCCGGCCCGCCGCGTGCAGTGACGACGCGTTGCCGACCTCGCGAGCGGCGGCCACGTACGCCTCCAGTGCCTCGTCGAGCATCGGAGTCGTCGCCGCGTGATCCAGGTATGCCATCGCCGTTCAGCCTACTGACCGGGGTTGCGCCGGCCCGACCCCGGAGGTCGCCCGCGCCCCGGGGCGGGGAGACCCCGGGGCGCGGGCGGGGGTGCGGAGACAGGTCCGACACCACTTCAGGCGTTCAGGAACCTCGATTCGTCACATCCCGGGCCGGATGACCACGCGGGCCAGAGCCGGGCGTGCTCCACGAATGCCCCGGCGGTATCGGGGTACTACGAGGTCTGGCTCATCGACCCGGCGACCGTGCGGATGCTCTCGATCGGCGTGCTGGATTCCGGCACGGGGGACGCGCTGCTACCGTTGCCGCCAAACGTCGGCCTCCGGACCTGCCCGGTGGTGGACGTCCGCCGAGCAGCACGACGACCAGCCCGCCCACTCCGGCGACAGCCTGTCGAGGGGCGCCCTGACGGGCTGATCGGCGGGCCGGATCAGCTCCCCGGCCCGCCGATCAGCTCCCCGTCGACATTCGCGCGAAGGGGGCCACCCGATCCCGGGTGGCCCCCTTCGGCGTCTCGCCCGGGTCACCCCGGGGGTGGCTCACTTGCGCTTGCGGATCTCCTCGGCGGCCTGCGGCACGACCTTGAACAGGTCGCCCACCACGCCGAAGTCGGCCAGCTCG